>NZ_JBNPWS010000007.1:0-186689 GCF_050433705.1 Paenibacillus sp. DS2015 | reverse complement strand
TGTTCTTTTGTCCATAATCCCATGTGTGCTCCCCAACCTTCCTATATATCTATTTTAATAGATTTGGGAGTTTACACAATCTATTTTACAGACTCAAAAATATAATGGAAATACATTAGTTTCGGTCGCACCCATCAATCTAAATAATTACTATTTCTCGCCAAACAACGTACTTGAATTGACGTCCGATGGCGAATTATATCAAATAATTTGTTACAAAGATGAATTATAAATTGTTAAAAAGAGTTTTGTATCTTCGATAAATTTTAAATCTAATATAGCACAAATTAAGCAAGAAGCTCTTCGTGATACTCATGCAGAGTTGAGCCTAATAGGTATCGCTTCTACTGCACCTAATAGCAGATCAACTACTCAGGCAAATGCGAATTCAATGTCTGCACTTACTTGGACTTATAATTCTACGAATAAATCTAATCCAAGTCCATCGAATATCACAATACCTGATTACTTAGTTGGCGTAGCCACGCCCTTGAGTCAAACTGGTATTCCGTATAGTTGGGGAGGAACGACGGATTGACGACTCATTCGTCATCTAGTTGGACAAACTTCAAAGATGCCATCAGCAAAGGTAAATTTGCAGGCAATGTCAATACATCTACTTCGGGATATCAATCGGGAACCGCTGGCCTAGATTGCTCGGGCTTTGTTGGGGGAGCGGCAGGTTTCACTGCAAAATTGGGCACATATGATTTGGCAAGTTCTACGTATACCGCTACCATTGCCCCGTCTTCTATTCAAATTTACGATATCTATGTGAAAGCAGGTGACCATGTTCTATTCTACACGGGAGATGCTGGTACAACCATCAGTACCCGAGAAGCAACGACAACCGGTGATGATAAAGCAAAGGCTTATTCAAGAACTAAATCCTTCTTATCAAGTCAAGGTTACTCACTTCGCCGATTCAACGGATTTTAATATAATAATATATAAAATAATTTCCCTGCGCGCAATCTGACGAAAGCTAGTTTAAAGCTCTCCGATTGCGTTTTGTTGAAATTGTCGTGGTTTTATAATGTTTATTAAAAAAGTCGCCATTCTTCCCAAAAAGAAGCATATATTTTATGTAACCTAAAAATAAAATTGTGGAGGTACCAAGTGAGAAAAGGGAAAAAAATCCTGTTGCCATTGCTCTTCCTTATTTTTAGTTCTATGATTATCTCTGCCTGTTCTGTTTCCTCAGCAAACAATTCACAATCTTCTATTAAAAACAAGATAACTCGAACAGAATTCATTAATGAAAAAGTTAGTTATTACACACATCACACTTTCAGGTTTGTTGAAAAGCTTGATGTCACCAACAAGGACAATCAAACGCGGATTTCTGTTTCCTTAATTCCAGAAGTGGGGTCATTCCCCATTAAAGAAGATATTTATCGTTCACTTGCCGATTATGCTTGGAGTATAAATCAATTTTTTCCTGAAATATCTAGTTATGATTTCAAAATCTTATGGGACGATAAAAGCAAAAAGGAAGCCATTCATGCCACGATTGATATTAATGGTGTAAAGAATTTGAATGAAAATTATAATAACATAATTTTAGATCATAATAATAAATTAGACCATTCATATAAGACTATTTTCACTAAAACTGTGGAATCTGATTTTGCTGAAAAATGGTTGAAAGAGTGATGCTTTGACCTTAAACTACGTGGTTAGAGGCGAATGACTTTTACATGCTCATGTGGATCGATTGATTTGATGTTCTGCCCAAAAAATATAAATAAATAACAATAACCTGCCAGAGTCCCTGGCAGGTTATTGTTATCCAACCTCTAATAAATCACAGTCCGAAATACGTCAACTCTTCATGGGCGTTCTTCAGTGTGCCATAAGGAATGATAATAGTTGGAGCAATTTTACTAAGCTGTTCATAGCTATCTGCAACTCCCTTAAGTGCATCTTTGAAATAATAATTCTTAAGGGTCAACCCAGGTGTACCGACCGGAATCATATCGAGTGCAATTAAGCTTCCTAGATACTCCTCAGCGACAATTCGTTTGGGATGAACGGGAACCTCAATATTTCCCGAAGTGAAAATTATACTGAAACCGGGTCTATGTCTTGAGTTACTTGATAAGGTTTGCGCAGGTGAGCTTGATCTAGCATTCTTGCTTCAGCCTGAAATCGAAGATAAGGTTATCCATGTGGAGACGATTGTTCATACGGAAGCGGGTTGTACCTATCGTATGTTATTCGAACAGTATTTAAACAGCCAGGGTGTATTTCCAGATCCGAGCTTAGAGTTCTGGAATATAGAGGCGATCAAGCAATGTGTGATGGCTGGACTTGGTATATCCTTCTTACCTTTGGTTACCGTGCAAGACGAATTAAATGAAGGGAAATTAAGTAAGCTTGTGTGGAATGATGAGAATCAGCGGGTAGCAACCCAGATTGCCTATCATACAAAGAAGTGGCAGTCTCCAGCACTGAGTGAATTTATTTCTGTTGTCCAAAAACATGCGATAGCATGGCGTAAGTCAACCCATACAGACTAAGATGGATGGGTTCATGTTTTTTCGATGGATCGATAGATAAAATCTATTAGCATCTTGGAAAAGACGGTGATAAAGTTAATTCATATTAATTACATGCGAATAATGTTACTATCAAATAATAGAGGTGGAGCAAATGACTGAAATTTATCGATTAGCCACAGTTGAGGACGCTGAAAGACTACAATATATTACGTATGAGGCTTATGTAACGATTCGGGAGCTAGGGCTTAAATGGCCAGCAGGGAATGCGGATGTTGCGCTTATTCAAGAAAATGTGACCACGAATGAGTGCTATGTACTAGAGATTGATGGAGAGATCAAGGCTACAGTAACACTTTCGAAGAAAGATAATATTAAGTTTGTTACGGATCTGCCATTCATTATGTGGTTTGCGGTAGATCCTTTATATCAAGGAACGGGCATCGGGATGAAACTACTGAATTGGGTGGAGGAGAAGATTATCCGTGATAAGCTAGGGGCTCCTGCGCTTACGCTAGCTACTGCAGAGAAGCACCCGTGGCTTCTACCCATGTACGAGCGGAGAGGATATAAGCGACTCAAGGCTTTTGACTCAGGGAATGGGGATGGTACGATGCACCTTCTGAAGAAGGTAGTTAACCCTGAATTACATGAAGTGTATTTGCAAGAAAAAGAAAGAGAAAATCAAGAGGAACACGATACCGCAGACAGTATCGGTAACTAGATTTGCTGTGATTAGGGAAATAATGTCGCGCTATTCTTCGAGAGGGGCTTACGTAAGATGAAGTTTGCTTTGTTTAGCCTTATGATGAATCTTCCCAACGCTGTGACCGGTGAAGCATGGACGACACAGGAGAAATTTCAGAATGTGCTGAAACAGGCTACGCTTGCGGAAGAACTTGGATTTGCAGCCTTTGGGATTGGGGAGAGGCATGGGGAGCCCTTTCTGTCCTCATCACCAGCAGTGATCTTAACCGCAATTGCGGCCAGAACCTCGAGAATTCGCTTATTAACTACGGTGACCGTATTAAGTGTACTCGATCCAGTTCGAGTTGCGGAAGATTATGCGACACTAGATCATCTCTCCGCCGGTCGGCTCGAGTTAATTATTGGGAAGGGTAATGATCCACGGCACTATCCATTATTCGGAATTACAGAAGAGGAGCAGTGGGAGTCTCTTGCTGAGCGATATGCATTACTGAAACGTCTTTGGAATGAGGAGAATGTGACTTGGAAGGGTAAATATCGGACGCCTCTAGATAACGTCACGACCCAACCGAGACCCTTTCAACAACCCATTCCCGTATGGCATGGTAGTGCGTCTAGTACGTTATCTACTGAACTAGCAGCGAAATACGGTGAACCTATATTCTCATCTAATACTTTTCATCCACAAGCTAAGTATAAAGCATTAATCGACCACTACCGTGAGCGTTTAGCTTATTATGGTCATAACCCTGATCAAGCAGTCGTGGGTTCAGGTGCAAGCAGTTTGTATCTAGCGAACACAACAGAGGAAGCGGTCAAGCGTTTTCGGCCCTACTATGATGCCTTTCATGCTACAGCTGCAGCGCAACATAACCAATCCCCCTTCAAGGATCTTGAAGACAATATCGAGAACGGTCCAGTATTGATCGGTAGTGCGGACCGTGTCATTGAGAAAATACTTGATTACCATAAAGCATACGGTAATCAAGTCCTTAGTATCTGTGTAGATGGACTATCGGAGGCAGAACAAGTGGAGCAAATCCATAGATTTGCCACGGATATTGTTCCCGTGCTCCGACGAGAAGTTCCAAGTACAGTATGGGATAGAAAGCAGACTATACCTGCAAACAAGCCTGTGTTATTCCCATAGGACATGTTAGACCTCATTTGAAGCGAATATCCCTAGTCAACCCTCATTCGTATCTTTTATAGATTACGGAATGGGGGTTTCTTATGTACTACTTATAATCTCCACTTTGATCGGCGTACAATGAGTGCCGTTACAATCACTTTCTTTGCATGGACAAGCCGATATCGCTATAATAAGGTCCATTTCCGCACGTAACGAAATGAAGTCCCCCGGTTGAGACAGAGGTGCTTTCACTTCGATCTGCCCTTGGCTATCGATGACTGTATTCATAAAGATGTTAAAAGGATAGTGTTGGTGCGGTGGCTGGATGCCGAACTCAGCAAGCGCGACGTTTAAATTATGATAACAGCTTGCATGCTCCGGTTGCTGGTATAGGAAGCCGTACATTTCAGGTCGGCAAGCTGAGTTCATGAAATCATGTCGACCAACGTTGTCTTCCATGACAGTGAGTAGAGGACTATAAACGTTGGAATATAGGATATCGTTAGGTTTAACATGGATGGTGCGTAATACATCCATTGTGACAGTTGGGTCTAAGCGTTCCGAAGTGTTGTCGGTCACAATGGCCACAAAATCAGCCACTTGCTTGCCCTCAACATCGATGACCTTTACTATTTGTCCCCGCTTCAGTCTAAAGCTGCGACCTTTTTCCGCGGGGATGACAATCGTTTGAATCATTTGCTCCTGTGTCATGACGTTCCTCCTAATGTAATCTGTATAACCATGTGTTACTTCATTTAGTTTGGGTTAACTATTATGGACTTATTCAGATCATATAGGGATGAAACGCTCAACCACCTGCTTATTTAGTGTTTTGAGCCGGGTTTCAACTGTGAGAAGGGGCACTTCGAGGGAACTTCATTATTATCACGTAAGAAATACTGCTTCCACTCGAGATTATCCTTCTGACCATACCAATTCAGAGAAGGATGTGCGGGGATACCATCATATTCTAGTAGCCGACTTCGTATAGCCTTCTTCATTTTTTGTCCAAAGACGGTAGAATCATTGATGTCTTCAAAGACCCACCGCGGTTGAAAAGCCAATAGAAAGTATGAGAAATATCTACTTTTGCGCGTCTGATGAGATGGCGTAGCACAAAACGTAAAATAGGGATTTCCATCAAAACAAAATTCCCATGAGGGGTCAGAGGGATCGCGAGAAATGTCTTTGGGCCATTCTTTGACATCGTAATGACTAACATGACTTAATAAATCCCAAAAAAGTTCTTCGTAATCTTGTACAGAATACTCATGTAACAGGGTAGAGGGGGGATTCGAGAAGACTACGAAGGATGCAAATTTACCTGTTTCTCTTGAATGTTGACCATAGGTCTTTAACATTACAGCAAGCTCTTGTATGGACTGCTGTGAACTAAGATCTTCAATAAATCCAAATCGTAAATGATCTGCTAGGAAACCTTGTCTTCCAGGAATGCATGGATACATATTAGAGTCGTCGTTAATCATGGTTCCGAATTCTATGAAGGCCCGTTGTTGCCATTCTGATAATGTCAGAAGATGCTCATCCAGCCAGCTTTTTGTATAGAGTAAGGTCATATTGAGTTAAAACCCCCTTCATCCGTTAGATGATATGTGTATGATGGGGAGGGGAACTAGGTGAATGTACTGGATGTATCGGAGGATGCAGATTGTTATAATAACAAAGGAGTCTCTAGAACGATTAAGTTCTAGAGACTCCTTTGTCGATATTAGATAAGGTCTTTCTTAGGATGATGGAACGTTTTGACCCGGATGGGCATTCAGATATTCTAGTGCATTGTACGTGATGATCGCTGCGTCCGCACGAGATATTTCTGTTGTGGGATGGAAATTCCCTTGCTCGTCAAGATCGGCAATCCCTAGTGCAACTGCAATTTGGATCGTACCCGAATAGCGTATATCTAGATCAGCTTTGTCTGTTATATCGACTGGGTTAATTCGGATTAATGGAAGGTTACTTTCCTTCTCTAAACCATGAATGACGTATGATGTGAATTCTTCTCGGGTTAATTTATGTGCAGGATCGATATCAGCACTAAGGTCAACACCGTTATGATATGCAATAATAAAAGCATCTGTATACCATGCATTATCCTGAACTTTGGTGAATAAATCGGTTGCCTGTGGAACTACACTGAAATCAATAGCAGCAAGGCTTAGCTGGAAGCTATTCACGATCATTTGAATACCCTGTGCAGATGTTAGGGTCGCATTTGGTTGAAATTCATGATCATTCATTCCTCTGACAAATCCATTATTATATAACGTTTCTATTTGATCTTTTCCTTGGATATGATCCAAATCCGTAAAATGACCACTTGCTGCTGAACTTTGTCCTGTTAAAGATAGTGCGAGAATCGTGGCGATGGCAAGAGTCGTAAATTTATGCTGAGTTCTCATAGTATCCTCCTTCATTAATGTATATTTCGTTGTCTTTCTAACCTTCTAGACGAGATGATGGAAAAAAGGTTGCACTTCATCATTGTGTCATGTAACAGCACACAATTTCGATAAAAATTTACATAAATTAGTCATCCAATTAACATTGATGTGGATTTAATAGGTTATAGATTGGATTGTTAGATGTAACATAGATTCATATTATAAAAAAACATCATATGAAAAATTCACAATAGAAAGTTCAAAAAATGATATACACTTCTAGAGACTAATAATTAACAGTTACTACTAGGTATCTATATACAGCTCATCGAAAAACAGGAATTATACTATATCTAAGCCTCACCAAGGAATTTTACAGAAAAAAGTGCCAATGCTATCATGATACTAACTTTTTACCCCACCGAAGGCGAGTTGATCTTATAACAGAGGCATGTGAAGGGAGTTATGATAAATTGCTTGCCATTCAATTGTATTACAAGATTCATCGAGAAGTGACCCGAAATGCACAAACAACAGTGTTACACGAACGATCGATGTACTTATATGAACATAAAGTTAAAACGCAATATCGAGAGTTCCCTATCGATGAAGTATTTGATATGTCTTATCGTAAAATGGGAGATTCGGAAGGATTCCTATATTTACATGAGTGGTCTGAATAGGATATACCCAGATATTAGATTGTTAACTTCAATGTCGAATAAAATGCTGATTTTGGTTAATCAAATAATGAACAAGACATATAGGTGTCAAGTTAGGTATGATACGATCTTATAAGTACAGACTCAAGCGCAAGGTATGGCGAAATGCCAGCATCGTTGAGCTAGAATAGTCAACAGAAGGAGATAGACCATGGGAGAACCTTTAAAATTAATGTACAACGAGGCATTTCTTCGCAGTTTCGGTGAGAAAATACATACCGTTTACGGTACTTTCGATAGGGAAGGCTTCATCGCTACAGTAATGGATGACAAGTGGGATGGACTTGAACTTAAAGCTCGAATGAGACAGATCACAACAATACTTGGAGCATATCTTCCACCTCGATATGAAGCGGCATTGGATGTGTTGTTCGCGATCGATGAGACTTGTGTCGGATTCCCGTATTTGATCTTCCCAGATTTCGTAGAGGTATTTGGTCAGGGAGAAGAACATTGGGCACTTTCGATGAAAGCGCTAGAGCGTTTCACTCAAAGGTCATCGGCGGAATTTGCTGTAAGACCCTTTCTTCTGCGTGACCCTGAGCGGATGATGAGTGAAATGTTAGTATGGGCACAGCATCCCGATGAGCATGTTCGTCGTCTTGCAAGTGAAGGTTGCCGCCCCCGTCTACCGTGGGGACAAGCACTCCCGATGTTCAAGCGTGATCCCGCTCCAATCCTTCCTATTCTTGAAAGGCTAAAGGCAGACCCATCGCTTTATGTACGTAAGAGTGTTGCCAATAATCTAAACGATATTGTGAAGGATCATCCTTCCGTCGTGATCGATATCGCTCGCCGCTGGAAAGGGCTGGATCCACACACCGACTGGATCGTACGACACGGTTGTCGAACCTTAATCCGCCAAGCTAATCCAGAGATCATGTCGTTATTCGGTTATGCTGAACCCGCTGCAGGTACTCTGTCATTAACTACGCATGCTTCACTATCGGCTGAGCCCAATGTAGTCTCTATTGGCGGTGCAAGTGAGTTAAAGTATGAGCTTCATATCCAAGAGGGCGAACCGGTACACATTCGGATCGAATACGGAATAGACTTCGTGAAGGCAAGGGGACAGACATCCCGTAAATCATTCTTATTATCAGACAAAACAGTGACTGGTGGTGCGCGACTTAACGGCATTCGGACACACAGTTGGCGAGAGTTGACCACACGGCGTCATTATCCTGGTGAGCACCGGATTTCATTGCTAGTGAATGGGCGTGAAGTGGCTTATGTGATGGTGGATCTCACGTGATACGCATAGCCTGATATATGTCCGCCTGTGAAACACCCTAATTGATTTATTCCTCAGAGTGCTATGTTTGATATAACACATATCTGGTTCCGATAGATCTAAAAAAGTGGTCAACCGTCTGTAAGGAGCGGTTGACCACTTTTTTTGCCCTGAGCAACTTGAAAGGGAGAATAGTTAGTATAGTTTACATTTATTAAAATCTAATATATCATGTAATAACATGGACATTATTTATCCGCTTTAATCATGGTTAATATAATCTCAAAATTTAAATGCTATTCTCATACCATACAGAAGCTACTGGAGGTGACTTAAATGCATATGAAAACAGGCGTTGAGCAATCGGTTTATGCCATTCTTTTACTGAATATGTTGCCTGACAAGGCTGTATTACCCGGAGAAGCAATTAGTCAACAGTTAGGTGCTTCCGCAACGTATTTTCAAAAGCTGTTAAGAAAGTTAGTAAGTGCGGACTTAATTACATCAGTTCCAGGCGTAAAAGGTGGGTTTAAATTAAAGAAAAAACCGAATGATATTCGGATCTATGATATATATCTTGCTATAGAAGGACAGCAGACGCTGTATTCTTCAAGTGGAATTTTAAACGATATGCTTGAGTTGAAAAAAGAAGATCAATGTTGTTTGTTAACAGATTTAATGGAAGAGGCTGAATCCTCATGGAAATCTGTACTAAAGAGGGAAACGGTCGCATCATACTCTGATGAGATCCATAAAGATCGTTTTAAAACGAAGATGGAATCTTTACAAACATGGATAAACGAGAAAATGGTCTTATAGAGAAACAAACTCACGTTGGGTTGAAATAGGTAGAGAAGGGAAGTTGAGCATATGAAATTAAGTGTATTGGATCAAGCACCTGTTACAATCGGGAATACCGCAGAGGGTGCATTAAAAAAAGCGGTAGGATTAGCTGTATTGGCAGATGAATTAGGCTACACTCGAATGTGGATGGCAGAACATCATGGGGCCAATTCATTCGCAAGTTCAGCTCCAGAAGTGACAGCAGCTCATATAGCTGCCAAAACTAAAAGTATTCGTTTGGGTACGGGGGGAGTGATGATGATGCATTATTCCCCATTGAAACTTGCCGAAGTGTTTAAGACCCTAAGTGCTCTTTCACCTGGCCGGATAGATTTTGGTGTGGGTCGAGCTCCGGGAGGGGATACCCACGCGATGTATGCGTTATCTGAAGGACGGCAACTCATGGTGAACGACATGTATACTAAATTTAATACTGCCTTAAAGCTGATCAACGATGAAGTACCCGAAGATGACTTGTACAATAAAACGATCGCGATCCCATCCCACATCGTTTTACCAGAGGCTTGGTTATTAGGTTCGAGTGGTAATAGCGCCCTGAAAGCAGCGGAGATGGGCGTGGGATATTCGTTCGCACAGTTTTTCAATGGAGCAATGACCCATGACATTCTAGATCACTACAGAAAGAATTTTCAACCTTCAACCTTTATGGACAAACCTGAAATTAATGTGACTTACATGGTGACAACCGCTAAAACCAGAGAAGAAGCTGAATTCGAGGCACTTCCACAAGATCTATTTCGTTTAATGATGGTGAAGGGGCAGATCAGACAATTACTAACACCTGAAGAAGCTCAGAATGTTCCGTTGACCGAAATGGATCGCATGACGATAAAAGAAAATCGTAAAATACATCTAGTAGGTGCAGTGAAAGATGTTGCATCCTTGTTACAACAAGAACAAGAGCAATATGGATTTGATGAAGCTATGATTTGCAGCATTCCACATTCGCAAGAGAAACGATTAGAAGTTTATCGTCTATTGGCGCGGGAACTGTTGTAGTCCTAGCTGTTGGAACGATAAGAACGAACTAAGTTAAGGATACATTCACAAATATAACAAAGAATGAGGGAATTACATGATTACAAGCATACCGCGTATAAATGAATTAGCGAAAAAAAAGCGTGAAGTAGGACTAAGCCTTGCTGAGAAGGTTGAGCAACAAACATTACGAGAAGACTACTTACGTGAAATACGAGGGCAAGTTTTGAATACCTTCTCGGGCTTGACGGTTCTTGATCCGCTGGGAAATGACGTGACACCTGACAAACTCCGTAACGAGAAAGATAAGTCATCCGACAAGGATTAAGCAGATCAGAGGAACTACCCTAATATTACGAAGAGAAAGAAGTGGATATCATTGGATTCTAAGCATGTAAAAAAACTGAATGAAATCCCTTATTCCGTATTGGATTTGGCTGCGATTACCAGGGGTGGATCACCTACTGAATCTTTTAAAAATACGTTGAGTTTAGCTCAACATGCAGAAGATTGGGGCTATCGTCGTTATTGGCTTGCTGAACATCATAATATGCCTGGGATCGCCAGTTCAGCGACTTCCGTTGTTATCGGTTATGTAGCTGGGGGAACAAAAACAATTCGCGTTGGTTCTGGTGGAATTATGCTACCTAATCATGCATCACTCGTCATTGCAGAGCAATTCGGTACACTTGAAGCTATGTATCCGGGACGTATCGATCTGGGATTAGGACGTGCCCCGGGTAGTGATCAATTTACAGCAATGGCTCTTCGTCGTGATCATCGAAGTAATGGACAGGAGTTTCCGGAACAGTTAGAGCAGTTGATGATTTATTTAGATGAGGATTCTAACAACAATCGCGTCAGAGCTATTCCTGGGGAAGGATCAGAGGTCCCGATCTGGCTTTTGGGATCCAGTGGTTTCAGTGCTGCTTTGGCTGCTAAATTAGGGTTGCCTTTTTCCTTTGCGAGCCATTTCTCTGCAGATTATACACTACCAGCACTTGCAAGTTACCGTGACCACTTTCAACCATCGAAAGTATTGGACAAACCTTATGCTATGGTGGGAGTAAATGTCTATGCTGCGGATACTACGGAGGAGGCGAAGAGGCTAGCAACCTCACATCAACAACAATTTTTAGGCCTAATTCGTAACAAACCGGATCAACTGGCTCCACCCGTGGATTCCATGGAGGGCATTTGGACAGAACACGAGCAAATAATTCTTTCGAACCAAATGAAATCATCAATTATAGGGAACCCAGATGAAGTGAAAGTACAGCTTCAGGCTTTTCTGGATGAGACTCAAGCAGATGAAATGATTATTAATTCCATGATCTATGATCAAAAGGCTCGACTTCGTTCCTATGAAATTGTAGCTGAGCTGACGGGGATGAAGAATTAGCCTGGAGAACTCCTATTTATATTTGCTATTTTATAAATTGAGTAGTAAAGTGATGATAAGGTTAACAGGGGGCGAAACGAAATGCGTGAACATACGATGGGCTCGATAATCTGGTTACGTCTAATGCGCTTTACGAACCAAAGCAACCAGATGTCGAATGAATTTTTAAAACGTTTTAATCTAACGGTTGCTCAATTTGATGTTCTTGCGCAAATTCGCATTTATCAGCCGCTTTCACAAATGGAGTTATCTGAAAAGGCGACAGTTACGCAAGGTGGTATTTCTCGTATGCTCGTACGTCTTGAAAAAGAAGACTATATTGTCCGCAAGCAAGACTGGAAAACGAAGACGATTAGTCTCACCGCGAAGGCCGAATCTATTTTAGAACAAGCGGTACCTGAACAGTTGACCTTTCAAACATCATTTTTTGACGACGTATTAAACCAAGAAGAACAAAAAACACTATATGCATTGCTCACACGTGTTCATAAACATAGCGAAAAGAAAAAATTACCGCCTGTGTAATTTTTTTTTGCACTATCACTTGATTAGTCAAATTATAAATCAAAGTAATAACGATGCATCTAGATTAAATATAAGGGAGCGAGTAAACATGGAACAATATCGTATAGATCCAAGAAAGGGAATGGAATTTGGTTTATATTCGATTGGAGATCATTTACCTAATCCGCATACAGGCTCTATGACAAGCCCTGAGCGACGTATGCAAGAACTAATTGAGGCAAGTAAGCTAGCGGATGAAGCAGGAATTGATGTATTTGCTATCGGCGAAAGTCATCAGACGCATTTCACAACACAGGCACATACGGTCATTTTAGGTGCAATCGCTCAGGCTACAAACAATATTAAAATCGCTAGCTCCGCAACGGTGTTAAGTACATCCGATCCTGTTCGTGTGTATGAGGATTTCGCCACAATAGATTTGATATCTAAAGGTCGAGCTGAAATTGTTGCTGGGAGAGGTTCACGCGTAGGAGCTTATAGTTTACTAGGGTTTGATGTACATGATTATGAAGAATTATTTGAAGAAAAGATGGAACTACTGCTGAAGTTAAATAACGAGCCGATCGTAACATGGGCAGGCCAATTCCGCGCACCGTTACAACATGCATCCATTCTGCCACAGCCTCTACATGGTCATATGCCCATTTGGCGTGCAGTAGGTGGTCCCCCTGCTAGTGCCATTAAGGCTGGAAATGCCGGTGTACCGATGATGCTGACAACGCTCGGGGGGCCTGCTATCAACTTTAAGGTCTCGGCTGATTCGTATCGTGAGGCAGCAGAGCAAAGTGGTTTTGATCCAGCAGCTCTCCCCATTGCAACAACGAGTTTATTTTATGCAGCAGAAAATTCACAGGATGCACTAAGTGAGTATTATCCTCATCTTGATACGGGGATGCAGGCACTACGTGGCGGTGGCTATCCTCAACAACAATTTGCACAATCTACAGATTATCGTGATGCGTTAATGGTCGGCAGCCCGCAACAATTGATTGAAAAAATGCTCTATCAATACGAATTATTTGGTCAACAGCGCTTTATGGCCCAAATCGATTTCGGTGGTGTACCCTTCGATAAGATCATGAAAAATATTGAGCTGATTGCAACAGTAATTATGCCAGCGATCAAGAAACATACAGCAATAAAATAAGAAGTGGTTTGGATGAAAGTTAAGGCTTAATCGCTGACTACAGTCCTTCTTTATAGTCATCTAATGCCTTGATCAGCAACTGAATAACCTTTCCATGATAGGGTAATGTTATACATATCATAACCCTATGACTGGATAAGGAGAGAATTATATATGAACAATAATATTGTAAATGATTATGCTGGTCAGATGGGACACAAGCTGCAGAAGTCGTTAGGACATTTCTTATTTGATTGCCTGAAGCAGGAGGGTATAACTGAAGTTTTTGGCGTGCCTGGTGATTATAATTTCACTTTACTTGATTGTCTTGAGAGATACGATGGCATCCAGTTCATAAATGGACGGAATGAATTGAATTCAGGATATGCTGCAGATGCCTATGCTAGAATCAAGGGGATATCAGTACTCATAACGACGTATGGTGTAGGGGAAATGAGCGCATGTAATGCGATTGCTGGCGCTAACAGCGAAAATGTCCCCATTATTCACATCGTAGGTTCACCTCCTGATAAAGATCAAAAAGAAAATAAGTTCATGCATCATACCTTGATGGATGGGAATTTCGATGTGTTCCGTAAAGTATATGAGCCCATCACAGCTTACACCGTTGTTCTTACGCCTGAAAATGCTGAGATTGAGATACCAGCTGCCATTCGTATTGCACATCAGAGGAAGAAACCGGTGTATTTGGTAGTGGCCGATGATCTGGTCATGAAACCAGTCCTAGCCCATAATCAAGTTACCTCACCCCAACCCAAATCAAATCCCAGAACACTACAGGCAGCATTGGACCATGCACAGCATCTGCTGAGCCAGTCTCAAAATACGGTTCTATTGGCAGATGTCAAAACCATCCGATTCGGTCTACAGGTATCCGTACGCAAACTGGCTGAGTCTATGAATATACCCGTTGCATCCACTCTATATGGAAAGAGTGCTTTCGATGAAAGCCATCCTTTATTCATTGGAATGTATGGAGGAGCATTTGGTAGTCCAGCAGTTCGCAGTACAGTAGAGAGCGCGGACTGTATCATTGCCGTGGGATTAGTGTCAGCAGACACCAACATGGCCAATTTTACGGCGAAACTGAACCCACTTCAAATGGTGGAAATCCAACCGAATATGGTGAAGGTCGGCGAGGCAGAGTATCCCAATGTGCAAGCAGTAGATATGCTTTTTGCCTTGCAGAATATCGGACACAAGCAGCAAAGTCCGGTGATGAAGGGAACATTTCCTTATGATAAGATGACGGACAAGCCTGACGACTACATCTCAGCAGTATCCTATTATCCTCGCTTTCAGCACATGCTGAAAGAAGGCGATATTGTAATCGCAGAAACGGGTACATTTTATTATGGTATGACTCAGGTCAGACTCCCGCGTGACGTGACATTTATCGCTCAAGGTGGATGGCAGTCCATTGGTTATGCAACACCATCGGCTTACGGTGCTTGCATAGCAGCACCTAACCGCCGCATATTACTCTTTACAGGTGATGGTTCTTTGCAGCTTACTGTTCAGGAGATTAGTTCCATGCTGTATTATGACTGCAAACCGATTATTTTTGTATTAAACAACTACGGGTATACCATCGAGAAATATTTGAATGTGAAGACTGAAGATCAGCAATATAATCAAGTGCCTAATTGGTCTTACACGAAACTAGCAGAGGCCTTCGGGGGCGAAGCCTTCACGGTAACTGTCCGTAGTAATAAAGAACTTGATACTGCAATTTCACGTGCCGAAACCGAATGCAATCACAAGTTATGTCTCATCGAAATGATTGTCAGCGATCCCCTGGATGCACCAGAATATATGCATAATATGCGTAGATATATGGAGCAGCAAGAGAAGCAGCGGAGTTAAAAGTAAGCGAGCGAGAGATGGGCAAAGAAGATTATATAGTGGACAAGTTATTCGCGGTTGAATGATTTAGATAGTAGCTTAAACAAACAAGGTTATTTGATCATTGGTGCGAATCTAGCAGACTAAAGATAGGCAATAACTTAGTTTATACTTGAAAAAAGCCATGAATATGCCGTTTGCGGCATATCCATGGCTTTTATTGTTCAGACACACGACCGCTCAAACCATAGGAAGGCGAGATATGTGAATGATTTTGATCGATTTGTTGTAGACCAGTAGGACGTACACAAGGTCCAATATAAAGATCAGAATATACATAATCGTTAACAAAACGGATTGTGGGAAGAACGAATAGCATAAGATGGAAGCACATAGGGTGCCTATCATTTTGAGATAAGCGATAGTTAAGGATTGACCTAGCAACTCGTGGGTCATTAGCATCTTAATGAAGAGGATGGACATCAACAGATTGATACCAAAGGCGGAATAAACACCCAATGTATCATGAAATTCAACGGCCATTCCATAATGCAGTAGAAATGCTCCGATCAATAAGGAGAAAACAGAAGCATGAAGCGTGTGTTTGGGATATGATTTTTTTGAATAATAGAGAAATTGAAGTAGAATGATGCAATCTAATAGAAACCACACAAAGGTTACGATTTGCTGAAGTGGATGAAACGGCATAAGAAAGGTTAGTAGGAATTCCCAAGTAATATTTGCACATATAGCGGCTAAGGGCATACCGCAGAATTGATCCTTAAACCCTTTATAAATAATGAGAATATAGCCGATAGTCCAAAATAGGGCTATCCCAAACATCAGAAGATATTCTACTTGTAGCGGTAAAAGGTGCTCCATATCGTGGTGATCGCATCCTTCCATAAGATTTGGGACTATCAAGAATAAATAAACTAGCCTGTCTAAGTATATGAAACAAGCAATCCATGTAGACCATTAGGAGAGTAGGCTGTGTCAGTAGACCTTTGGGCTGTTTGTAATAAGTGTCAACAACAGAACAATTGTTCCGTTCATCGATTATAAGCAAGCAAATTCCTTTGATTTATGTCGTGAAAAATACAGGCTAGTAAACAATCAGCATCTCTCTTATTTGAATACAATAATGAAAAGAGAGGAGTGGAAAATCATTAGAAAATTTAGAGCTATCTTAAATGGACGTAACGAGGTACCGCCTGTGAGAACTATTGCTACCGGGAATGCGGTTTTTCATCTTAATGCTAACGGCACTCAACTGAGATTCCGACTTGTCGTCAATAATATCTCCCGGATTACTCAAGCTCATATCCATCTTGGACGTAGGGGGCGAAATGGCCCCGTTGTTGTATTTTTATTCGGACCCAGTAAATTTGGTATTTCAGTAAGACGTGGCGTTGTGACAGGAGTCCTGACCAAGCGTGATCTGGTAGGTCCTTTACAAGGTAAAACTCTCCTTGATTTAGTCCGGGAGATCGACAGAGGTAACACTTACGTTAACGTGCATACCGTGCAGCATCCGAATGGTGAAATTCGGGGCCAAATCAGCAAGTGACCAGCAAGCATCGAGAGAGCTCATCAAAGGGATGGTAGCCATAATGTATGTAAGGAATCGCCCTTTAGTAGACGGGGAGTCCATCCATAAGTTGAGCAACAAATAAAATTGCTAAGTAGCTATACCTACATGTAGCCGACATAACCACCTATGTCGGCTGTTCATACAGCAGGGTATATTCCGATTTATCAAGTTGACACATTATCAGAAGTCGTAATATACAAATTACTTCTGTATGAATGATGTATAAAAGTTGAATTCTGGCACAGCATATACATAATAGGCACATTATAGTCAGGTGGGTGATGTTCATTAATAAGAAAAAAATGAGTTTGTATGTGCTTGTGATCTTGATACTGATCATGGCTTTGGGATGCCAAAGACAGGACTCAGCACATAAAGAACAGGATTTAGTCCGAGTTAAATCCATAAACGGAGTGAATACAAAGAAAGTTATCTTATTGGTGATCGATTCTTTAATGCCGCTAGCCATTGATAAAGGAATAGCGCAAAAAGAACTTCCCACCATACAATATCTGATCGAACATGGTCAATATCATAAGGATCTGGTTAGTTCCTTTCCTACTATGTCCGTGGCGATTGATAGTTCTCTGCTTACAGGAACATATCCGAATGGGCACCACGTGCCTGGTTTGACTTGGTATTCGACGAAAGAAAAGAAACTCATCAATTATGGAACTGGTCCGATGGAGATCATCAAACATGGAGTTGACACGGTATTGGTTGATGCATTAGTCAACTTGAACGGTAGTCACTTAAACCCACAAGTACCAACCCTTTACGAAGACTTGACCCGACGTGGGAAGAAATCGGGTAGTATTAACGGATTGATTTATCGGGGAAACTTTGATCATACGTTATCCATTCCTGCTTGGATTCAGGGTCCTACCTCTTTGCCCAAAAAAATCGCTGTAAAAGGACCCGATTATTTAGCGTTGGGCTCATTATCTGATCCGCTTGATGGTATCCAGAAACTGCCTGATGGTTTAACCCATCGTATGGGTTTAAACAATCAATTTTCCATTGAAACGGTCAATTATTTAGTGAAAGCAAATAAATTACCCGATTTTTTATATGTATATCTACCTGATTTGGATCAAAAGATTCATAAAAATGGTCCTTCGGAACTTAATGGAGTTAAGGAAGTAGATAAACAGCTTCAAACATTACTGCAAAGCTTTGGTTCACCGGAAGAAGCTTTGAAGAAAGCGATATTTATTCTCGTTGGAGATAGTGGGATGACCCCAATTTTATCTGATAAAGATAACCCGGTTATCGATCTGCCTTCTATTTTAAAAGACTATGACGTATTGCGTCAGGGTGAAGCAGTAACGAAGGAAACAGAAGTCGTTCTTGCCGTTAATGAAACGATGGCTTATGTCTATAAACTTAAAGCGGACAAGTTAAAAGACATAGCCAATGTATTAAAAGCTGATCCTCGCGTCGATATTATTTCATGGAAAGAAAAGGAGTGGATATACGCTATTCAAGGTAACTCCTCCAAAGAGATCAGATTCAAGGCGAATGGAAAACTGATCGATCCTTATCAACAAAAATGGCTGATCGAACAAGATGCAGATGTATTGGATTTGAAAATAAATGCTCAGAATCATACATTGAACTATGGTCAGTATCCTGATGCATTGCAAAGGTTAACTGGAGCCTTACATTCTAACCCTGGAGAATTCTTGGTTGTTACTGCAAAGCCGGGTTATGAATTGGCAGACAGAAGCTCGCCCACGCATAAAGGAGGAGGGGGTCATGGAGCTCTAGGACAAGCAGAATCGCTAGTTCCCCTTATCATCAGTGGAACGGATCAGCAGCCCCAATATTTACGGATCATTGATTTAAAATCATTTCTCCTTAAGCTGATAACAATGTAGTCTTTGATCTACAGTAAAAAGAAACTAGTATACTAAATTGATTGGTTATAGATGGGATAATAAAAAACCTGCAATTTGCCAAATTCAACCATTGGCGGATTGCAGGTTTTTTATCTTGTTGTATAGTAGGCAGCTATTCCCTTATATCGCTGGGAACAACAGCTTCCCTGTATTAATATTAAGGTTTATCTATAGCAAGCGAAGAAGAATTAGTTTTCTTTTCTTGTTCCGCTTCCTCTGGAGTAGGCATATGGTTTGATGTTCTAAGTGGTAGTTCCTTCAGGAAGAACACAAGAACAAAAGCAACCACAAGCACGACAGTTCCTGTCAAGAACACTGACGACAACGTCAGACCTAAAGCATCACGGATCGCATCAATCATTTGTGAGAATACAGGCTGTACATCAGCGGGTAGACTTGCCTGAGTTTGCTCTAACAAAGGCTTGTTCATCAGCGCCTGTGGATTAGCGAAAGAAAGCATTTGCTCAGCAAGTTTTGGATCCATCTGAGAGAAATCAGGTGCGGACTCCGATTGCAAAGCATCTTTTAAGTTTTTGGATAGATTATTTGACATAACCGTACCCATAACAGCTATTCCGATTGTACCGCCGAGATTGCGGAATAATTGAGATGAGGCCGTAGCTACACCCAACTCTGCGTGAGAAACTGCATTTTGCGTAGCCAGCGAGAACACAGGCATTCCTAGTCCTAGTCCAAGACCAAATACAGTCATACTAAGAACTGCCATCGGTACACTATTCATGAATACCATAATCGACATACCCGCAATCATAATCGGTATACCAATCAAGGCATAACGTTTATATTTCCCTTTTTTAGCCATCATCTGCCCCGTAATGGCGCTGGCGATAACCATGACGATTGACATAGGCATAGTTACATATCCAGCGTAGGTTGCGGAAATGCCCAGTACACCTTGTACGAAGAAGGAAAGATAAATCATAGCACCCATCATACCAAAGTTCATGATAAACCCAATAATATTGGATATCGTCACTACGTTATTTTTAAACAGATGAAGCGGTAAAATTGGGTTTTTAGCTTTGGATTCAATATATACGAAGATAAGTGCCGACACGACTGTTCCTGCCAAAAGTCCAATAATTTGTGAAGATCCCCATGCATATTGCGTTCCCGCCCAAGTGAAGGCTAGAAGCAATGGGACGATGGTCGTTGTCATAAATAGGGAGCCTAGATAATCAATGCTGGTCGACTCTCCGCGTTTGGCTTTAGGGAATAGGGTAAGAATCATCACGAAGGCAACAACACCAAGTGGAAGGAAGATCCAGAACAACCAATGCCAATCTAGATTGTCAATCAAATATCCTCCGAGCGAGGGTCCGAGCACACTAGAGAAACCGAATACTGCCATCATTAGGCCCATCCATTTACCACGTTCACGTGGTGGAAATAAATCTCCGACAGCCGTAAATGCTGTGGACTGGATAATACCTGCTCCAATCCCTTGAATACCGCGGTAAATAATAAATTGATAAACGTCTGTTGAAGTACCTGTTAGAAAAGCTCCTATCATAAATAGCAGAATACCTGCTAACAGAAACGGTTTGCGTCCGAACATATCTGACAGCTTACCAACAAGGACCGTAGCAATCGTTGATGTAAGCAAGTAAATATTAATGGTCCAAGTATAGTATTCCATACCATCTAGAATGGCGATTATGCGCGGCATGGCTGTACTTGTAATGGTCTGATTGATTGCCGCAAATAGCATTGCAGCCATAATAGCAATCATAATACTAAGTTTTCGTTTGCTTGATAAATGTTCCATTTGGTTTTTCCCCACCATTATTCTAATTTTATCTATTTAATCTCTGATATTAATTTTGTGAAGATCCTTCTCAAATGCTCAATATCTTCACTGGGCAGTATTTTAAAGTATGATCCCATAAGTTCTCGTTGGTTTTCCCTTAGCCCAAGAACCATTTCTTCTCCTTTCTTGGTGATCGTAATATTAACAACTCTTCGGTCACTCTCTGCGCGCTCTTTATTCACGTATCCTTCTGCAAACAAATGGTCTGTTATACCCGTGATTGCCGCAGAAGTAAAGCTGAGAGAACTGGCAAGCTGGGATACTTTTTGTGGACCGTGTTGGGATAAGCGATAAAGCGTCTTACATTGTGTAATACTTAATTCGTGCCCTTGTTTATTCCAGTCTTGGGTAATTCCTTTTAATAGTGTCTTGAACATGGAAGAGATTTCATAAAACTCTTCATTTTCAGTCAAAATTTAACCTCCTAGATCATCAAAACGGAAATTAACGTAATCCATAAAAATTTAGTTAACTACTAAATAATTAACTGATAAAGTATTTAACCGAGAGCTAATATATCATTTGTTTATAATTTCGTCAAGGTTTCAGAGGTACTAAATTTGCACGAGATGTAGAAAAGGCTCCTTTTCATTATTGGAGTCAATATCTGATATCATCTGTTTACAATTTAAGATTATAGGAATATAATCAACTAAAATTTGCATTAGGTAAAAATAATTGCACGAGGACAAAAAATAATGTTGGAGGAACTTCTATGTCTGGACAATTAAATCTTAAAAATGAAAATCAAATCATAATTGATAAGCAACGGGAAACACTAAATACTGAATTGATCTTGCGGGGAGGAGGCAAAGGATTGTCAAAGCTACTGCCATTCCTTGGTCCTGCGTTTATAGCTTCTGTTGCCTACCTGGATCCAGGTAACTTTGCCACAAATATTACAGCTGGCTCACGATATGGATATCTTTTGTTATGGGTCATTGTATTTTCTAATTTAATGGCAGTTTTAATTCAATCTTTATCCGCCAAACTTGGAATTGCCACTGGGATGAACCTTCCAGAAGTAGCCCGTGAACGGTTTCCTAAGAAAGTCTCCTTATTTCTGTGGATTCAGAGCGAATTAGTAATCATTGCTACAGACTTAGCTGAATTTATAGGAGCAGCATTAGGACTTTACCTACTGTTTGATATTCCTATGTTGTTGGCAGCTTTTATTACAGCCATTGGATCCTTCGCTATTCTGGAATTACAACGCCGCGGAGTACGTACACTTGAAGCAGGTATCAGTGCAATGATCTTCATTGTTGCATTGGCCTTTGCTTTTCAAGTCATCTTATCTAAGCCTGATATCGGTGCTATGGCCGCAGGTATGGTAACACCAAGGTTTCAAGGGGTAGACAGTATTATACTTGCTGCTGGAATTCTTGGAGCGACAGTCATGCCACATGCTATTTATCTTCATTCATCACTCACACAAAACAGAATTGTTGGACGAAATGCTCGTGAGAAAAAACGAATTTATAAAATGGAGTTATTCGACATCGTCTTTGCTATGGCAATTGCTGGGGCAGTAAATTTGGCTATGGTGATCATTTCTGCGGCATTATTCTTCAAAAATGGTCTGGATGTAGAGGATTTAGAGGTAGCTTTTCATCAATTTGGACAATTAGTTGGACCTTTTTCGTCAATACTGTTTGGGCTCAGCCTACTTATTGCTGGTTTGGCGAGCGCTTCTGTTGGGACGATGGCCGGAGATGTTGTCATGCAAGGTTTTATCAATAAACGTATTAATCTATATCTACGTAGAGCAATTACAACGATTCCCCCTCTGGCCATCATTTGGAGTGGCGTTGACGCTACAAAAGCTCTAATTATGAGCCAGGTGGTATTATCCTTTGGTATTGCATTCGCCTTGATTCCACTCATACTATTTACAAACAATAAAAAGATAATGGGAGAGCTTGCCAATCATCGATTCACTAAAGTTGTAGCTTGGATCATTGCAGGCATCGTTGTCTCATTGAACTTATTTCTTATCGTAGAGATGGTCATTTAGCTTAAATGAAGTTCATTACAGTTACTCATAATGTTCTCCATATGACAGTGTCATATAAAGATACTGACTGCTGTGAATATCGTACCCATCCGTTCAGGGATTAGAATGAATATACTTACTGAATGAAGGGATGATTGACGCAATGGAGAGAGATAGCAGTAGAATTCGCTTGCTAGATATACTGAGAGGCTTTGCTGTATTGGGAACGCTTGGAACTAATATTTGGATAATGGCACATCTGGGGGATTTGAACTATATATTTTCCTTTAACCAGCATGCGTGGCGGGGTTCTTTCCAAGATTGTGTAAGAAGCTTCGTGTTGTTTATAGTTAATGGAAAACTCCTTGGCTTATTAACCATCATGTTCGGCGTAGGGCTTGAGATGAAGTATCAGCAGACCTTACAAAGAGGAATTGCTTGGCCTGGCGTATATATATGGACATCCATAATACTTATGGTGGAAGGATTCATCCACTTCACTCTAGTAATGGAATATGATATTCTGATGAGCTATGGTGTAACAGCGATCATTGTAGCTTTTATTATAAAAGGCGGTGATCCCCTCATGCGACGCGTGATGAAGATTGTTGGCGGACTGCATGGGGTAATGATGCTCCTAGTATTGGTTCTTGGAATCTATCTGGGTCTAACCGGAGCTAATATTTCTTTAGGAGATATGAACGAGACTGTATTATTATATAGAGATGGCAGCTGGATCCAGCAAGTACAGGAACGCTTAACAAATTTTGTTATGCTACGTTTTGAAGCCATTTTCGTGATTCCGATGAACATTTTTCTTTTTCTACTAGGGATTCGTTTAATGAGATCTGGGACGTTTGCTGCGGATGAGAATGGGAGAAAGAAAAGAAAGAAACTACTTCAATTTGGGCTATACATAGGTATTCCGTTGAATTTACTAATTTTCGTGCCAGGCGGCTACTTTGATTTTCCCGTCCGTTATTTATTTGCACCTATTCTTTCGCTCGGATATATCGCATTGATTGCTAAATTAGTAGAAACATTTCAGAAGCTCTGGCTGTGGGATAGACTCGAGCATATCGGTAAAATGTCACTCAGCTGTTATGTAATGCAAAATGTAATTGCTACGGTCATTTTCTATGGATGGGGTTTCGGTCTTGGCGGCAAAGTTGACTCCGTAACGATTGTGTTTATATGGCTTGTTATAAGCTATTTCCAGGTACTATTTGCTTCCCTATGGCTGAAGCGCTTTAAGTACGGTCCGATGGAATCAGTACGAAGATTTACTTCTAATCTATTAAGCAAACGATGAAGAAACGGATGAGGTAGAGAAGTAGAATGATTATAGAAATTAGGTGTGCATCTAATGACGTTGAAGAAGATTTACCCTGCAGATCAGATTGAAAAATATTTATTTATCGATATCATTGCTGTAATCTTTCTAATATATCGTGTTGTCATTTCAGATTGGGCCATTCATTTTACTGTCAAACTATTAGTCATCGGATTATTTGTAGGTTGCTATTATATTGGCTTGTGGTATCGGGATTGGCGTCTGCTCTTGTCTAGTCTTGCAGGTTGCCTACTCATTGTAGCACTTAGCATGTACGTTGATAATTGGCTATTAATATATGGATTTGTCTTTGCAAATCTGCTTGGTAGAGCTTATCAAAAGTGGATTATCAGTGTAGGGATGGCTGGCATCATTGTTATGTTTCTAGTGTTCTGTTGGATCAATGAGGGTAGTCCGTTGAGTATGTTCGCACCCACGTATTTTCCAAATCTTATCGCCCAGCTTGCCACACCCATCGTTATTTATACAAGAACGAAGGCTAATTTCTTGAAAGAGAAGCTGGATATCGCGAATGCTCAGCTTGAACGTTATATCCAAGAGGCGGAAAGGACCCGGATTGCTAGGGATCTTCACGATACACTAGGACAAACGTTGACGATGATTAAATTAAAGAGTGAGTTGACAATAAGACTGGTGGATAAGAATCCAGAGAAGGCTAAGCATGAACTAAATGATATTTTGAACACCTCTCGTCATGCATTAAAGCAAGTGAGAGAACTGGTCACCGATATGAAATTTATATCCCTTGAGAAAGAGATTGAGTTATCGAGGGATATTTTGGAGAAGGCTGAGATTGATCTAGTCATGATGAATAAAGAGTCTAACCCATTACCTTTGTTAACCAATGTGGCTGAAACGATGCTCGCACTGTCTGTCAGAGAAACCATTACCAATATTATTAAACATAGCGAAGCCCAACAATGTACAATCAAGCAATACACGCAAGATGATCATTATGTTATTCAAGTGAGCGATGATGGAAATGGCAACCTACAGGAAGGTCATGGGAACGGTATTCAATCCATTCGAGAACGAATGGCCATGCTACAAGGCGAATTACATATTACACCACCGAACAATGGAGCTACGCTTACCTTAAAGGTTCCACTGACGAGCAATGGGAGGATATAACAAGCGTGATACGTGTCGTGATAGCAGAAGATCAGAAACTTCTTCGAGAGGCATTAACGTCTTTATTATCCTTAGAGGATGACATTGAAGTCGTAGGAGTAGCAGCGGATGGACAATCAGCATGGGAGGCTATCCAGCAACATGAACCGGATGTTTGTTTGTTAGATATCGAAATACCAGTACTTACAGGTCTTGAAATTGCCAAGAAACTCAGAGCATTACGGTGCTCGTCAAAAATAATGATAGTGACCACCTATGCCCGCCCTGGTTTTTTGCAACAAGCTATGGATTTGAAGGTGGAGGGCTACTTATTAAAAGATGAACCCATCGATTTCTTAATTGAATCCATTCGTAAGGTCATGGCTGGTGAGCGGGTCATTAGTATGGACTTAGCAGCGGCTCTATTTTTAAAGGAAGAAAATCCACTCACTGAGCGTGAAACGGACGTATTGCGAATGGCACAAGAGGGGCTGACGACCAAAGAAATTGCAAAAAGCTTATTTCTAACAGACGGAACAGTACGAAACTACTTGTCTTTAGCTATTCAGAAGCTAGAGGTAGAGACCCGACAACAGGCCACCGAGAAAGCGCATGAGCGAGGCTGGATTTAAGCGATACGTGTGTGTCATTACGTTCATCGACAAACGTTGAAGATGCGATGTATCCATTAATATAAGATAGAAAACACAAGGACTTCAATGATTAGATTGAAGTCCTTGTGTTTATTTAGGATAGAAAATAGCGTTGTGCCAAAGGAAGTTCATCAACGGGATGGCAGAGGAGAGTCTCCCCGTTTACAGATACGCTGTAATTCGTTGGATTAACCAGAATCTCTGGCGTTTCTCCATTTAAGATCATATCTCTCTTCGTTACAGTCCGACAGTTCACAACAGGCTTGAGCTGTTTAGTGAGTCCAAGCGCACCTAAGTTACCTGCGCTCAAGGATGCTTGCGAAACGAATGTTGCGCACGTAGCGGAACGAGCTTTGCCGTAACTACCGAACATGGGTCTATACATATATGGTTGTGGGGTTGAGATGGATGCGTTGGGATCGCCCATCGCACTATGAATAATCATACCGCCTTTAATTACGAACTCAGGTTTCGCACCAAAAAATGCGGGCTTCCATAATACCAAATCAGCCATCTTGCCCACTTCAATGGATCCGACATATCGAGAGATGCCATGTGTAATTGCAGGATTAATAGTGTATTTAGCGATGTATCGTTTAACTCGATTGTTATCAGCCTGACTATCGCCTGATAGAGAACCGCGTTGTTTTTTCATTTTGTCGGCTGTCTGCCATGTTCTTGCTGCGACCTCTCCCACGCGTCCCATAGCCTGAGAATCGGAACTTGTCATGCTAATCGCGCCAATATCATGCAAAATATCTTCTGCGCCTATGGTTGTTGCTCGAATACGAGAGGCTGCAAATGCTACATCTTCAGGAATTCGTGGGTCGAGGTGATGGCAGATCATAAGCATATCCATGTGTTCATCTAGAGTATTCCGTGTATACGGCATAGTTGGACTTGTTGAAGAAGGTAGAATATTGGGCATTGATGCAACACGCAGCAGATCCGGGGCGTGACCACCGCCAGCACCTTCAGTATGATATGTATGAATGGCACGACCGTTGAACGCCCGAAGACTGTCTTCGACGTAACCCGCTTCGTTTAGCGTGTCGGTATGAATATTCACTTGTATATCATATTGTTCAGCAACAGTCAGACACTTGTCGATGACATAAGGTGTACTTCCCCAGTCCTCATGAATTTTGAGTCCTCCTACGCCCGCTAGCACTTGTTCGTTCAAAGCCTCTGGTCGCGAGCTATTCCCACGTCCAAGCATTACGAAGTTCATTGGCAATGAATCGGTGGCTTGTAACATACGCTCTATATGCCAGACTCCTGACGTACAGTTCGTGGCTAGTGTGCCTGTAGCTGGGCCTGAACCTCCGCCAATCATCGTTGTAACACCGCTTTGTAGGGCAATCTCTATCTGTTGCGGAGATATGAAATGCACATGGCTATCAACACCGCCAGCTGTAACAATCAGATTCTCGCCAGAGATGACCTCCGTGCCTACGCCAATGTACATGTTAGGCGTAACACCATCCATCATAAGTGGATTCCCTGATTTGCCAATCCCGCTAATAAGTCCATCCTTGATACCGATATCTGCTTTGACAATTCCCCAAGTATCCATAATAACAACGTTTGTAATCACGGTATCGAGAACACCCTCACTGCGTGTCGCAAGAGGATGTTGCCCCATGCCATCTCTAACCGTTTTTCCTCCACCAAAAACACACTCATCACCATAAACGGTAAAGTCTTTTTCAATCTCAATTTTCAGTGATGTATCAGCCAGTCGAATACGATCTCCTGTAGTAGGGCCATACATGCTTGCATAGGTAGCGCGATCAATAGTTTTCATTATTCGATCCTCCCGTTCATCAAGCCGGCGAAGCCGTGAATTTCTTTCGAACCACCAATTTCTACGAGTTCAATTTCTTGTGTTTCACCAGGTTCAATTCGAACCGATAGGCCTGATGGAATATCGAGACGGTAACCTTGCGTTCCTTCTCGTTCGAAAGAGAGGGCTGGGTTGGATTCAAAGAAGTGGAAATGCGATCCAACTTGAACTGGGCGACTGCCTTTATTGGTAACCGTACGAGTTATGCGCTGACGATTCGGTAGTAAGACGATAGGATCGTCGGCAAACTCATACTCGCCAGGAGTCAAAGCACCTGTACGTCCTTCAATCGGGTCATGAACTGTAACGAGCTTCGTACCATCGGGAAAAGTAGCTTCGATTTGGACTTCGCTTAAGAGTTCTGCAACGCCATCCATGACTTGCTCGGCTGTTAAAACATGCCTTGCTTCTTCCATAAGGGAACGGACGGTTTTGCCATCACGTGCGCCTTCGATGACGAACCCAGCAATAAGGGCGATGGATTCAGGATAGTTCAGCTTTACACCTCTAGCGAGTCGTTTCTGAGCCATATCGGCGGCAAGATACATCAATAGCTTCTCTCGTTCTTGTACGGTTAAGTGCATAAATAACACAACTCCTTCTGACCCTTAGCAGGTTGATTTCATGGGCATACGTGTATTCTCAAGACGATTAAGGATGGGAGGTTTGAATAACGCGTAGCATATAATGTTGAAAATTTATCATAATAATCCAGTTTGGTCAATGTATTTTTGTTAGGATATCTAACATGTAACTTGAATATAGTGACTGCATCGGTATGATTGCTAGTTATATGACATTATATATTACATATATATTCGAGGTAGGTGGAATAATTAGCATCTCCGAATCTGGATAAATAGGTGTGGATGTGATGTCAACGGATTGGATATAAGAAGTGCGGATAGGACTTTCTCATGACTGTATTCAAGAAATGATGAAAATAAACATGACGCAATTACCGTATCACTAATGAATTCGAGTAAATGTGTAATGTTATGTAACATTATTTATGTGCGAATCACCATAAATATCACAATTCAGAGTTAATTTATCAAATAAATAAAAATATATGTTAAATATGTTGACATATAAAATATTACCAAACTATAATGGAGACGCGAACAAACAATGGGAATTTAATCCAAATGTTCGGGTATTTATAAAAAATAGAATAATTGGGGAGTGGAGAGATGAAGAAGAGGTTATTTTTTCAATCTAGCTTATTGTTGGTGGCATTGAGTATCGTATTGGCTGGATGTGGGGGAAACAACAACGCGACATCAACGAATAAAACGGCTAACACGCCGACAGAAGCAGTGAATACGGAGACAGCTGCAGATGGGGAAATTAAAGTAGGGATTCTTCACTCGCAAAGCGGTACCATGGCAATCAGTGAAGTCTCGGTAATAGATGCTGAAGTGATGGCAATCGAGGAAATTAACGCTGCAGGTGGCGTGCTTGGTAAACAAATTGTGCCTGTTCTTGAAGACGGCGCTTCGGATTGGCCGACCTTTGCTGAGAAAGCGCGTAAGCTAATTTCTGAGGATAAAGTTGCCACCGTTTTTGGTGGATGGACGTCTGCCAGCCGGAAAGCGATGTTACCAGTATTTGAAGAATTAAACGGCTTACTCTGGTATCCCGTTCAATATGAAGGACTTGAGTCCTCGCCAAATATCTTTTATACGGGGGCAACCACAAACCAACAGATCGTCCCTTCGGTTTCTTGGCTGCTTGAAAATCGGGGCACAAAGTTTTACCTTCTCGGTTCGGATTACGTATTCCCGCGAACGGCAAATCTCATCATTAAAGAGCAGTTGAAAGCAGAAGGTGGTGAGCTGGTAGGTGAAGAGTACACACCGCTCGGCCATACGGATTACAGCACGATTATCAGTAAGATTAAAGAAGCAAAACCGGATGTGGTATATAACACGCTTAACGGCGATAGTAACGTTGCATTCTTCAAGCAACTGAAGGATGCAGGTATTACAGCTCAAGACCTTACGACGCTTTCAGTTTCGGTAGCCGAAGAAGAAATTCGTGGTATTGGCGTTGATGTACTGGAAGGTCATCTTACAGCATGGAACTACTACCAAACGACGGATACGCCTATGAATACAACGTTTGTTGCAAACTATAAAAAGAAATACGGAGACAACCGCGTGACAGCAGATCCCATTGAAGCAGGTTATACGGCAGTCTATTTATGGGCGGCAGCTGTAGAAAAAGCCGGTTCCATTGACGTAGATAAGGTGAAAGAAGCGGCGAAGGAACTCGAATGGGACGCACCCGAAGGCAAGGTGAAAATTGATGGAGAGACACAGCATATTTATAAAACGGTACGGATCGGTGAGGTTCAAGCAGATGGTCAATTTAAAGAACTATGGAATTCAGGAACGGTGGTTAAGCCGGACCCATTCCTAAAGGGCTATGAATGGGCGGCTAACATTTCCAAATAAAAAAATTAAAAGGTAGACATTAATTCGCAGCAATGCTTGGAGGGAGAATTCGTTAGGATCGAATTCTCCCTCCATGTTCATGAAGGCCTGCGAGGGGAGTGGTCACATGGATGTATTTCTACTTCAGCTCTTTAATGGACTCAGCATTAGCTCAATTTTGCTGCTTGTCGCTTTAGGGCTGGCCATCACATTTGGACTTATGAAGGTTATTAACATGGCACATGGCGAGTTAATTATGATAGGTGCATACGCCACTTACTTGACTCAAAATTTGTTTAAGGATTATTTGCCAGAATCACTATTCAACTGGTATTTCGTACTGGCGATACCTGTAAGTTTTGGAGTAGCCTTTATTTTCGGACTTTTACTTGAAATGTCGCTTATTCGATTTTTGTATGGAAGACCGCTTGATAGCCTTCTTGCGACCTGGGGTGTTGGGCTCGTACTGCAACAATTGGCACGAACGTTTTTCGGCGCACCGAACGTTGCGGTGAAAAGTCCCACTTGGTTGGATGGTGGATTGCGAATTATGGACGGTACACTACTGCCTTATAAGCGTCTTTTCATTATCGCACTTGTTGTTGCCTGCCTCGTTGCGATGTACTTTTACATTTACCGCAGCCATGAGGGCAGAAGAATGCGGGCGGTCATGCAAAATCGCGATATGGCCGCTTGCCTTGGTGTATCGACACGCCGTGTAGATGCGATGACGTTTGCCATAGGCTCGGGTATTGCTGGTATTGCAGGCTGTGCACTTACACTATTAGGTCCGATTGGTCCATCTCTTGGTACCTATTATATTGTCGATGCCTTTATGGTCGTTGTGCTCGGCGGTGTCGGCAAGCTCGTGGGAACAGTCATGGGCGCTACGGGAATTGGGATGTTTAATACATTGTTTGAATATTGGACGAACGCTTCGCTCGGCAAGGTGCTTGTGTTTGTATGTATCGTTGCATTCCTTCAGTGGAAGCCAATGGGGTTAGTTGCAATGCGCACACGCTCCCTAGACTAGGTGAGGTTGGATCCAACATAACGGAAGGTGGAGTTTACTCATGCAGCTAAAAAAGTTGACACGACAGCGAATCTGGATACTTGTCGGTTACGTAACTGCAGCAGCGGTATTATTCTCGGCGCCGTTGTTTATCAGCGATTTTCGGCTTAACTTGCTGGCGAAATTTCTAGCTTTTGCAATCGTAGCATTGGGGCTTGATCTTATATGGGGGTATACAGGCATTTTGAGCTTAGGCCATGGCATTTTTTTTGGACTTGGCGCCTATGCAATGGCAATGTATTTGAAGCTTGAATCAAGTGGAGGGAAACCACCTGATTTTATGGGCTGGAGTGGGCTCAAGGAGCTTCCGTTCTTCTGGAAACCCTTCGAGAATCTTGCATTCGCTGTAGCCATGGGCATTTTAATTCCGGCGTTGTTGGCAATGATTCTTGGCTACGTAACATTCCGCAACCGCATTCGTGGCGTATATTTCACGATATTGACACAGGCGCTTGTCATTATTACGACAACTCTGTTGATCGGTCAACAAGCTTACACAGGGGGAACAAACGGAGTCACCGGATTTTCTACACTACTTGGCTTCTCGCTTGGATCACCTGATACGAAGCGCATGTTTTACTGGATCACGGTTATCGCTCTCATTGGCACCTTCGTATTTTGCCGATTTGTTATAGGAAGCCGGTTTGGCAAAGTCCTACGGGCAATTCGGGATGGTGAGAATCGCGTCAGGTTTATCGGATATAATCCAGCGATCTATCAGACGGTTATTTTCACTATATCAGCAGCCATTGCTGGACTCGCAGGGATGCTTTTTGTCCTCCATGTTGGCATTATTTCTCCGTCTATGCTCGGTATTATGCCTTCTATTGAAATGGTTCTATGGGTTGCCATCGGTGGCCGGGGAACGCTTATTGGAGCAGCACTTGGGGCTATTCTAATGAACTGGGCAAAGAGTGAGTTTAGCACCGCTTATCCAGAAGGTTGGACGTTATTTATGGGATTATTGTTCGTAGTGGTGGTTGTCTTTATGCCGCGAGGAGTTGCTGGTCTAGTAAGTCAATTGAAGTTCCGTAGAAAAAGGAGGGAACCGCAACATGAAGGAGTCCGCAATCCTGCAGTGTGATGATGTAACGGTTGAATTTGACGGTTTTAAGGCGGTACAAGGCATGAGTTTAAATCTCCTCAAGGGGGAACTTCGTTTTCTAATTGGTCCTAATGGTGCTGGGAAAACAACCATGCTTGATGTCATTTGCGGTAAAGTCAGACCGTCTGCGGGTAGCGTTACATTTGGGGACAAAATTGATATTACGCGTAAAAAAGAACATCAGATCGCAGAGTTGGGTATTGGACGCAAGTTTCAAGCACCTTCTATTTTTCCAACGATGTCGGTAATGGAGAATCTGGAAATTGCCATGCGCCAGAAGCGCACTGTATTCGCCACCATGTTCGCTACAATGCATACCGAGGAAAAGGATCGTATTCATAGTCAACTGCATATGATTGGATTGCACAATAAGTCGGACTGGCGTGCCGGCGGGTTGTCTCATGGCGAGAAACAATGGCTTGAAATTGGGATGATGCTTCTGCAAGAGCCGGAGATATTGTTATTAGATGAGCCTGTTGCAGGGATGACAGACAAAGAAACGGATAAAACCGGCGAATTACTGCATGAAATAGCTCGTAAGCGTTCAGTTGTAGTAGTGGAGCATGATATGGAGTTTGTTCGGAACTTTGCCAGCAAGGTTACTGTCATGCATGAGGGGAAATTACTGAAGGAAGGCTCAATGGACGAAGTGCAGGGCGATGAACGAGTAGCTGAAGTGTATCTAGGGAAAAGGAGGGATACCGATGTTAGCCGTTCAACAGCTTGAGACGGGGTACGGGGAAAGTACTATTCTGCGGAACGTTTCACTCAAGGTCAAGCCGGGGCAGGTCGTTTGCTTGCTCGGCCGCAATGGTGTTGGAAAGACAACACTTATGAAAAGTATTATGGGGCTGCTGAAAGCACGAGAAGGTTCCATATCGTACAACGGTTCCGATTTAACGAAGAAGGCGCCTGGGCTTCGCGCGAAGAGCGGTATCGGATATGTGCCGCAGGGTCGTGAAATATTCTCGCAACTATCCGTTTATGAGAACCTACTGCTCGGGCTTGAAGCCACTAAGGTAAAGGTCGATAACATACCGGAGGAAGCTCTCGCTAAATTTCCTGTGCTGCCGACGATGTATAATCGGCGAGGTGGTGATTTGAGCGGTGGTCAGCAGCAGCAGTTGGCATTCGCAAGGGCGCTCGCTTCAAAACCGGAGGTCCTTCTGCTTGATGAGCCTTGTGAGGGTATTCAACCGTCGATCGTAGATGATATTCGTGATGTTATCCGCTCGATTAAGCAGGATGGCAAGACATCTATTCTGCTAGTAGAGCAAAGCCTTGAGTTCGTGAAAAGTGTTGGTGATTACTTTTACGTGCTGGAGAAGGGCGCTATTGCTTGGGAAGGCGAATTTGAATCACTTAATGATGAGGTAATACGCAAGTATTTAACAGTTTAGAGAGATTGACGTATAATCAACATTAGAGATTGCATGGTTAACTTTAATAAACTACGCCCTTAGTAGATACCTTGGTGTATCTGCTTTTTTTAGCGGATTGCTGTTAATAAACGATAAGCCATACTAGCATGATAAATAAGCTTGTGAAGGGATGAAGGGATGAGTTGGGTGATTTCTCAATGAATAATTGTCACGAAATTGTGACATGAGGTAAAATTTTCATGTTATAGTGTCATTACGTGTGAAATACAGATAGTAAGTATGATGTACATTATAGAGTCGATTGGGACTTTGGTTGTTACCAAACCGGAAATATTACGTAGATATACTAAAATGCTCAGATCAATACAATGTCATATGTCCGATAACAAGGTCATGACGCAATAAAACCGTATGAATATTAGGCGTTCACTAAATTAACATATAAGTATTCCTACTGGACGTAGAGGAGGTATCATTATTGACTAATACAAAATACATAAAGTTACTAGGAGTCATTTTAAGTGTGGTGGTATTAAATATTCTAGTGCTCTCGCCCGGATTTATGGGGGTGAAAATAGGCGAAAGTGCTCTCACAACAGCCATTGGTGTAACATTACTATTCGCCAGTGCGCTAGTGCTAATTTACGGAAGTTATGTCCTATTGTTTAAGCCACCCGTAGTGATACCTGTAAAACAAATTAAAACGCATGAGGACTACGTTGAAGCATTAACACACTATAGACGTGTAAGAGTACTGGAGCATGATATGACTCATGCTGTAGAACAGTTGGAGCGAATACAGAAGAAGAATGAGACTTTGTTAAATGTTCTAAATCAGAGATTTGATCCGGCAGAGTTAAGTTACAAGAAGTTTGCCTCGGTCATTCAAGAGGTAGAAAAGCTATTTTACCTTAACGTAAGAAGTGTACTGAATAGGCTTAATGTTTTTGACGAGTCGGAGTTCAAGAGAGTTATGAATCCTAATGTAACACAGTTTTCAAGTGAGCTTCTTCAAGAAAAGAAAAACGTTTATAACGAGTATTTGTCTTTTGTGAAAAGTTCTATAGGTACTAATGAAGAGATTTTGTTGAAGCTGGATAAGTTGCTGTTAGAGATATCACGCTTAGATAGTTTAGAACCAGGCGATATAGAAAGTATGCCTTGCATGCAAGAAATAGACTCGTTAATTAAGCAAACAAAATATTATAAACAGTGAGAGGTGCAAAGAATGGCAAAGAAGAGTAAATTTTTCCTAATATCCGTTATTCTCGTTGTATTCGTGTTCGCCCTTGTGTATTTCGGAGTAAATCTGACCTCAAATTTTGGGAAAACAGAAACTCAAGTAACTTCGGAAGACGCAAATAAGCAATTAAGCAAGCTTTACTCTAATATCTCGATCACTACGGAGACGCCAGTAAAAGGTCAGATCGATCTAAATCCAGCTGATGTTGCTGAGTCGTTGCCGGATATTTCTAAGTTTCCTATAACTGTAGAGAACACGACGGATCATTTCGTAGAGATCTTCTCCTCCACTGAGAAATCGGGTACGGGTATCGACGGATGGTTGACTGAAGTAGCGACCGAGTTCAACAAAGCTAATATTGTTATTAACGGGAACGCTGCGTCTGTTAAGATACGGAATATCGCTTCCGGAACAGCGGCAGATTATATCAAATCCGGTAAATATGTACCCGACGCTTATACACCTTCTAACGAGTTATGGGGTGAAATGGTAAAAGCGAGTGGTGTTAAGACGGAGATTGTATCTAAGCGTCTCGTCGGGAATGTTCCCGGTATTGTCATAGTAAAGGCCAAATATGATGCCCTAGTAGATACCTATGGGTCGGTGAATGTCAAAACAGTTACCGAGGCGATCGCGAATAACGAGTTCTCGATGGGGTATACAGATCCGTTCGCTAGTTCCACAGGGTTGAACTTTCTTGTCACAGCCCTTAATACGTTCGATAGCACTAATATCTTAGGAGATAAAGCCGTTCAGGGGTTTGAAAAATTTCAAGCCAATGTACCTTTCATTGCATCTACGACTATACAAATGCGTGAAGCAGCGAAGTCAGGTATGCTTGACGGGTTTGTGCTGGAGTACCAAACCTATATAAATGCTACAGACTTAAAAGATGCTTATGTCTTCACGCCATTTGGTGTAAGACATGACAGTCCGTTGTACGCGTTAGGTGAGGTGCCCAAAGAAAAGTTAGATATCATTACGAAGTTTGCTGAATTCGTCGAGCAAGCACAATATCAGGATTTGGCGAAGAAAAATGGATTCAATAATCTAGATGACTATAAATCGGAAGTTGCAGTAGTCGAGGGTAGTCTCCTGTCTTCTGCACAGAAGTTGTGGAAAGAAAAGAAGAACGGAAGTAAACCCATTGCGGCAGTGTTCGTTACCGATGTTTCCGGAAGTATGGCAGGTGAACCTCTGAACCGCTTGAAAGAGTCCCTTTTGAAGGGTCAAAAGTATCTAGGAAAAGATAACAGTATCGGCCTTGTCTCCTATTCAAGTGGTGTAACCATCAATCTCCCTATTGGAAAATACGACACAAACCAGCAGTCCATGTTTGTTGGAACGGTCAACAGCCTTCAAGCCAGTGGAGGTACGGCAACATTTGATGGAATCGTTGTGGCTTTGAAAATGCTTCAAGATGAAGTAGCGATTAACCCCAATATTAAGCCTATCATCTTTGTCTTAAGTGATGGTGATACGAATGAGGGTCATTCGCTCAAAGATATTAAGGGGTTAATTGAGAACTACAAGGTTCCCATTTACACGATCGGATACAATGCCAACATTGAGGCGCTTCAAAGTATCTCGAATATCAATGAGGCCGCGAGCATTAATGCTGATACAGATGATGTAGTCTACAAGATTGGAAACTTGTTCAACGTCCAAATGTAACTTAAATCAGGGGAGGGTTAACATGTCATTCACAATGGAAATACCAAGTCAAGAAGAGATCAAGGTAGCGATCGAGGAAGAAGTTAAGCCCGTTCCCGAGGAAGTGGCAAAACTAAAAGAAGTAGCGGAGAACAATGTCGCAACGATTATGGCCCTAGATTTCGAGTCGCTTGAGAAGCGAAAAGAAATACTTCAGTCGATCGATTCTTTCGGTATAAATACAATGAAATCATCCTCAGATAAAAATACTTTGCTTCAAGTTTCAGTAGGAAATCTCTCGAAAACGGGAGATGAGGGAGGCCAAGTAGCCAAGGGACTAGCTGAACTGCATACTCAACTGAAAGATTTAGATCCAAGCGTAATAGACTTTGCTAAGACGGGGTTCCTCGGCAAGCTGTTCAATCCATTACGTGCTTACTTTCTCAAGTATCAAAAAGCCGATGTTGTGATTGCTGATATTGTTGTCTCATTAGACAAGGGGAAGTCGACACTCAAGAACGACAACACCACACTAGAGATCGAGCAACAGACGCTGCGGGATTTGACCAAAAAGCTTCAAAAGGAAATTCAGCTAGGGATGTTAATGGACGAATCGATCGATTCGCAAATCGAAGCGGCCAAACAGCGTAGTGAAGATCCTGACAAGATCCGCTTCATTACCGAGGAAGTACTGTTCCCCCTGCGTCAGCGGGTTATGGACTTGCAACAGATGTTAGTAGTCAATCAACAGGGGATTATGGCGATCGAAGTGGTAATCAGGAACAACAAAGAACTGATTCGCGGGGTAGATAGAGCCAAGAACGTTACCATCTCAGCATTGAAGATTTCCGTAACTGTAGCAAGTGCTCTCTATAATCAGAAGATTGTATTGAAAAAAATCGAGCTCTTAAATCAAACCACGAATGATCTGATCTCCGGAACGTCCAGAATGTTGAAGACTCAAGGGGTTGAGATCCAGAAACAATCGCTAGAAGCTAGTATCTCGGTGGACACCATGAAAGAAGCATTTACCGATGTATTATCGGCTCTAGATTCTATCAGTACCTACAAACAGGAAGCCCTGCCAAGAATGCGTGAAACGATCAATCAGTTCCGGGAATTGGCTGATGGTGGAGAGAAGCAAATTCAGCGTCTGGAGAAGGGTCATAAGTTGGGACTGTAAGATTTTAGTGAATATAAGTTTATCAATAAGTCCGCGTAACTAGCGGGCTTATTTAAATACTATCGAAGATAGATTACTTTAATTTGAATAATCGCTTTTATCATTTGCATCTTCTTTACTATTTTATAAGAAATGCTCCTAACGAAATTGACGTACAAAGCTTTAAACAAATGGTGCATGATTATAGTACAGACATTTTGGAAGCTCAGCCCGCTTCAATCACATCGAATCAACGCATCGTAACACAACATATAACATTACGATTGAGCACGAAGGGAAGAAGGCAATGTCCGAGGTTTCCACGTTCGTAAGCGACGACACTTGCCTGACAACAATGCAATTAATCTAGAAAAATGACGTTTCGTTAATGGAGCGGACAGTAATGGTGTATTACTCGAACTAACTAGTCTGAGTTGTTTTTTTTGTAAATTAACTACATTCATTAGTCAACAAAGCCGAGAAAATCCGTTATGTAGCGGTATCCTACACCAATGTGTGTGGACTTTTCAATGGCCTCGAAGAATCCGAGCAGCTTTTTCTCTGATTAGATATCGTTACTATAAATGAGCCTCAAGACTAATCTTAGATCGGTGTGATATTTTTTTAACAATCTGGTATAGCTATTAACTATAACTAGATATAGTTTAATCCAGTTACACTATAGCACCAGATACGTGATATCTTTCTATTAACAAGTAATTTAAATAGGAGTGGTACTGGATGGTAAAGAGTAGTGTATTGGGATATCCACGTATTGGTGCGGAGCGCGAATGGAAGAAAGCACTCGAAGCGTTCTGGTCTGGCAAAATTGAAGAACCAGAGCTTCATAGTACATTACAAGAGATTCGTTTGAATCATTTGCGTAAACAACAGGAGAAGGGCATTGACATCATTGCAGTAAATGATTTTAGTTATTACGACCATATTCTGGATACAGCTACGATGTTCGGGATTGTTCCCAAGCGTTTTCCTTATGCTGGTGGTATTGTTCCATTGTCTGTATATTATGGTATTGCCCGTGGGACAAAGGATGCAACAGCAAGTGAAATGACGAAGTGGTTCAACACGAATTACCATTATATCGTTCCCGAGTTAGATGATGCTACACCGGTACTCACGGAGAACAAACCTCTTATAGCTTATCGCGAAGCTAAGGAAAATCTTGGAATCGAGGGAAAACCAGTTATCGTAGGACCTTTAACATTCTTGAAACTATCCAAAGGATATAATGTTGCAGAAACAGATGCATGGCTAGATCGTTTGCTACCACTGTATGTGCAAATACTTCAGGAGCTTGCGAATGAAGGGGTGCAATGGGTACAAATAGATGAACCGATTCTTGTTCAGAAATTAAGCGCAGAGGATCTTCAAAGATTGAAGACAATCTATGGAACTATTGCGAAGTCTGTCCCTAGCTTGAGCATCATGTTGCAAACTTATTTCGAATCCGTAGAGAACTATAAAGATATCATCCAGTTGCCAGTCCAAGGATTAGGTCTTGATTTCGTGCATGGATTGTCTGGAAATTTGTCATCCATTAAGGAATATGGTTTCCCAGCAGACAAGATTCTAGGAGCGGGCGTGATCGATGGTCGTAGTATCTGGAAAGCATCACTTCAAGAGAAATTGGGACTCCTAGAAGAGTTAGGTGAACTCGTGGGGACAGACCAGCTAATCGTGCAATCATCGTGCAGTTTGCTTCATGTTCCGGTTACGGTGGCTAGTGAGAAGAAGCTATCAACTGAGCTTAAGGGTGCCCTCGCATTCGCTGATGAGAAGTTAGATGAGCTTGTTCTTCTAGCAAGAGCAGTGACTTCAGATCAAGCTGCCATTGCAGACGAATTGGCACAATGTGAACTTGACCTACAGGCACTTAAACAATCCGGCGAGCGTAATCGTAACGATATTCAGAGCGCGGTTGCCACGATTAGTTCGAAGCATCCTGAACGTCAACTTCCTTTTGCAGAGCGTCACGTTGTACAACAAAAGAAGTGGCAATTACCATTGTTCCCAACAACGACGATCGGAAGCTTCCCGCAATCGGCTGGAGTACGTAAGGCCCGTCAATTATGGCGCAAGGGTGAATGGAATAACGAGAAGTATATTGGTTTTATCCAAGAGCAGATCGATATTTGGATTAAGCTACAGGAAGAGATTGGATTGGATGTTCTTGTCCATGGTGAATTTGAACGTACAGATATGGTTGAATTTTTCGGTGAGAAGCTTGCCGGATTCGCGTTTACTCAGTTCGGATGGGTACAATCTTACGGTTCTCGTTGTGTGAAACCACCAATTATTTTTGGTGATGTAGCATTTGAAAAGGCAATGACTGTTGAAGAAACGAAGTATGCTCAGTCGAAGACAGATCGTCCTGTTAAGGGAATGCTTACTGGGCCTATTACGATTATGAACTGGTCTTTCGTTCGTGATGATATTAGCCGTGAACAAATAGCCTACCAATTGGCCTATGCACTTAGACAAGAAGTAGAAGCACTAGAGATTGCAGGCATTGGAATGATTCAGGTTGATGAGCCTGCCATTCGTGAAGGGCTGCCACTGAAGGAAGAGGAGCAAGCGAACTACTTAGCATGGGCTGTCAAAGCGTTCCTCATGACCACATGTACGGTGCAAGACACTACTCAAATTCATACGCATATGTGTTATTGTGAGTTCCATGACATGATTGATTCGATTGAAGCGATGGATGCAGACGTGATTTCGATCGAGACATCTCGCAGTCATGGTGAACTGATTCATAGCTTTGAATTGAACACTTACAAATTGGGGATCGGTTTAGGTGTTTATGACATTCATAGTCCACGAATTCCGCGAGTAGAGGAAATGACGAGTATGATTGAACGCGCCTTGCGTGTGCTAGATCCGAAGCTTTTCTGGATCAATCCAGACTGCGGACTTAAAACGCGTGGATTCGAAGAAACGATCGATTCTTTACGCAACATGGTTGAAGCGACACAGATCGCACGTTCGAAGCATTTCCTAAAAGTCTAGTCATTTACTCCAAATGCTAAGTTAATGAGAAGCATTTGGAGTAAATGACAAACAAATTTTCAAATTGATTAATCCGATTCTTATCGGTAAAAACGGGGGCAATACTGAAAAAATATACTACCCTATCATAATCTCGTATAAAAATTCCTGAGTCTACTCAGACGCTTCCCATTTCACACTTGTCTTCAAGAACAGCCAGTACGATCAGCTCGACTCCGTCTCATTGAAGGCAATGGGGATTACGGCTCTTGCAAAGGATCAAATGAAGATTGTCGTCGATCTCAACAAGAAACAAATCGTTGAAGCACCGGACACTAATCTTACAATCATTCAGCCCATTAGCCAGGCAGGAGCGGGGGAGGTTCAGTTCCAACGCAAGCTTGAAAAGGCTCAATCTTCGTACAGCATCATGATGTGGCTGGACGACAGTTTCACGGATGCGAAAGGCGAGAAACATAAAATGTTAACGGAAGGTTTGTCCCAAAGAGGACATGGAGTTTCGACAAAAGATGATACAGTAGAAGACAATTACTCCTATAATTTTGGAGAGAAAGCCCTCGACTATCCGCAGCCGCTTACTATAGAGATCAAAGAGTACTGGAATCCGATTATGGAAACGCAAACTGTAGAGTTATTTTCGAAGAAATAGGGATGAAATTAAGGATTGAGAAAAGACAAGTAGAACGTTCACATAAGGTAGGATCAAGGGATATAGTATCCCTTGATCTTGCCTTCTTTCCTTATGGTTGATGCTATGAATCTTGCTTATGAGGAAGGCAATATAGGGAACATCGAATTGAGAAATAACAGTCTCAATGGCTTATTCTGACTTGCTATGTGAGACGGAATATGCTTTTTTTATGGAAAAATGAACCATTTCATCCGGTTAACCGTAATATACCAAAGTTTGATAATTAAAGGAGGAACTTTATGAAGAAAAGGTTGGCATGGTTTCTGGCAGCTGTTATTGCACTGACACCACTAGTCCCTACAGATGCAATAGCGTCTAGCCGCGATGTTGCAGTTCCTAATCTAGAACTAGAGAAGATCGCTTCTCAGAAAGCGGCGCTACTTACCGAAAATTACGGCACGAACAGCGTCCAGTATGCATTAATCGATAACGGCAAGATTAAAGTGTCGGGACAGACGGGCTTAAACGATAAGGAAGAAAAGATCCCTCTGACCAAGGACACGATGTATGGTATCGGATCGACGAGCAAAATGTTTACGACCGCTGCTGTCATGAAATTGGTAGATGAGGGGAAGATCGACTTGGATAACTCCTTAGTGCAGTACATAACTGATTTCAAGATGAACGATGAACGTTATAAGCAAATCACCCCACGTATGCTATTGAACCATTCTTCTGGTCTTCAAGGGTCGAGCCTGGGTAATGCTTTTCTGTTTAATGATGATGACACGTATGCACACGATACGCTACTGAAGCAGCTGTCTATTCAGAATTTAAAAGCTGACCCGGGGGCATTCTCTGTTTATTGTAATGATGGATTCACGTTGGCTGAGATTCTTGTAGAAAAAGTAAGTGGTATGGCATTCACCGCATTCATTCATCAATATTTTACTGAACCGTTAGAAATGAACCATACGAAGACATCGCAGGACGTATTAGAGTCAAGTAAGCTAGCGGGTCTTTATCTTCCGACTTATCCAGAACAGCTTCCGAATGAAACTGTCAACGTGATTGGAACGGGCGGAATCTATTCTACCGCTGAGGATCTAGTTCTATTCTCGCAAATATTTACAGGACAGGAGAAAGGTATCCTCTCAGACAAGGCGGTACGGGCCATGGAACAAGAGGAATACAAAAAGGGAGTGTGGCCTAAAGATGCAGATAATTCAGTTGACTTCGGGCTTGGTTGGGACAGTGTAAGGTTATTTCCTTTTAACGATTATGAAATAATGGGCCTCAGCAAGGGCGGGGATACGATTATGTATCATGCTTCCCTCGTAGTGCTTCCAGAACAGAACATGGCTGCTGCGGTACTGTCGTCGGGCGGTAGTAGTTCGACGAACGAGCTGCTTGCGAACGAGCTGCTTCTTCAGGCGCTGAAAGAGAAGGGTACGATTAAAGACATCAAACCGGAAAAATCATTCGGCAAGCCTGTAAAGGCTGACATGCCGAAAGACATCATAAAGTACGCAGGCTATTATGGTACTACCAATCAACAAATTAAAGTTACTATAAAGAATGGAGAGCTATCATTATCGGTGCCGAGTGTCCCCGAGTATCCAGAGCAGAAATATGTATATACGTCGGATGGGTCTTTTGTTAACCCAGAAGGCAGCTCGAAGATCAGTATTGTAACTGAAAAAAATGGACGCATTTACCTGTGGAATAGAGAATATGCAACCATTCCGGGGTTGGGACAATTGGCAATATCTCAGTACTTAGCCGAGAAGCTGGAATCTCAGATACTATCTCAAGAGACGGAAGATATATGGGCAAAGAGAGAAGGGAAAACGTATTATCCTGTGAGTGAAAAGTTCAGTTCTCTTATTTACATGATGAATCCGACCCTCAAAATTTCCCGTAACAATGATCTAAAGGGTTATCTAGGGGATAAGATAATTACGGGTCCGAATACTGCTGAAAGCCAGCATCAAATCCCTACCATGGGAAGCCGAGATACGGCTGAATACCTTTTTTACATGAAGGATGGTATCGAGTACCTTGAGTCGGCTGGAAGCGTGTTTGTCAGTGAGGAGAAAGTAAATCCACTCTATAAAGGTAAGTATTCTACGGTTAATGTTCAAACGGATGGCCACGCGAGATGGTATAGTGTACCTGAATCGGTTGTAGGCAAGAAGATGACAGTTGCGATGCCAGAGCAGGGCGCTTTTGCGGTATATGACGAAAAAGGAGCTTGCATGAACTACACCATAATCAGCGGCAATAATGAAGTTGTTCTACCTGAGAACGGAACGATAGTATTTGCTGGCATGGCTGGCTCTTCGTTCAGCATTTTGCTCGAGAAGTAGTTTCATTAGCCAGATTTGATTGCAGTAAAGGCTATTTTTATAAGGAACATCTGTTAACTTTGGCTTGCTCAAAGTTAATGGGTGTTCTTTTTTTCAATCTTTAATGTTTGATTTACATAACCATGGGATGTTTATTTTGAGAATACAGTGTAATAACCAATTGACATTATGTATGATATATATTACATTATGTACACAACATATTACTTTGGTAAATATTAGGATGAAGGAGGAAAAATTATGTCCTATCAAGAAAAAAAGAATATCGTATCCTTAATGGGTACCTTACTGGTTTTTGTATGCTATTGTTTGTACGTATTTGAACGGTACCCCGAAGCAACCCTAGATTCGACAGATACCTTCAGATTTTGGGCGTCAGTCATTTTAATCTTAATCCCAGTGTCGATTGTAGCCAAAATCATCATTACTATTATTTTCAACATTATCTATAGAATATCTACGAATGAAAAGGAACCTTCATTTGCTGATGAACTAGATAAGATCATTGAATTGAAAGCCACAAGGAATTCTCATTATGTGTTTATCATTGGCTTTCTTCTAGCCATGGGATCGCTCGTCATGAATATGCCACCCTATATGATGTTCATCATCCTGATTTTCTCAGGGCTATTGTCAGAGGTAATTGGCGTTATCACACAGATTTATCTTTATCGGATCGGAGTCTAAGATGGGTAAACTTCATATCAGTAATAACATTCGTAAATTAAGATTTCACAATAATGAAATGACGCAACAACAATTAGCTGAAAAAGCGAGCGTGACACGACAAACTATCGTAGCCCTAGAACAAGGGAAGTACTCTCCTTCACTGGAACTGGCTTTTCGTATTGCTCTTGTCTTCAACACACCGTTGGAAGAAATATTCTTTATCGAGAATAAGGGGGAATTGATATAAAAGCGATCGTATGTGAGAAATATGGAACGCCCGAAGTTCTTCAGCTTAAAGAAGTAGAAAAACCTACGCCCAAGAACAATGAAGTACGGATAAAAGTACATGCGGCAGTTGTAACACCCTCGGACTGTTCCTTTCGCAAAGCAGACCCGTTTATGGTCAGATTTGTTTATGGTTTCAGAAAACCCAAATATCCGATATTAGGGGTTGAGCTAGCTGGGGAAATTGAGTCAGTAGGTAAAGATGTAACGTTATTTAAGAAAGGTGATCAGGTTTTCGGTATAAGTCCGAATAGCTTTGGTACGCATGCCCAGTACATGTGTTTGCCCGAAGATAAGCCGCTGATTATCAAACCGACCAATGCGACCTATGAAGAATCCGTCGGCGTCTGTGATGGGGCATTAACTGCATTGATTTTCCTTAGAGATACGGCAAATATACAGCACGGACAGAAAGTATTGATCTATGGTGCTTCTGGAGCCGTAGGTGCTTATGCTGTACAACTTGCAAGGTACTTTGGAGCAGCAGTGACCGGAGTATGCAGTAATAGGAATTTAGAATTAGTGAAATCTCTGGGTGCCGATAACGTCATTGATTATACTCAAGAGGACTTTACCCAAGGTGGTCAGACCTATGACGTTATTTTCGACGCGGTAGGCAAGCGTTCATTTTCACAATGCAAAGGCTCACTAAAACAAAAAGGAATCTATCTCTCAACCGTCCCTACACTGGGAACTCTGCTTCAAATGTTATGGACTGCCAAGTTCAGCAGCAAAAAAGCAATATTTACAGCCTCAGGCTTAAAGCAGAGTAAAGAAAATCTAGTCTTCCTCAAAGAGCTATTTGAAGCGGGAAAGATACAATCGGTCATCGATAGACGCTATCGGTTAGAACAGACAGCCGAGGCTCACAGGTATGTTGAACAAGGACACAAAAAAGGAAATGTGGTTATAACGGTACATCAGTAAGGTGAGATGCTAGAACCAGACAAACATGAAGGAAGCATGGTTGAATGCAATGTAGAATGCAATGTAGAATTCTGTTCAAGCGAGAATCAATAGTCAAAGTCGCAAGGGCTGTCACGTGGCAGCTCTTTTTTATGTCATCCAACATCTTGACAGAGAGAAATAATTGTCAGATACTTAGTAAATGATCTTTGTAAAGTCAGTTTATTATGGTTGTATAGGGGAGTTGTGCATGGAAAACGCGAACGCAAATTTAATGAAAGAAATAAACTTGAACAATGTACGCCGAATGATGAAACAGATCGGTGTTGCAACAAAGCCCCAACTAGCTTCAATGACAGGACTGAGTGTGGTAACCATCAACTCACTTGTAAAAGAATTGCTTGATTATGGAGAGATGTTTGAAGATAAAGCCATTTCTTCTAGTGGGGGAAGACCCGCTTTAGCGTACCGTTTCAACTATGACTTCAATCTTGCATTGGTGATACATATGCATGAAAAGCAAGGAACAGATGTCATTTTTACAACAGTAGTTAATTTACATGATGACATTATAATGAAGGAAGAACATGCCATCCCCATTCTTGATAGTACACAATTGTATGAAATGATCGATCAGATTCTTTCCCTTTATTCCTCCATTAAAGTTATTGGACTAGGAATTCCGGGACAATCTGTGAATGGAGAAATTACGGTTAGCAGTCATGAAAAGCTTCTGGGAGTCCGATTGATTGATGAAGTACAGAGTAGATTTGGCATTCCTGTTATATTGGAGAATGATGTAAACGCCGCAATTAGCGGATACTGTTCTCGAGCACAGTCGAGCGAAAGCCAATGTGTATTAGGCGTGTATTTCCCTGATAAATATCCACCTGGCATGGGGATTCATTTAGAGGGGAATGTTGTAAGAGGAAAATACGGGCTTGCTGGTGAAATCAAATTTCTCCCGATGGATATTGATTGGAACGGTTCTTTTGAAACGGAGGAATTTATAGCGATTCTTAGCAGCATTATTCAGACTCTAAATGCAGTTCTTGCCCCAGATCAAATCGTAGTTTATCAAAAAATGATAGACGAAGATACCTGGATTCCACTTTGGGAATTGTATAAATCCAAACATATGATGCCTTATTATCCTGAAATCATTTTATTGAATACGTTTTATGGGGATTTTGAAGAAGGCATGAGATGGCTAACCTTAAAGGAACTAGAACCCTCAATTTTACATTACAAGTGATGGATCGGAATAATGAAGTCCTTGATTAAGCAATACATCCTTGAAGAGATAAACAAATGAGTTTTTAACTTAGGAAGGAACATTAATATGGCAACGTGGTTTATTATTATCATTTATCTTTCTTTTATCAGCTTGGGAATTCCAGACTCCTTGCTAGGGGCCGCTTGGCCAGTCATGCATCCTGAAATTGGGGCATCCTTTGAATCGGCAGGACTTGTAACCATGATCGTTTCAGCGGGAACCATCCTATCAAGCCTATTCAGCGGGACCATTATTGAGAAATTTGGAACAGGGAAGGTTACTTTAATCAGCTGTTTCTTGACGGCAGGGGCGTTGCTGGGTTTTTCTGCCTCACCTTCGTTGCTTTGGCTAATGATTTTGGCTGTTCCTCTCGGTCTTGGGGCTGGGGCTGTCGATTCAGGGCTCAATAATTATGTGGCTACGCATTATAAGGCTCATCATATGAGTTGGTTGCATTGTTTCTGGGGTGTAGGAGCAACTATGGGGCCAATGATTATGTCTTATTCTATTGCGACTCAGAATTCTTGGAGAGAAGGTTACTTACAAGTTGCGATGATCCAATTTGGTCTTGTTATCATATTGTTTGTTACGCTTCCGTTATGGAAACGTGTTGCTGCACAACAACAATCTACAATCATTCCAGTAGAAACTGGATCACACCCTAACGAGTTAAGAGAAGGCAATGAACTAAAACAGACACATCCGATTCGGATTAGAGGGGTAAAGTTTTCGCTTATTGCGTTCTTATTTTATTGCGGTGTTGAATCAACCGTAGGTTTATGGGGTGCCAGTTATCTGGTAGGTGCAAGAAATGTCTCTGCGCAAACAGCAGCTGGTTGGATTTCCTTGTACTATGGTGGAATTACAGTAGGGAGGCTTATAGCCGGATTTGTGACTCTGAAAATAAACAATCGTGTTTTAATTCTGCTTGGCCAACTTACCGCACTTGTAGGCGGACTTATTCTGTTTATACCGTTGCCTGACGCGTTCACACTCATGGGTTTCATCCTTATTGGCTTAGGGCTGGCTCCTATTTTTCCTGGTTTGCTTCATGAAACGCCTACCCGGTTCGGCAAAGAAAATTCTGCTAAACTGATGGGATATCAAATGGCGGTTGCTTATACGGGCTCTACATTACTCCCTCCTATATTTGGTCTCATCGCTTCGCGTACAAGTATTTCCTTGTTCCCAGTGGCTGTTCTAGCTTTTATCATCTTCATGCTGTTCAGTTCAGAGAGATTAAACCAAATAATAAAACAATAAGTGCGTTAATCTAACTTGATTACTGGGTTGAGGCAAAACAACATTTCTCAACTTATGGGTAAATATGAATTTAGCGTTGGTTTTTATGAAAAGGAAATTGTAAACAGGTGTTGAGCTAACACATTCAGTATTGATGATAAATTAACAAAATCATACTCTCTAGTTAATAAACCACGGATATAATATTGTAGGTCGGGTGAAAAAACAAGCATACTAGAGAGGAATTGATTAGAGAATGAAGTCGTTAAAGAAACAAGTAACCGTGGCTGTGTTATCTGTACCCATACTTTTGAGCTCTTTAGGAGTCGGTTACGCAAGTGAGGCAACAATTCCCACAACAGTTACTCTCCCTTCGGAACCATCTGAGGGGTATTTTGTAGATAATTACAAAAATAATAAATCGGATAATAAAACAGTAGATTCAAATCCAACAATCGGGTTACTTTCTGGGTTTAATAAATTGTGGGCACCGGGTACGACATGGGACACGGGTACCAAGCTGAACGATAGCGTGCTGGATCTCAACATTATAAAAGTATTTAACATGGCATATCGCCGCACTGCTGTTGAATCCGATGCAGCATATTTGGATGACCGCAGAAAGCAGAGCTACAGTGTGATCTCCGGCCTGGGTTCGCTGACTGATACATATCGAGCTAAAGCAGAAGCGACCACTACGATCAACGATGTTGTAGTAGATGCCACGACTCAAAAATATAGTGACGAAGGCAACAACGCAGGAAGTACAGATTCCAGTTTGGGCAACATGGTGGGTTTGGTCAATACTTTACGTGGTGAATTTTCAACGACGAATCCGGCTAAGTCGTATTTTAATTATCCTCGTCCGTTTCGTTGGGTCAACAACTCTCTCGTAATTCCAACCCTCATTCCGGTGCGAAATTCTGATCCGAGTAGTGACGGCGGCTTTCCTAGTGGTCATACCAATGCTGCATATCTCAGTGCTTTTGCTCTGGCTTATGCCGTACCAGAACGATATCAGGAACTGTTAACACGTGCGTCTGAGCTTGGTAACAATCGTATCGTTGCCGGTATGCATTCACCCCTTGATGTCATAGGAGGACGTGTCATGGCAACTGCTATGGCTGCTGCTATCCTGTCCGATCCTGACAATATCAGTTTGAAGCAGTCCGCTTATCAGGATGCTCACAGTGAACTGTTAACGCAAAGCGGTACATCATCAGATCTATACAGCGATTACGTCACGAACAAAATAAGTTATTCCGAACGATTAACCTATGGCTTCAGTCAGATGGATTCAACGACTTCTCCAATAATTGTTCCAAAAGGAGCGGAAGTACTGCTTGAAACACGTCTGCCTTACCTTGACAACACTCAACGCCGCTGGGTGTTAGCTACGACAGGTCTCCCTTCAGGTTATCCCGTACTTGATGATGCTGAGGGATGTGGACGCCTTAATCTCTTTGCCGCCGCAGACGGTTATGGCGCTTTTGCCAATAACATAACAGTGACCATGGATTCCCAACAAGGTGGATTCAATGCTTTGGATAGCTGGCGCAACAACATTTCTGGTGTCGGAAAGCTGACCAAAAAAGGAACAGGTACGTTGAAGCTTGCTGGGAATAACACGTATTCTGGTGGTACTCAGATTGAGCAAGGCACACTTCAAGGTGATTCGAAGACGGCTTTTGGGACCGCGAGTGTGACGAACAACGGGGGAACTCTCTTGGAGAATGTTGACGGACAACTGATTATTGGAGGAGATTACAAGCAAACTGCCAAGGGCGCACTAGAGCTTAACATTGGTAGTAAAAAAGATCTGCTCAAAATCAAGAATGTGGCAACACTCAACGGAAAATTACGCCTAAATTTCACGGACAAATATGTACCGGTTAATGGCGAGACGATTATGACGTTTGATAAACGGAGTGGAGCATTTTCTTCCATCGAAACAGTAGGTTTGCCAAGTAAATACAAAGTAAAATTGATCTACAAATCCAACAGCGTTCAGTTAGAGGTAACCAAATAACAATGCTTATGTAAGTAAGCGTCAAGCTTCCCGCTGTGATTCATGTCATCCGCCTAAAAATGCAGGTAGAAATGTACAGCGGCACTAACATTGGATCAGTTTAATGTCACGTTAAGATGACACTAGACTGATCCTTTTTGTTTTCTAGCGATGATATTGGAGCTGGAAGAAGATCATCAATGTACGTACGAAGCAGTGAATGATGACGAATTATCGGCAATTGTTTGTAGTTCAAAAGCCGGTGAAGTTTGTGATTCAATAATGGAAGCAGTATTTAACAGGACTAACATAGTGAGAAAAATAAATATTGACAACAACAACGCTAATCGTTATTATTACTATTAATATTCCGCTTAATAGTAATAATTACTATTAAGCGCGTCCGTCTTATGCATATAGAATAAAAGCAAGACTTATGAATGGGTACTTGATTTTTACTAATATTTACATCTTCGCTTCGAAAGGAGTATAGGTAACATTGAACATTTTAGGGTCATAAAATTGTTGTAATCCATTTTTTTTGTTTTCAAATTATAGTCCATTCCGAAATGGAGGCGCGAAACGTGCTATGGAAGTCAAATTTATTAAAACAAATCCAACTCAGAACATGACCATTCTTGTAGAAAGTCAACACAACAGAGAAATGTACCAACGAGTGGCTTCCCGTATTATGGCCTATGATAACGTTTACGCTGAGCAGGTAGGGTTTATTGAATCATCGGAAAGGGATATGGCATGGGCTCGGCTACAAATGATGGCTGGAGAGTTTTGTGGTAATGCAACCATGTCTTTAGCCGCAGTAATGGCTTGGAAAGAGAACTTACAACCTGGAAATCATTTAGAAATACCTCTGGAAGTTTCTGGATCAAATCATTTGCTGGTGTGTCAGGTAAAAGCGAGAAAAAACGGATATCTTTGTAAGTTAGACATGCCACTTCCCTTATCTATAGATAAAAAAACGATAAACTGCAAAGGAGTGAACATTCAGACTACTATTCTCAGATATTCAGGAATTGTTCATGCAATAGTCGATGTTCCCTGTATTGATCCCTATGCAAGAGAGATGGCGCAGATCATGGTGAAATCTCCTGAGTTATTACAAAACGAAGCTGCGTTGGGAATTATGCTGTATCGAAATCAAAGTAATGAGATGGCACCCTTGGTTTATATTCCCGCTACAGAAACTATGATTTGGGAACGGGGTTGTGGTTCGGGTGTTGCTGCATTAGGTACATACATGGCCATAGAAACCCAAAGAGACGTTCATTTGGAGATTAAACAGCCGGGAGGTACTGTAGAAGTTTGGGCGCAATATCAAAAAGGGGTTATTAACCATTTGGCAATTCAAGGGCATGTTGATATATCTGCTGTAGGAACGGCTTTTGTATAGCCGGGGGAAAATAACGTTAGGGAGAGTGGAATATAATGACTGATCAAGATATGTTAATTCAACAATTGAACACTTTTCTATCCGAATTTAGGCAACTCAATATTTTGAATAACAAAAATGTAAATAACTATAGCGAAATGGAAAAGACAATAGGTCATTTCACATCTTTTATATTGAGTAAAAAGAATGTGAAGATTTGGGAGGGAATTGAGCGCCAAAAGGATGATAATCTGGCAAAGCAAGTAGCAGAAATTAGGAAACAGTCCGCACTTTGCGTATGGAATATGGAAAAATACAGGGCGTTAGAATTTCAAGACAACAGGCAAGATATAGCTGATTATTTCAGTAATATAGAAGCATGTATTGAAATGGAATTTGACAATTTTGAGATTACATCTAATTCTAAAGTGCTATTGATTGGATCTGGAGCATTTCCAATGACGCCTCTATTCATTGCCAAGAAAACGGGAGCGAAAGTGGTTGGTATAGATATTGATCCAGAAGCGATCAATCTTTCAAGAATTATTGTGAATTTACTGAATAAGAACTCCAACATCACGATAGAAAATTGTACAGTCGATCAATTGGAATTTACTCAAAAGGCTACACATATTGTTTTTTCCTCCACTATAAAGGAGAAGTTCGATATTCTCAAGCAGCTGCATGCATTGACAAATAAAGATGTTGTTGTAGCTATGCGATATGGGAACGGTCTAAAATCTTTGTTTAATTATCCCTTACAAAATGTAGAAAGTTCGCTTTGGAATGTAGTGAAAAGTACAGCACACCCAGAAAATGTATTTGATACTGTTTTATACAAAAAGGGTTAGATATATGATGTATTTTTTGTGGAAAAGGAGGATGTAAACTTGGGTGTTATGAAACGAGTACTCATATTGGGAACGGGTTCAGCAGCGATACAAATTGCGGTAAATCTAAAAACCAAGTTAGATTGCAGTGTTGGGATAGCAGGAAGGATTTCGGCACGATCAAAAATTTTTTTTAGTGAATTGAACGAGAATAACAATAGAGTCTGTGTCCATATTCAAAATAATGAGCACATTTCAATGTCTGGTGAATGCTTTATAGATCATGCATTTGCAGGGTATGAAACGATTAGCGAGGAATGGGATACGATTATAGTATCGGTTACGAATAACGCATATATCAGCGTGATAAAGCAATTAGATTTAGAGTTTATGAAGCGTGTACAATGTGTTGTCTTGGTGTCTCCAATCATGGGTTCCAATCATCTGGTCTCTCATTTTTTGAAGCAATCTGGCTGTTCTGCTGAAGTAGTTAGTTTCTCAACATATTATGCTGCAACAAAAGGAAGGGACTCTGCCACTGAAGTATTGACTAAAGCTGTAAAAAAGAAAATATATATTGGATCTACGGACAAGAACTCTGAAGCATGTAGTCAATTATCGAATGTGCTTAATCAGTTGGGGATCGCTGTTGTACTAACAAAAAGTCCCTATGAAGCGGAGAGCAGAAATATTTCAATCTATGTGCATAGTCCGATTTTTATGAATGAGTGTGCCCTGGATAATATATTCGGAGAAGATAACAATCCCAAATATGCATACAAGTTTTATCCGGAAGGCCCGATTACTCAATATGTCATGCATGACATATTGGAGCAGTGGAAAGAAATTTCATTAATATTAAATACTTTAGAGGTAGAACGTTTTAACCTGCTCGAATTTATGAATGATGACAATTATCCAGTAAGCCCTCAAAGTTTATCGCGAGATGATATTGAAAACTTCACCTCGTTTGATGCTATCAAGCAGGAATATTTATTATACATACGGTATGCATCTTTATTGATCGATCCATTCTCAACTCCAGATGCAAATGGTAAATATTTTGACTTTTCGGCAGTCCCCATCCAGAAGGTATATCAAGACCCAGAGGGGTATTGGTGCATACCCAGAGTCCCGAATGAAGATTATTACAGATTGAAAATATTACAAGGTACAGCACGTAACTTAACTTTGCTGACCCCTACTATAGACAAATTGATCAAAAATTATGAACGTAAATTGGAACAATTTGCGCAAACCAATCAAGAGTACCTGTTGTCTGATGATTTCATTCCCAAGTGTTGGGACGAAGAGGTTTCATTAATTTGTAATGAAATTAGAAGTGCGAGGCAATTAAATTAACATGAATATTATTAAAAATAATTTAGCCATACGGGGTATTCTGTATGCCATTACATCGAGCTTAATATTCAGTATTATGAACGTGTTTGTAAAAGCTACAGCGGCCTCTATTCCTTCCAATGAAATTGTTTTTTTTAGAAGTGTTATTGGAACTATCATGATACTGTACCTTATGAAAAAAGATAAAGTGTCATTTTCAAAAGTAGGCATACCCATGCTTGCCTTGCGGGGATGTTGTGGAGCGCTATACATGATTTTTTATTTTTACACCATTGCCAATTTACCATTGTTGGATGCCATCGTCCTGATTAATACTTCACTTATCTTTACCATTCTGCTCTCGCGTTTATTCTTAAAAGAACAGATTTCACCTAAAGTCTATTTCATTATGCCGATTGTTATTGTTGGAGCCATGTTTACAATAAGACCTTTCGGATATTCTACCTATTCTCTTGTAGCGTTGTTAGGAATTTTGGCTGCTGTTTTTTCTGCTGCAGCCGGTATATGTATAAGATATTTGGGCCAGAAACATCACACATACGAGATTATCTTCTATTTTATGGTGACTGCAACAATGGTCTCTATTCCTCTGATGTGGAACGAATTTGTTCTGCCGAATTCTAAAGAATGGTTTTATCTAATCTGTATCGGTGTTATTTCTTTAACGGCACAAGTTTTTTTGACAAAGGCCTTTACCCATGAAAATGCGATTGTGGTAGAAATCGTGCGTTATATCGGCATTGTGTTTAATGCGTTGTGGGGATTTATTTTCTGGATGGAAATACCCAATATACTCTCGGTCATTGGAACAATTTTAATTGTAGGTGGATGTTTTGGTATCACTAAAATAAAGAAGGAAATGACCAAATCTTAGAAAATAATCATACTATGGAGGTTTCTCATGAAAAGAAATGGAAAGAAAATCATAACAAAATCGTTATTTAAGTGTTTCGTAATGGTATTATCATTATTTATCTTATTGACAGGTTGTTCAACCGATTCTACCGTATCTGAAATTTCATCCACATCACAGAAACCGATAGCTGTTAAAGAGGATTTGGTGCTTGCCGTGGGAATCATGGATGGTGGGCAGTTCGATCCCAAGAAGGGTTGGGGGATGACACAAATCCGTCTGACTCATAGCTCACTGTTAGCTATTGACTCTGATCTTAATTTTATTGGGGACCTCGCGAAATCCTATACCATCAGTGATGATGCGCTCACGTGGACATTCCCGCTCCGCGATGATGCCAAATTCTCCAACAATGAGCAGGTTACTCCGGAAGATGTCAAGTTCACATATGAAATGCTCAAGGAGGATGGCATTAAATTCGATTTGTCGTTTGTCAAATCAATAGACGTAATTGAGGACAATACCATCGCTATTACGCTTAATGAGCCACGTTCCACCTTTGTAAGCCAACTTACGGAGATCGGAATCGTCCCCAAGGCTCATTATGATGAAAATTATTCCCGAAATCCGATCGGCTCAGGACCTTATAAAGTGGTGCAGTACAATGCGGGACAACAAGTCATTATGGAATACAATGCTTATTGGTACGGCAAGGAACCACAATTCAAAAAATTGACCTTCCTACTTCTCGAAGAAGATGCCGCTCTTGCAGCCGCGAAGGCTGGGGAAGCCGACATTGTTTACGTTCCACCGACATTCGCAGAGCAAAAAGTAGAGGGAATGACCCTTCGTACTTATGAAAGCATTGACTCCCGCGGAATCATGCTACCCACAGTGCCCAGCGGCGGTAAAGGCTTGACCAATGGCAAAGAAGTAGAGATTGGCAACGATGTGACGTCAGATCTCGCGATCCGCCAGGCACTTAATATTGGACTGGATCGCCAGAAGCTTCTGGATGTGGCACTGGATGGACACGGTGAGAAGGCATACTCACTTGCTGATAATTTGCCTTGGTTCAATGAGGAAACTATTGTCGAGGACGGCAAAATTGAGGCAGCAATGAAAGTCCTCGCCGATGGTGGGTGGGTAGATACGAATAAGGACGGTATTGTAGAGAAAGACGGTAATAAAGCAGAGTTTGACATGTATTTCAGTTCCAGTGATCAGCTTCGCAGTGACCTTTCCCTTGCTACTGCAGATCAAGCGAGTGCCTTCGGTATTCAGATCAACCTTATCGCCGTTTCATGGGATGAGATTTATCTGAAAGGCAAAACAGCAGCAGTCGCATGGGGGGGCGGAAGGCATCACCCGTACCAACTGTATACAATGAATGCAACCGATCAGATCGATAAGGGCATTGGTAATATGTCTAACTACCATAATCCTAAGGTGGACGAGTATTTGAAACAGGCAATCACTTCTTCCACACTTGGAGAGGCCAACAAATACTGGAAGCTTGCTCAATGGGATGGAGAAACAGGCTTTAGCGGTATCGGGGATGCTCCAATTATTTGGTTAGTGCGAGTGGACCATTTGTATCTAGCTAAAGAAAATCTGAATCTAGGTAAGCAGCCGATTCACTCGCATGGTCATGAATGGGCATTGTTCGGCAATGTAACAGAATGGGAATGGAACAATTGATTCGCTGATTATTATTAAGAAAGAGAGTCTCTGGAGGCTCTTTCTTCAGAAACTCTCTTTCTATGGGGAAGGGGAGTAAGTTATTGTGGCAAAAAACATCGTTGTTCATCTATTTCGCGTTGTGACCTTGCTGATCGGATTATCCATTCTGACTTTTTCTCTCATCCATCTGTCTCCAATGGATCCGATCAATGCTTATATTGGCGGGGACAGTTCGGCGTCGCCAGAACAAATTGAGAGAATCAAAGAATACTGGGGCTTAGACAAAAGCCCTGTGGAGCAATATATATCCTGGGCAGGGGCACTGCTACAAGGAAACTTTGGAATTTCAAAAATTTACAGAAGTCCAGTCATTGATATTATTCAAAGCCGTTTTCTATCATCTCTTGCATTAATGGGCACGGCGTGGATTTTATCGGGAGTGATCGGATATGTTCTCGGAATGACCGCCGCTATGAATCGAGGGAAATTTATTGACAAGATCATTAAATGGTACAGCTATACGCTGGTTTCCACTCCAATTTTCTGGATGGGACTCATTCTTTTAATTGTTTTTGCGGTATGGATCAAATGGTTTCCCGTAGGCCTAGCGATGCCTGCTGGGGTACTGGAGAGTGACGTTAGGTTTATAGACCGGGTCCACCACTTTGTGTTGCCGGCCCTGACCTTAAGTATTCTCGGGGTTGCCAATGTAGCGATGCACACTCGCGAGAAAATGATAGACATTTTGAACACGGAATATGTCATTTTCGCGAAGGCCCGAGGCGAAAGCAAATGGCAAATATGCAAAAATCATGGTGTTCGTAACTCTATAATTCCCGCTATTTCGCTGCAATTTGCTTATTTCGGTGAACTTTTCGGAGGCTCTATGCTCGCAGAGAAGGTATTTGCTTATCCGGGGCTGGGCAGTACCTTGACCACTGCGGGATTGAAGGGTGACCTACCTTTATTGGTGGGCATTATCTTGATTAGCTCCTTGTTTGTTTTTGCAGGAAATCTTATTGCTGATATCTTGAATAAGGTTATAGATCCGCGCATGAAGGGGGCGGCCTAGGATGCTGAGCCTACAAAAGGGAATGAATGTACGAAAAAATATAATTCTACTGCTTGCCTTATCTTCCGGATTTTTGCTGACTATTCTGGTTCTCAGCTTTTGGCTGAGTAATGAAAATCTTCGTTTGAGTGTCGCGAGTAAGAACCTTTCCCCCAGCCTTCAACATGTATTTGGCACGGACTGGCTCGGTCGGGATATGTTCACGCGTACCATGAAGGGATTGCGTCTGTCACTGACAGTGGGAGCCTTTGCCTCTATACTCAGCGTTCTAATCGCAACCTTTATGGGCATTTGTGCGGCGACCTTTGGAAAAGTAGTTGATAACGTCATATCATGGCTTATCGATTTGTTTATTGGCATGCCTCATCTCGTTTTTATGGTTTTGATCTGCTTCATAGTAGGTGGTGGAATACACGGCATCATACTGGGCGTTTCGCTCACACATTGGACGGGGCTAGCAAGGGTGGTTCGCTCGGAAGTATTACAAATTAAAGGTGCGGAATACATCCAAATATCGAAAAGCTATGGGAAATCCGCGTGGTATATCGCAAGGAAGCATATATTACCATCTATATTCCCACAAATTATGATTGGCTTTCTGTTGATGTTTCCCCATGTGATTCTGCATGAAGCCGCTCTGACTTTCCTAGGGTTCGGGCTCTCTCCGCAAACCCCGGCTATCGGGATCATACTATCTGAGGCGATGAGCCATATTTCTACCGGAAAATGGTGGCTCGTCGTGTTGCCGGGATTACTCTTAGTAATAGTCGTTAAAAGCTTTGATAGTATTGGCGAACAGCTTCGCATTTTAATGGAGCCTTCCAGCTCCAATGAATAGAGGGGATACATGATGAGTAACACACAGACCAAACCGTTACTACAGGTGGAGAACCTGTCGATTGGCTTCTCTCAATATTTTAAGGGAACACAAAAACGTGTAATACACCCCATAGCGAATTTGCATGTGGATATTGATGAAGGTGAAATTGTAGCAGTGGTAGGTGCTAGCGGTTCAGGTAAAAGTCTGTTGGCACACGCTGTGCTAGGAATCTTACCTGGCAATGCCAGCTGCAACGGAAGTATTCTTTACAAAGGAGAAGAATTGACACAAAAGAGAAAAGAACAACTCCGGGGAAGAGAAATTTCCTTCATTCCACAATCTATCAATTATCTTGATCCTCTCATGCGTGTAGGGCGACAGGTACAGATCGGACTCGATCAGAAAACTGCACAGGCAAAGCAAGAAAAACTATTTGCACAATATGACCTAAAAAAGAGTGATGGACGGCTACTTCCGTTTGAGTTATCGGGCGGAATGCTCCGCAGGGTGTTGTTTGCAACTAGCGTTCGAGAGGGTGTCAAACTTGTCATTGCCGATGAGCCAACGCCCGGAATCCATCCGCAGGCGCTATCCGAAATCTTACAGCAACTGAAGCAATTTGCCAAAGATGGTGCGGGGGTCATGCTGATTACTCATGATATTATGTCGGCGCTTGAAGTTGCAGACCGCGTCGCTGTCATCAAGGATGGAACCACCGTGGAAATCTCCGAAGCAACGGCTTTTGAAGGTAAGGGAGAACGATTGAAAACCGAATATACCCGAAGGTTGTGGCGGGCCTTGCCGCAGAATGATTTCGATTTGGAATTTAAGGAAAAGGAGGGGGATCATGTCTCTAATTGGGGAGAATCTGGGTCACTATTATCAGAAAGATCGCTGGATTTTTAAGAATATAAACATTTCAGTAGCTCCAGGTGAGGTCCTTGGTTTATCCGGCTACAGCGGATGCGGAAAAACCACGTTAGCCAGAATTTTGGCAGGGTATATCACACCCCGTGCGGGTCAAGTAGGGCTAGATCATAACGCTTGGAGGCACGAGAAATTTCGCCCCGTACAATTAATCTATCAACATCCAGAAAAGGCGATTAACCCCAAATGGCGTATGCGGGATGTTTTGACCGAATCCTACACGCCTACTCGGGACATTCTAGATGCTTTCGAAATACGGGAGGAATGGATGAACCGTTGGCCTGTCGAGCTTTCCGGTGGTGAGAAACAGCGTTTCTGTATTGTTCGAGCTCTCAATCCCTCTACCAAATATATTATTGCCGATGAAATGACTACCATGTTGGATGCTATTACACAGGCACAAATCTGGAATGCATTTCTTAGCATTTGCAAAAGCAGAGACATTGGTGTTATTGTAGTCAGTCACGAGACCAGCCTTTTGAATCGGGTATGCGATAATATATACAAGGTAGGCGAGTAGTAAAGAAACCTGATCATCGTCAATTAGCATGTAATCCTTAAAGCGGATCTGTTCGATATCAGTAAAAGAGGCAGTTGTGATTCATGTCATCCGCCAAAAAAATGTAGGGAGAACTAACATTGGGATCAGTTTAATGTCACGTTAAGATGACACTAGACTGATCCTTTTTGCCCTGCTGCCAGTTAAATAGTGTAATTAATACATACCGTTTCATGAGATCCTTTCAGACGATATATCTTCTGAAGATACTAAAACCGATGAGGAATGAACCAAAAAACGAAAATAATTGATGACAACGGACTCACAATATAAGAGAGAGGAAAGGATTGGACTTGAAGTCAAACGAAATTTTAAGCCATATCCTGCTTTGACGCAGATCGATCTGGTTATTGTGACCGGTATGACAATCTATTTCATCGTTCAATCTTAATACGATGATTATGGGAAATGAAGCAGCATAAAAAGCTAGAAATTGTTTACATTTTTGAAAGACAGAAAAACAAAATAAGGCAAGGTAATGAAAACAGATTGTGACACAATCCATTTACAGCGGACAAGAAAATATACGCATAACAAGCCGGCTTTATCGCGTTTTATGATCAAGGGATATACGTTTTTGCCTAGACTTAAGGCCAAGAACATATATAGTTAGCCGAATGGGCAATAATAATTATTCATAGACGATAATCAAGTTAATGTAAGCGATTTTAAATTTAGATTGACGAAAACCATTTTCATAACTATTATTGTAATGAAAACAGTTCTAGGAAGGTGGTCGCCAAAGTGAAAATTTTTTTTGAACAGGCTCAGAAGTTTGGTAAATCGTTTATGCTTCCTATTGCAGTTTTACCTGCAGCGGGTCTATTACTTGGCATTGGAGGTGCTTTATCCAATGCCAATACGGTTGCATCATATCCATTTTTACAAGTAGCCTGGTTACAGCAGATTTTTACGGTTATGAGTAGTGCAGGAAGTATTGTGTTTGATAACTTGGCACTGATATTTGCTATTGGTGTAGCTGTGGGACTGGCTAGGGCGGACAAAGGAACGGCAGCTTTAGCAGCAGGTATTGCCTATCTAGTCATGAATGCAACCATTAATGCCATGTTGATCAATTCGGGAACACTTGCGGGGGAAAACTTGGCAAGCGCGGGTCAAGGCATGGTGCTAGGAATTCAATCTCTGCAGACCGGTGTTCTTGGAGGGATTGTGATAGGACTGGTTACAGCATGGCTTCATAATCGATACAACAAGATAGAGCTCCCCCAATTCCTTGGTTTTTTTGGCGGATCTCGATTCATTCCTATTGTTTCATCTTTTGCGGCCATCTTTATCGGTATAATTTTATTCTTGATTTGGCCAACAGTCCAACTCGGAATAGCGCAGCTTGGTAGTTTGGTCGATAGAACCGGGTATATAGGAACATTTTTTTACGGATTTTCCTTAAGGATGCTTGGACCACTTGGGTTGCATCATATCTTTTATCTTCCCTTCTGGCAAACGGGTCTAGGAGGAACACTGGAGATCGGGGGAAAGGTTTACGAAGGAACACAGAATATTTTCTTTGCACAATTAGGAGATCCTTTAACTGAGAAGTTCTTCTCCGGTACATCAAGATTTATGTCGGGACGTTTTATAACTATGATGTTTGGTTTGCTTGGTGCCGCACTTGCAATTTATCATACGGCTAAGCCCCAACATAAAAAGGTAGTCGGCGGTCTTATGTTATCTGCCGCACTCACATCGTTCTTGACGGGAATTACGGAGCCATTGGAATTTTCATTCTTATTTATAGCTCCAGTACTATATGTGATTCATGCTGTATTTGATGGATTGGCCTTTATGCTTACGCATATTTTTGAAATTACAATTGGCCAGACCTTCTCTGGAGGATTAATCGACTTTATTTTATATGGAATTCTTCAGGGTAATGCGAAAACAAACTGGATTTTAGTACCAATTATAGGTATCATCTGGTTTTTCCTTTATTACTTTACCTTCCGATTCTTGATCGTTAAACTCAAGCTAAAAACACCAGGGCGTGAGGAAAAGGTGGAATCAGAACCAGATGTAACAAGTCAAATTACCAATGAATCGCCAAAATCAGGAGCGGCACGTTCGATCGCCATTTTGAATGGATTGGGCGGTGCAGATAATATTAAGGATCTAGATTGTTGTGCAACGCGGCTTCGTGTATCGGTAAAGGATACAGATAAGGTAGAAAAAGAAGCGCTTTTAGCTACGGGAGCCAAAGCAGTTGTTCTTGTCGGTAGCGGAGTGCAGGTCATTTACGGACCTCAGGTAACGGTAATTAAGAATGAAATTGAAGAATATATGGAAACGGAGTGAATACAATGAATTTAGACAAATTAGGTTTAAAAGGCGGTCTCGTAGTATCATGCCAGGCTTTAGAGCATGAGCCGCTTCATAGTTCATTTATTATGGGAAGAATGGCAGTTGCGGCAAAAGAAGGCGGAGCGATAGGCATACGAGCAAATTCTGCTGTTGATGTGAAAGAAATCAAGGAACAAGTTGATCTTCCAGTGATAGGGATTGTGAAAAGAAATTATGGAACAAACCCTGTATTTATTACACCGACGATTCAGGAAGTGGATGAACTTGCTGAGGTTAATGCAGAAATAATTGCTGTTGATGCAACTTTGCGTGCACGGCCGGACGGTAAAACTCTAGATGAATTCGTCAATGAAATTCGTACAAAACATCCGCAAATTTTATTAATGGCAGATATTTCGACAAAACAGGAAGCAATAAATGCAGAACGGCTTGGCTTTGATCTTATTTCCACTACATTAGTAGGATATACAGAAGAGACAGCAGGACGTAAGCTATACGATGATCATTTTGCAGCATTAAAAGAGATCATCTCTAATGTGAATACACCTGTTGTTGCTGAAGGAAATATTATGACCCCAGAGATGGCGGTAACCTGTTTTGAAGCCGGAGTCTACTGTGTTGTTGTTGGTGGAGCTATTACTCGTCCAATGCAAATTACGGAGCGCTTTGTCTCGGAGATTTCAAAATTGTGGCAGCCAGCTCCTTCTAGCAAATAATAAGAGACTAACCTATAAAAAACAGCCAACTTACTTATAGTTGGCTGTTTTATTATTCTGCTGAATAAAGGGCTTGTAGCGTTTGTTGCCGTGCCTTGAGCAAATCTCTATCTTCTAGCAATAGAAGAGAAATTACGTCTAGGATGTAAATAATGGCTAGTTGGCTATTGATGAAGTTAACATCTCCAGAACGTCCGATCTCCGGTGTGAAAATACAAATATCTGAGATTTCAGATAGGGGTGTATGATCGAAATTAGTGATTCCAACGATTTTGGCTCCTCTATTTTTGGCCGCATTTAATGCATTGCTGACTTCTGTGGTTCGACCTGAATTGGACAAACCAATGACAAGATCGTCTTGGCCAAGAAGGGAAGCACTCATGATCATCATGTGCGAATCTGTCACCGCATCGATTACGATATCCATCCGAGTTAGTCTGTGTTTGAACTCTAAGCCAGATAGCCCCGAACTTCCTAGACCATAAACGTAAATTCTCCGAGCTTCCTTTATGTACTGGACAACTTGTTCGATTCTGCTGGTATCCAGCATTTCCGCGGTCGCATTCACGATATTATTATAAATATTTTGCGTTTTCATAAAAATGTCGGTGTCGTTACGAGGATGTTGGACTTCTCGGTTAAGGCGAATTTTAAAGTCGACAAAGGTATCACAACCTACTTTTTTACAAAACCGAGTAATCGTTGACATGGAAGCATTGGTATTAGCCGCCAAATCCCTAATATTGATATTGTTGATGGATGATTTATTTCGCATGACATAATCAGCAATTTCCTTTTCTTTTACCGAGAAACGTTGATACTCAAGCTGTAGTATGTCAATGACACTGGATGACATTATTAATCCCCATTTCGCTGAAACTATTAACATTTTTAATTTCTATCCTATTAGTCTACTTCCAAAATGGCAAAAGCACAAATGACATCTAACGATTCATAAGTTTTTTGAAGGTCCCTAGCCAACGATCCCACTGGGTAATTCCCCCTGTTTACTAGAAGAACTGTCCAAAATATTCACTTTAGAAATCGTTGCTAAATGGTTAGTTTAATCACGAAAAACCACTATAAGGCGTGAACTCAATGTTCGCGCTGAATAGTGGTTTTCTTAATATATCACCTTCATATTTATAGGATCAATTTATACGAAAGAGACTAGCCATGTCTGTAAAGAGAGTCCTCCGTCAAGTTGTCCATAAAAAAGGGTTAAAATGCGACAGGCAGAGAAGCTAATCCTTGCGAACTTAATGTAAAGTTCCAATTGACGTTCTCGCGAGGGATGTTCAGCCGCAAGTTCGGCATGCGTCTCAGCAAGGTGGTAAATGCAATGTCCGCTTCCACACGGGCTAAGGGCGCTCCAAGACACATATGAATGCCAAATCCAAAGGCAAGATGACGATTTATTTTTCGAGTGACATCCAATTCCTCTGACTGCGAGAATTGGCTCTCGTCACGGTTCGCTGACTTTAAGACGGGGATAACAACTTCGCCCTTCTTGATCAGTTGACCGCCTAGTTCAATGTCTTTCGTGGCAAAACGCGGTCCTGCGATCGTAGACGGTCCATTGAAACGTAGAAGTTCTTCGACGGCCGAAGGGACCAAGCTTAGATCTGATTTAAGCTTCTCAAGCTGAGCGGGATGATCCAATAGCATCATACTACCGGTCGCGATCAAATTCGAGGTGGTTTCGTGACCAGCGAAGATCAATAGCGTAATCATCGAGATAAGTTCGTCTTCGCTGAGTCGGTCGCCTTCTTCTTCAATAGCGATCAGCTGGCTTATCAAGTCATCCGCAGGGTGCTGACGTTTGTGGGCCACAAGCTGCGCAGTGTATTCGCCAAAGGCTCGGAGGTTTTCGTCAACTTCCGGATCTTTTCTTCCAAGACCAAGCCCGTGAGCAAGTGTCCCGGACCAAGCATGGATCTGGGAACGGTCAGCTTGTGGTACTCCGAGCATTTCGGAAATAACGTTGATAGGTAAAGGATAGGCATAGTCCTCAACAAGGTCCATTTGCCCTTGCTCTAGCACCTTGTCGAGTAATTCATCGGCAATTACCTGTATGCGAGGGCGCAAGCTTTCCATATATCGAGGAGTGAATACTTTAGATACTAGTACACGCAACCTGCGATGATCAGGATCATCAACAAAGAGCATGGATTTACCAGTGAAGAAGGTAGGAGGTGCGGATGGATCATTTCCAGCCAAGCTTTGCCGAAAGTCATTACTTCCTTCGATAGTGGAGGGGTCAACTGTAAAATGGACATGGTCCTTGAGTACCTGCATAGATTCTTTCATACGTGTAACCATCCAGGCTTGAATATTATCCCCACCCATTGGAAAAGGAATAGGGATGACTGCGCTCATTTCACGCATGTTGGCGAATACCGCAAAAGGGCTTTCATTGCTTTCACCGTTAAATAGATTGAGTGCCTCAGGAACAATTTGATCTGGTGATTTCATGTGATCATCCTTTCTCGCACATTTATAATATTTAACTGAATTTTGAAGTAGAAGGGAGCAGCAATCATCAAAGATATGAAGCTCCTAAACGTCTGTCACACGAGAAATTAATGAAAGAATGGACACAAGAAAGGATCCGTAAAGTTAGCTGTATTTGTTGAAAAAGAAATATTAGTAAGCAGACCATCCTGCATCTGCTGCTATCACGACACCATTGACGTAAGAAGATTCGTTACTGGCTAAGAAAAGAGCAATGTCTGCAATTTCTTCTGGCTTCCCAGCGCGTGGCATCAGACTAACACCGCGTGTAGCGTATTGTAACCCTTCCATATCCATGCCATCCATTGAAGCAGTTAACCCTGTTTCGACTGCTGCTGGTGCAATCCCGTTACAACGAATACCTTGTGGTCCGTAATGAGAAGCAATATTTTTAGTCATCCCAGTGACTGCGTGTTTAGCTGCAGTATAGGTAAAGCCACCGCGTCCACCTGTTAAGCCAGCAATGGAAGATAGATTCAGGATGACACCGCTACCTTGTGCTTGGAAGTATGGTAACACTTTACGTATACTACGCATAATGCCACCAACATTAATGTCCATTATTCGGTTCCAAATATCATCTTCTACATTATGAGCAGCTTGCATTTTATCTAATACACCTGCACAGTTAACTAAAATATTTACTTGGCTGAATGTCGCTACGGTTTCATCGACCATTTTTTGAATGTCTTCTTCTATTGCGACATTGACTTTTAAACCTAATGTTTCAACACCTTGCGATTTAAAGTCCTCAACAGTAGCATGTAGTGCTTCTTCATTGAAATCTGCAATCACAAGCTTTGCTCCTTCTTGTGCAAAACGTGTCGCAATGGCTTTACCGATGCCGTTGGCTCCACCTGTAATAATGGCAACTTTTCCTGCTAATCTGTTCATTAGATGTGCCTCCCTTATTCATTTAGTTAAAATGCGCCATTATTTCGGTATTTCCCAAAGAAAGAAAAACGGCTAGTTGCTGTCGCTCTGTCCATTTTGGAAAAAAAGATCGAAAAATTTGAGTGAATCGTGAAAGCTGAAAACACGGCCTATGAGAAGATTGCGAAATGTTTGGTTGTTTTATGTCATTCATTCATAAACAATCTAGTGAATTTGTATAGTTTTCCGACAATGTTGCCAAATTATACATTTCCCTAAAAACAACAAGCGAAATATGGCTTCAGAATGTATTTAGATTCCGTTTATACATTTGCATTAACTATTTAGAAAGAAGGTTTACAAAGCGGATTGTCATGTCGAAGGTGGTATTGGGGTCGTTTCATACACCGAAGTAATAGGTTTACCAACGAGTTTGTAAGTTATGAAGCTATCAACGCTTCTGCTATATAGTTTTAAAAAAACGTATGCTTTTCAGTAGCCTCCTTAAGAGGTTCTTTTTTTTTAATAACGTATGAAATGTCCACACGTGTATATCGTTTTTACATATTATATAAATCGTAGATGTTCAAATCAAAATACTAGTTTCATTTATTTATTGAATTCTTCTGTTCAGTAATTGTGACTAGTAGTAGATTATGGTGTTGGTAAATATAACAAATAACATCTGTGATGAGTGGAATTTAAATGCAACGAAATATGAAATAATTTGTAATTGACACTTTAGAAAAAAGGAGACTGAGATAGATGGCGGTTTTATCAACAGGACTCATAGAAAATAATGAGGGGTCAGTGGTGATCGGCCTACTCATCGAGTGATAGTGAAAATTGATAATCGTGATACTGTGAACTCCTCTACAGTAATAATTCAGGGTTTTTATCTAAATGGGTCAAGAAGGTTATATGTTCTTGAAGATATAAGATTAAATTCAAATGAAGTGATTACAAAAGAGTATTATGCAGATTTTAATTCATTTGAATTTCTTTTTATCACTGAAGGTGTTGCAGAAGATGAGACTCAAATTTCAGTCTGGGGTAAAAATTCAATGGGTCAGTTAGTGACAGCTCACCGTATTATATCTTCCGAATTGCTTGGACCAAGAGGTGATGGCGCTACAGGGGCTACGGGAGCCACTGGGGTTAAAGGTGCGACTGGAGATACAGGTGTAACTGGGGATACCGGATCCACTGGGGATACGGGCGCAACTGGTGATACAGGCGCAACTGGAGTTACAGGTGCTTTTCAACAATTTCAGGTATCTGAGAATACAGCAAATACAGTGGGGAGTTCAGCAATCCCGATAGTTGCTGCCGCTACTGCATTAAAAACCATTACAATAACGGGAGTTCCGGGAGGAAGCCGCATTTGGTTAACAGGAATCGTTGGCTGGGAATCTACGGCAGGTAATACAGCAATCCAATTACAAATTCTCCGCGGGGCGACTATTATCTTTAGCACTAATCAGCATGCAACTGGGAATACCACATATGCATCGACGAGTGTTAATCATGTGGATATAACACCTGGAACCGGTAATATTACGTATTCGTTAACCGCACTAACTATTATGGGTACAGCGAATGCTATCGGAGGAATCACCTTTACCGGGGCTTTAATACAGCCTTAGTTAAACATAGATTTCAATTGAAATATTAAAGACAGTTTTAAACATGAGGCCAACTTCATCAATTAATAGAAATTTTCATTTCTGAAATGTGCCAAAGAAAATTTGAAATGAATCACTTTACAATATTAAGAATAAAGTACTGATCTTTTATTTGATAAAGATCAGCATTTTGTTCTACTCTGATAAAGAGTAAAACGCTACCAAACCCCAATGTGAGTTGAATCATATGATCATAATTCCAGTTATAGTACTGTAAAAGGTAATACAAAAATTGGAGTATCCTAAGAACAGGTATACATACCATGAAAGAGGTGTTCATATTGGAGCTTCCGATATTACAAATTGGTCATATTAAATCAAGAGTACCCATTATGCAAGGGGGGATGGGCGTTGGAATTTCCCTAAGTAGTCTTGCTGCTGCTGTAGCTAATGCAGGTGGAATCGGTACCATTTCAGGTACAGGTATATCTATAGAAGAATTAAGATTACATATTCGTAAGGCACGGGAAGAATCCAAGGAGAGAATGGGATATATCGGAGTTAATGTCTTGTTTGCGGTTAAGGATTTCGCTGAAAAAATGCAAGCTGCCTTAGAAGAAAAAGTGGATTTCATCATTTCTGGTGCCGGCATATCGAGAGATATGTATGCATGGGGAAAATCGCATAATACGCCTGTCATTTCTATCGTTTCATCTGCAAAAGTAGCAAGACTATCTGAGAGATTAGGTGCTTCTGCTGTGGTTGTAGAGGGGCATGAAGCGGGAGGTCACTTAGGTACAGACCGGCCTTTATTTGATATTCTTCCGGAGGTTGTGGAAGCCGTCAAGATTCCGGTAATTGCAGCTGGAGGCATCATGACAGGAGAGGATATCGCTAAGGCTATGCAACTAGGTGCATCTGGTGTTCAGATCGGAACACGGTTTGTAGCTAGCCATGAATGTGATGCTCCACTAGCCTTCAAACAGATGTATGTAGATGCACAGCAGGGCGATACAATATTGGTTAAGACTACGGTAGGATTACACGGAAGAGCGATCAAGAACCGATTAACAGATTTGATAAGTAATGAAAATACGAAATTACGCATTGAGAAATGCCATAAGTGCCTGAAGGTGTGCTCGTTTCGTTTTTGCACAATGGATACTCTAAATAAATCCCTTGCGGGAGATGTTCAGAACGGGTTGGTTTTTGCTGGCTCGAGGGTGCATGAGATCGAAGAAATTAGAACCGTTCAACAAATCATCGACAAGCTTATGAATGATTACAGGGAAGTACAGTAACCTGGAGCTTGATGATATGAGATAAGCTGCAATAAATGGAAATAAATAATAGGCGTCTCTCCTTAGAGGAAGACGCCTATTATTTATCTTACCGGCAGCTAGTAAAGGGAATCACTTAATGTTAAACACCGGAATAAGCCATGAATCCACCGAATTAATGGGCAGGATAGTTGAGTATGACTATAAAAAAACATATACTAGTGATTAATATAATAGAGATTATGGAGTGATCTTTTTGGATATTAAAATAGATGATCTAAATGGATCAGAAGTGGCAGAATTATTGGGGGAACATCTTCAGAGTATGGCATTACATTCCCCACCAGAAAGTATACATGCCCTAAATCTTGAGGAATTGAAAAAACCAGAAATTACATTCTGGAGTGTATGGGAACAAGATCAATTGATTGGCTGTGGGGCACTCAAAGAACTTGATGGTCAACATGGAGAGATAAAATCAATGAGGACTGCAACATTACATTTAAGGAAGGGTGTTGCCAAGCGACTCCTTGAGCACATCATTGAAGAAGCGAAGCGACGCGGCTATCGAAGGGTAAGTTTGGAAACGGGTTCTATGGAAGCTTTCGAGCCAGCTAAGAGACTATATGCGAGTGTTGGGTTTCAATATTGTGAACCGTTTTCCAATTACGTGGAGGACCCATATAGTGTATTTATGACAAAAGATTTATGAAATTATTTTATTGGAGGCATTACAATGAGTCAACGCTATCGAATCACAAGAACAATTCAGGAAAATAGTATTTCAGCACAAACCATATCTTTAGAAGAGTGTAAACAGTATTTTGCGTCTAAACCTGATTTTTCCTACACCCCTGTATTTACGGTGGCAGGATCTACGAGCATGTCCATTGAGGGAGATTTTTTCATGTGGAGCTACGACAATTCTAAGATCCCATTCAGACATTATCAGGGAGATATATACGTGTCTGGTACTAATGAAGCAGTGATCCCCATAATGATTGAGGTTGCAAGCGAATTAAGAGCAGATGTGCTGGAAGATTAATCTTTTCGATATCGAGGAGCCTGAGCTCTATCAACGCCGACTACAAGATGGGATGAGGAAATGTTTCCAATGAGCACGAAAAGACGGTAGCCTGTGAAAAGGCTACCGTCTTTTTCTGATCCCACCAGTGCTGTCCAGCAATATCCCTTTTAAATTCACCTATTAAACATTATTAATATTAGCAAAATATTCACGAGTATCTTTGCGTGATTGAGGAGTTAATACGCGATCAAGCTCTTCATTTAACCAAGTAAGTGACTTGTTACGCAGAACATTGCGCATACTATCTTCAGCTTCGAGCATAGCCATGTTAATCACACAGGGAGAAGCTAGAGTGCATGCTGCATATTCTTCATCACGGCATAGATAGCTATTATTTTTGATGTTTTTACATTGAAAAATGGGGGTAGTACCTTCAACAGCTTCAACTACATCCCAAAAGGAAATTTCCGCAGGAGACTTGGCCAACTTATAGCCCCCTTTTACACCAGGGACAGAACTCACAATACCACATTTTGTTAATTTGCTGAAAATTTTCGAAAGATAGGTCTCCGAAACACCTTGAAACGCGGAAAGCTCTTTAATTCCAATGGTTGAATCAGGAGGAATATCAATTAAATACACCAAGCAATGCAATCCATATTCAACGCCAATACTATACTGCATTCAAATACCTGCTCTCTAAATATAAAGGTTGTTTTTAATCATCTTAGGTGGATTTAAAACCCTTGTCAAATAGGGGCATTTAAGGATTTTCATCTAAATGACTCCTGATTTTTGGTTGACATCTATAAAGTAAAAAGATATTATAGACTAGGTTAATCGACGATATATGTCATCTATATTATAGTTTATGAGGCAAGATAAAAGTTATTGTTCACGGAGGAGATTAGTATGAAGAAGGCTAGATTAAATCATATCACTGCAAGCCCAGGTGCTATGCAAGTGATGATGAAACTGGAAGAGTTTATTAAGACAAGTGGGTTGGATGCAAATCTATATGAATTCATTAAGATCAGAGCAGCACAAATTAACGGGTGTGCTTATTGTCTTAACATGCATACACGGGATGCGCGGAAAATGGGCGAGACGGAGCAGCGGATTTATTTACTTAGCGCATGGCGCGAAGCACCCATTTATTCCGACAAAGAAAGAGTAGTGCTTGAGCTTACGGAAGCTGTAACTCTTATTTCCGAGCAAGGCGTACCACAGGAATTGTATGAAAGAGTTCGGGCGCACGTGGATGAGGCAGAATATGTGGTAATCATCATGGCAATCAATACCATTAATGCATGGAATCGAATCGCCATCTCCACGGGGATGTTCCCTGAAAAGGAGTAAGAGAAGCTTATACCTATAGAAATTAAAGTGTTCTATATATGCTTTATAAGGAAAGAGTTCGGAAATGTGGTGTGACTCTTGGCATCCGACATACCTATTATAATAATAAACTTGGTATACAGAAACAGATGAAACTAAGATTGTTTGGACATATAAACTAACTATATAGTTTGATAATGAAAGGGCTACCGAGAGGTAGTCCTTTGTTGAGCTAACAGGAGAAGATATTGAATTACATATGAGATGATTATCTGATGATGAATTGCATTTCTTGACGGGTGAAGTTGTTTGGAACTCGCTGACATGACGTAACATTTGCAAGTAAGACGGAACCCCGAAAAAGAGCGAGTAATAAAGTTCGTTAACGAGTATGAATTCCACGTTATCCCAAGTCATTAAATTGCAACTTTTGTTCAAGATTTATCGTTAAGGGTATGTATTACTAGATGAAAGGGTGATTTCAATCAAATGAAAACTAATAACTGGAAAACAACGTTACTTACACTTACACTCGCTATCGGTGTTTTGGTGTCTCCAGGAGTCTCAATATTATCTGCTGATCATGCAGAAGCCGCCAGTCCCAAATATAAAATTGCACAACAGTCTTTTAACATTAAAGGATCTAAACAAAATATCGGTACAATCAATAAAAACGGCACAACCTATATTGCACTGCGCAATCTGAATACGGCACTAGGTCTATCCACCAATTTCAATAATTCAACCCAGATGATTCAAGTTAAAGGCAAAAACCGCGTCATGGAGATCAATTTGAAGAACAATGCCATGCAGCTGAATGGTCAGCTTCTCACCGGTCCGGATCCGATTGTGCAGGATTCTACGACCTATTTGCCATTACGATACCTGTTAGAACATTTGGGGTACGATGTAACGTACCAGAAAGGGACAAAGCTGATTGGAATTGAGGCCATTCAGGAAAACGAGCTTAAGATCCAATCTGAAGTCATAGGTGCAGATGGAGATGGGAAATCCTTATTGGTCTATTATCCTGTTATCTCAGGTTACTCCAACAATGCGGTTCAGAAGAAAATTAATACATTTGTGAAGAAGGAAATCGATAAGCAAATTACCGCCGCCACCAAGTTGATGAACCAGTCAGAAACGGATGACCGCCAGTTGAGCTTCGATGGCCGCTATACTGTTAGCTATAACGAAAAGGGAAAACTGAGTCTTTATATGGATTATTATATCTATTTAGGTGGAGCACATGGCGATCCTATACGTGTTCCTTATACTTTCGATTTAGCTACAGGTGCTGAAATTACATTACAAGATGCCGTGCAGGGTAGCGCAGACTATGTTTCGATCATTAACAAAAATATCAAAACCCAAATTAAAAACCGTCAACTTTCGCTTCAGGTTCCTTTTGAAACAATAGAACCGGATCGGAATTTCTTCCTTAATCGCAGTGGAATCGTTATTTACTTTGAGCCCTATGAATACACCTCGTTCGCTGACGGCATGCCGCAATTTGTTATTCCTTTTTCAGCCTTTAAGTAAACAGTAATTGATGTAGTTATCGATAAGATCGTATTAAACGGAGAGATAGAGTTATTATCGAATTTTAACAAGTTGCTTACCAGAGACTGGTCAGCAATCGTTCCCCCCCACCGTATCATGATCCAAGCCGACCTGGGTAAAATGCTGGAAATCGACGGTCACCGTACCGATTAGCTGGTTTTAGCCATTACTCAGGTCAATGTTGTTAAAGGACCCATGTAGATTCATTCTACTCAAGTATGCGAGGTATTGACCAAAAGTCGATATTCCGTTTTCTATGGTGATCCAAGTTTTGTCAGACAGGTTTGTACCGGTCTCCATCGCCTTTTTCGCCGATGCGATAAGGGGACATCGCTTGCAGTCCGTTTGATACCTGAATCTGATCCTCCCTCAATGTTCCTTCTTCCATCTTTCTTTCCATGTCAAAATCCGTATTGCCTCCAACAGTGCTATTTCATGTAACATACACTATCTAAAAATGGAGCTACTTACTCTACATTGGATTCTTCAGAGAATTCTGATATGCCATGTTTTGCACCTTCGATCAATTCCAACGTGAATTATCATAATATTGATAGTTTAAATCAAAATACAGTGAGATTTCACAATGATATATCAATATTATTATATTTGTGATTATGTTCAAAGTTGGAATCAGATGAAAATGACAGATTGTTACATGAAAAAGAGGTAAAGAAAAATAAAGGAAAAGTGATAAGGAGAAATGAATTCCATAGATTGCGTATATATGGAACAAAATCGTACAAATGAGGAGAGAAGCAAGTTGGTAACGCTACTACTAATTATTATTTATCTCGCATTTATAGGTCTAGGATTGCCAGACGCTTTGCTAGGCAGCGCTTGGCCCATTATGAAACACGATATTGGTGCCACAACAGAAATGGCAGGTTACATATCGTTAATAGTCTCATTCTGTACGGTAATATCGAGTTTATTTGCTAGCAGATTGTTGCACAGATATGGCACGGGAAAGGTAACATTGTTGAGTTTGCTCTCTACAACGATTGCTTTGTTGGGATTCTCTATTTCAGAGGATTTCATATTTTTAATTCTTCTTGCTATTCCATTGGGCTTAGGTGCAGGGTCTGTGGATGCTGCATTGAGCAACTATGTAGCTCTGCATTTTAAAGCCAAACATATGAGCTGGTTACATTGTTTTTGGGGAATTGGAGCATTTACGGGTCCAATTGTAATGTCATTTGGGCTGAACCATGATAACAACTGGCGTGTAGGATACGTTACGGTAGGGTTACTTCTGCTTACTATTGCGGGGATATTATTGGCGTCATTGTCTTTATGGAAGATTTTCGAGAAGAGGGGAATAGAAGAAGGAAGGAGCGATGAAAAGAAGCTGATCAGCAACAGAGAGGCTTTACGAATCCCAGGCGTGAAAATGTCCATGATTGCCATGCTCTGTTACAATGGTTCGGAAACAGCTATTGGTCTATGGATGGCATCCTTTTTAATAGTAAATAAAGGGGTCTATCCTGGCACAGCAGCAGCTTTATCTTCCTTATTCTATATTGGAATCATCCTTGGACGAATGATATCAGGATTTCTTTCGACTAACGTATCTAGTAAACATCTGATAAGATATGGTGCAATCATTGGCTGTTTTGGACTTTTAATTCTTGTTTGGCCGGTCCCATATTGGATTGCAGCGGGAGCCCTGTTTATTATCGGGTTGGGAGGAGCACCAATCTATCCAAGTATTGTTCATTCAACACCGGAACGTTTTGGGAAAAAAGCTTCCCCAAGTGTAATTGGACTTGAAATGGCAAGCGCTTATACAGGTTCAACACTAATTCCACTAGTCATGGGTATTATTGCAAGCCAATTTGGAATGTCTATGGTACCAATAATTTTGCTCATCCTTTTTAGTATCATGTTAGTGTCTTCTGAAATGGTTAACGTAGTCTACAGACGCAAGGTTGGATAACATTGATATACTGTGCATAAGTATATGTATATGTGTTTGAAAATAGCTTACATAACCACTCATTGAAATGATAGTTTACTACTCGTGCGGTAGAAGAGTTCAAGCAACGTGGTATAGATAAGTCTACTGATCAGCTTTTGAGTTTTTTAGCGACTGTTTTTGTAGGCTTTTTTGTGTCTCGATTTGTTTTGTTGAAACCTCTTCCTAATATATCATTTGGTCTGAAGGGAGTCTTAATATGCCAGTATTGCAGATTGAGCATTTAACAAAAGATTATGGTCATAATCGTGGTGTTTTCGATGTTACTTTCCAAGTTGAAAAAGGTGAAGTCTACGGCTTTTTAGGACCGAACGGAGCTGGGAAAACAACCACGATTCGTCATATCATGGGATTTTCTCGTCCTCTGTTGGGGTACACCTTAGTAAATGGATTGAATAGCTGGGAGAGGGCCAGTGATATTCAAAAGAATCTAGGGTATTTGCCCGGCGAAATTGCATTGCCTGAATCATTGACGGGTACGCAGTTTATTAAGATGATGGCTGATTTGCGTGGGATAAATGATATGACTCACACCAATTATTTGATTTCAAAATTCGAGCTTAATCCTGCGGGCAGTTTAAAACGTATGTCTTTAGGAATGAAGCGGAAACTCGCAATTGTAACAGCTTTCATGCATAATCCCGCCATTCTTGTTCTTGATGAGCCTACAAGTGGACTTGATCCTATTATGCAAAGTGTATTTATTGAATTCATCAAAGAGGAAAAAGAGAAGGGGAAAACGATTTTACTATCGAGTCATATCTTTAATGAGATTGACGCAACCTGTGACAAAATATCAATGATCAAAGATGGACGGCTAATCTCCACTTTTACTTCAGATGAACTTCGTCACAACGAGAGTAAATCTTTTAAATTCGAATTCAATTCCAATGAAGAGTTCGAACGTTTTAGAATAGAGGTTCAGTCTCAAAAATATATAGAAGTTACTTCTTTAAAAAGGCATAAAAATCAAGCGGAAGTACGAGTAAATGATACCGACATCAACATGTTCATAAGCATCATATCAGACTATGATTTGAAGTTCTTTTCTGAGATCAAGTTTACACTTGAAGATTACTTTATGAAATTTTATGACCGAAACTCTAAGACAGAGGGAGGTGCCAACAATAATGCCATTGATAGAAATTAATAATTTGACAAAGGATTATGGCCAAGAACAAGGCATTTTTAACATCAACCTCTCGATTGAAAAGGGTGAGGTATTTGGTTTTGTCGGTACGAACGGGGCAGGCAAAACCACGGTGATTCGTCACTTGATGGGATTCTTAAAACCACAAAGCGGAAGTGTAAGAATAAATGGAATGGACTGCTGGAAGGACTCGGCTGAAATTAAAAAATTAATAGGCTATACGCCTGGTGAGATCGCATTTCCCGATGCTCCAACGGGAACAGAATTCCTAAAACAGCAAGCTGAGCTGTTAGGACTCAAAGATATGTCCTATGCGAATACCATCATAGAGAAACTTCAACTTGATCCAACAGCTAACTTAAAAAGAATGTCAAAAGGAATGAAACAAAAGACTGCAATTGTCGCTACCTTAATGGCTGATCCTGATATTTTGATTCTAGATGAACCCACAACGGGACTTGACCCTCTGATGAGAGCTGAATTTGTAGATATATTAAACGAAGAAAAGAAGAAAGGCAAAACGATATTTATGTCGAGTCATATGTTTGAAGAAGTTGAACATACGTGTGACAAAGTTGCGCTTATCAAAGACGGTAAAATTATTGCTGTAAAATCAACCATCGAGGTTAAACACAATGAAGAGAAGATGTACAAAATAGAGTTTACTTCGCATGAGGAATACCAACGCTTTTTGTCAGAGCCATTTGATTTTGCAGATAAACGCGAGAGTAAAAATCAAGTCATTGTAAAGATACATGATCGTCATATCAATACGCTCTTCAAAGTGCTCAAAGTGTATAATATCAAGTTTATGACCGAAAACAAGTACACACTCGAAAAATACTTCAGAAGTCTATACTAAAGGAGGAGAAAACTAATGTTTAGTAAAACGATCTTTAAACAAACATTGAAAACCAATGTTAAGCTATGGCTTATTTTCACGATCATCATGAGTGTTTTATGTGCCGTACTCATAGCTGTTTTCGATGCAAGTACGTTATCTAGTATGTCGGAGATGGTGAAGGACACGCCACTTGCGAGCTTATTAGGATCAACTACATTCCTTGGCATGCTCGCTCAAACTTTTTACTCGATACATGGTGTTATTTTACCATTAATATTCGTTATTATGACCGCTAACAGTCTTATCGCAGCGCAGGTAGATAGAGGCTCTATGGCTTACTTGTTATCAACGCCTATAAAAAGAAGCACAGTAGTTAGAACACAGGCGATCTACCTAGTATTATCGCTTGTGGCCATGTTTGTAATCTTAACAATCGTAGGGGTATTATCTGTTCACACTTTCCAGAGTGATATTGATCTTAATATTTCAGATTTGATTATGCTCAATGTAGGTTTATTTCTCTTAATGTTTGCAACAAGCAGTATTTCTTTCTTATTTTCTTGTATATTCAATTTATCCAAAAACTCATTGGCTTTTGGTGCAGGTATACCGCTTGCTTTCTTTCTCTTTGAAATGATGGGGAAGGTCGATAGCAGCCTGGAGGGATTTAAGTATCTGTCACTGAATTCACTATTTGATACAAATGCAATCATAAACAATGACATTTATGTGATTCAATTTATTCTCCTTGGTGCTGTAGGTATTGTACTTTATCTGATTGGTATACGTGTCTTTAAGGAAAAGGATTTGCCACTATAAGAAGATTAAGAAGGCTCAAGCAGTCTAGAGGAGCTACGCCCAGAAAATTCAAAGAAACGGACTCTTTTATAACTGCTTAAGATGAGGGGATCATACCGAGCCTCTTATTCCTGATATATCATTTCTTTTCAAAAATATATGTTGCATTCCCTCGTGAAGTTCCAGTATTAGTTGTTTTCTGCGTGGAATGATAAAAGTGCTTCTGCCGTAATACCCTTTGGATACTCTTGTTCCCAAACTTCTTTCTCAGTGTAAGCTTCATACCACATATCGGCGATCACATCTGGATCACTCACTTTGCCAGACCCTGGTTCAGTAATGAATAAAGCTAATGAACGATGTCCAACGTAAATTCCTTTGTCCGTTAATTCAGTATGAAGGTTCGCAACATAGTTACGTAGACCCGCAATACCAACGCCAATATTACCCATCATCGCCATTGGGTGTAATGCTGAGAAGCCTGTTGTAAATAATAACGCGCCGTCTTTACGCGCAAGCATATCCGGTAAAACTGCATTTACGATATTGATTGAACTCGCTGCATAACCTTCGAATGAATCACGAGCATTTTCAATTGTTAATTCTAAAACTGAAGTTGGAGGATAATTACCTGGTACCGGACTAACTTCTAAAACATCTATTTTGCCGTATTTTTCTTTAATTGCTGTAATAGCCGTTTCGATTTCTTCTTTGCTGTAAATATCAGCTGTAAAGTAAGAAGATTCGATACCAACAGTTGTTAGTTCATCTACCATTTTTTGAAGTCTCTCTGCATTTCGCGCAACTAATGCGACTTGAAAGCCTTCCTTACCGAAACGCTTTGCCAAAGACAATCCTAAACCTTTACCTGCTCCAATAATCGCTAATGTTTTCATATGTTTATCTCCCTAATTGTTGATCTATTTATTGCAATTGCATTTACAATTGACGCTTCTCATCATATAACGCATAATTAATGTGTTCAATGGTCAATATTTATCAATGTGATAATTAATAGTCACAATGATAAATATTGACCATTATCTTTATTGAAAGGAGCCTTTTTAAATGGGCAAAGATAAGGTAGACCTACGTATAATAAAAACAAGGAAGGCTATTAAAGAAGCCTTCTTGACGTTAGTTCAAACAAAAGGTTACGAACGGATAACGATACAGGACATTGCCGAAGAAGCTATGATCAATCGAAACACTTTTTATTTACACTATGTGGACAAACCTAATTTGATGGAGAATTTATGTCAGGAGAGCATTGAAAAATTGAATGTTTGTATTAACTTGGAAATGAAAGATATCGATGAAATGAATAGGGACATATTTATATCAATCTTAAGCGAAACGTTCAAAGTGATCGAAGCCGACATGGTTTTCTTTAAAACGATGCTTAGTCAGAATGGTTATCCTAACTTTTCGACATATTTAAAAGAAGCATTAAAAAGTATTATGCTTGCCGGTATCGGTAATCATTATAATAATCAAAAAATAAAAATCGGCTTGGAGTACATGATCTCAGGATTAGTAGGTGTGATTTGTATGTGGATTTCAGATTCTGAGAATTTGGTTGTGGAAGAGGTCGTCGAACAACTGAGCGAAATTCATTTTCATAACGTGTTGGACTTGTTAAAAAACATGAACAACGGTTCCCTTATACGTTAATATAATAAAGCCTTGGCAGTCTAGTCTTTATTTCCGATCCAAGGCTGTGGTTGGTTCCATATTTTTATAAATGCGGCTATTAGCGTAAGCATTACCATAAATCCAACGAATTAATATTATGAATGAACAGAGCCGAGGAAAGACAAAATAAGAAGGTGGTATACATCTCAATCCATTTTCCAAAGGAGGATATCTGTTATGGCACACCAGAAGAGAAGGAAAGAAGCTGCCTGGAAGTCACGAAAGCAAGAACAGCATCCCCATGGTAAAATCAAATCGCTCAAGGAATTGTCCGGCGAATAGGACGAGGAATATACTGCTTGGAAGAGAAGGACTGTCGGCGAAATTTACCGACAGTCCTTCTTTCTAAATCTTCGTTTAATAATCTTCAAAAAGGTAGAGTATCTGAGAGAAGAATAAGTAATGAACAAAAAACATCTTTGAAGGGTGGATCATAAATTTAGTTCGCCTGAATACATGAAAACTATTGACTGTTCGAACAAACAGTATTATGATGAGTTCATAGGAACTGACTGATCAATCAAACAGTATTGGAGTGAGCGAGCAATGACTAAAACACAACCGTCCAACCAGGACGAACGAAGAAGCGCCATCATGCAAGCGGCATTCACGTCATTCGGGCAGGTGGGTTACACGAAAGCGACCATGAAAGACATTGCGGCCAAGGCGGGCGTGGCTCAAGGGTTGATCGGGTACCATTTCAGCACGAAAGAAACGCTGCTGGTCGAAGTGGTCAGGGAGTGGATGATCAACAAAGGAATGAAGGCGGCCTTTGCGAAGCTGGATCTGCAGCTATCTCCTGCGGAGATTCTTCAGCAGGGGTTGCTCCACGTAGTTGAATTTCGAAAAGAAAACCCGGAGTGGTTCACGTTATTGATCAGCCTTTGGACGGAGAGCGTGAACAACGAAAAGCTCGCTAAAGAGTTGCTGGAACTGTACAAGGAAATGAAATCGGGCATTATGGAGATCATTGATCGCATGGAGCTGCAGCTGGACCGGAGTGAAAAGGAGACTTTAGCGTCACTGATCCAGGCCGTTATCGACGGATTGACGCTTCAAGCTCCTGTACCGCTGTCTCCAGAGCCGATCTCCCTCGAGCAAGTGTCGCGGGGAATCGGATGGATGCTTGACGGAATTCGATCTGCAGCCCAGGAAAAAGGAGAATAAAACCATGAATAAGAAATTGATTAGAATCGAAGGCTTGGTCGTTCTGGCGCTAGGTACTTATTTATACTTTTCGAATGGGTACAGTTGGGCGATCTTCCTACTGTTGCTGATGCTGCCCGACGTGTTCATGATCGGTTATGCGGTCAGCAAAAAGACGGGAGCGTATCTGTATAATTTTGCCCATACGTTCGTCACGCCTTTGCTGTTGTTACTAGCGGGGATAGCTTTATCGGTCGACTTCCTCACTATGATTGGCTTCATCTGGATGGTTCATATCGGTATGGACCGAATGATGGGCTACGGATTGAAATATGTAACGGATTTTAAAGACACGCATATCCAGAGACTATAACACCATTCGCATATAGAATGCTTACGCTCCAGCCGTTGCCTGCAGACGGTGATGCACGACGTTTCCCGCTTAAAAGCGTGGGGGCGTTCTTTTTTTTGAAAATAGCTGAATATAAATTGTAATATACTAGACAAACATTTTGTTTTAAACATATTGATTAACACCTTTAGCAGGGTTAAAATAACATTGTTACATTTTTAACAAGTACAGGTTCTGAAGTTCTGTATCGAAAATCTTGCAACCATACACGTATGGAATTTAGGGGGATTCGTATGAAGTCATTACAGCCTATTAGTATTGGAAAATTAACTCTTAAAAACAGATTTATTATGGCAGCTATGGGACCCGAGTTAGGTAATTTTGATGCAAGAACGGTCGATTATTATGTTCGAAGAGCTCAAGGTGGTGCATCAATGATCTTGACGAATGTAATTGCTACTGAAGCGATTGATGGACATGGCCCTTCCGCTACATTGACAGAAGAAAGTTTCGAAGGGTTTAAGAGTCTTGTGGATCAAGCTCATCAACATGACTGTAAGATATGTATTCAAATCATGCCAGGTGTTGGACTAGGTGGAAAATCTCCTGAACGAAACATGCCGGCTAGTGTATCTGCACTGCCTTTGTACCCTGGCTCCGAAAACAATTTTGAAGAATTAACAAAAGTTGAAATCAAGTTTATTCAGGCTGAAGTGTTTAAAACAGTAAGTCTTGCCAAAAAGGCAGGTGCAGATGCGGTTGAAGTTCATGCCTATGGTGGATATTTAACTGATAAATTCATGTCTCAAAAGTGGAACACGCGTACAGATGAATATGGGGGAAGCTTTGAGAATAGAATGCGGTTTTTGAATGAGATTATTGAAGGCATACAACATGAACTGGGAAGTGATTTTCCTCTGATTGTTAAATTTACGCCTTCTCATTTCCTGCCGCCAGAACTCGGATATAGGGGAATGGATGAGGGGCTTGAAATCGCTAAGATGCTGGAAAAGAAAGGTGTACATGCCTTACATGTTGATACGGGATGCCACGATAACTGGTATATGGCTATGCCTCCAATCTATCAGCAAGAAGCGACTACTCAGATTCTCGCAGCTAGAAAGGTGAAGGAAGTTACGTCATTGCCTGTGATCACAAATGGCAGATTGGGAGATATCGGCAAGGCTGAAGTTGCACTTCAAAACGGATGGATAGATATTGTTGGGGTAGCCAGAGCTTTTCTTGCCGATCCGGATTTCCCGAATAAAGTACTGAATAACAAAACGGATGAGATTCGCTCCTGCATTTACTGTAATGAAGGGTGCATCAAAAGCGTCGTAGAAGGTGAAAGCATCAAATGTGCAGTAAATCCACTGGCAGGATTCGAGAGAATTAAAAACGTGAAGAAGGTAGTTGAGGGAAAAAAAGTTCTCGTCATCGGTGCAGGTCCAGGCGGATGCCACGCCGCAATTACTGCTGCTGAAGCAGGACATGATGTGGAAATTTGGGAAAAAAATGAGCATTTGGGCGGTAATTTCTATAACGCATGTTTGCCTTCATTTAAAAGGGATGGAGAGAAGTTGCTTCACTATTACAGTATTGAACTAAAAAAATTAAATGTTCGCATCAAATATTGTAAAGAGGCTACGGAAACATCTATATTAGCCTATAACCCTGAAGTGGTCATACATGCAACAGGCGCTTCGCCATTAAAGCCTAAGTCCATCCCTGGAATTCAAAAATCTCATGTTGCCACTGCTACGGATGTATTACGGAACAGCGTCTTTGTTGGTGAGCGTGTGGCGGTCATCGGTGCCGGCTTAGTAGGTTGCGAAACGGCGCTTGTATTGGCCAATAACGGAAAGAAAGTAACCGTGATTGAAATGGCCGACAAGATATTACCCGAGCCTGTATTTATTCAGAATGCGATGATGCTCCATCAAATGCTGCAGCATCCGAATATTAGCTTCAAACTTTCCAGCAGGTTGGTTAAGATTGATGACCAATCCGTAACGATTCAGACCTCTGAACAAGAAGAAATTCTACCATGCGATAATGTTGTTCTGGCCATGGGTTTCTTACCGAATACAGCTATTTATAATTCATTAAAAAATAAGATCAATATTGTAAATGTTGGCGATAGTGTGAAGGTAAGAAAAGTCTTGGATGCGGTTCATGAAGCCCATGAGGCGGTATTGAACTTATAATATTGATTATGCTAGAGGGAGCCGATTGCAACAATGCAATCGGTATCTTTCATTCCCATGGTTACCTAGTTGTTTCATACATTTTTTATACATATCGTATGTCAATATAGTATGCTATGGATTAATAAGTGTAAGGGGTGGCAAATGAGAGAGCTAACGAACATAGAGGAACGTATTCTGGATCGGGCGTTGTACTTGATGGGAATCAACAAGACTTGCAATATATCCATTCGGGCCATAGCCAAGGAAGCTAGTGTTAATGTAAGCGCCATTAATTATTATTTTAGAACTAAGGATCAGATGTTAAGACTGGTCAAGGAGTTCTATAATGAGAACAGCCTGAGCGTACTATTGATATTGAAGAATGACGAATATAGCGATGATGAAAAATTGTTACTAGCTGCCAATGAGATTATGGAATATTCATTGAGGTTTCCAGGAAATATGGTAATTACAAACCATTCGATGAACCTAGCCGAGAAGGATGAGACTTCAAAGAAAATAATCGATTTATCTTTAGAAATAGGGAATCTGATGCGGCAAGCGTTGCGTAATCTTATACCTGGTGATGAAGCAAGTAGCAACTACAAGTACCTAATATTCACTTCATCCATTAATTATCCTTCAGAATATCAGGGCATTGCTAACTTTTGGGGGCCGTTATTAGTTGATAGAGAGAATAGAATGGCGTATCTCAGACTACTCATTAAGACTCTAAAATCAGATTAGCCAGCCATAAATCTATACTGAGCGAATCCTCCATCATCTCATTTTCGTAAATCAATATATATTACAGAGCACATATAAATAGATGTGAAAATGCCATAATACGGTGCGTGTATCCATATTCACGCTGTATAATGGCATTTATATTATATATTATCATTTGTTTTCTATTATACCGTTCCTATACGGGCGGTAATATTAAATAAAAACGAAACCGAAAAGAAAGGGTTCCACGACATATCGTTGTCATGGAACCCTTCGTTTGGTTCGTAGCCAGCTGCCAAGCTTTTGGAACTCATTGAATTAACTTCAATGCGTTTTCTGGAATCTCTTCCTTTTGTATTAATGTCCAATTTTTCGTGTAGGCTCCTTTGGCAAGTACTTTCACATATGTGTCCTGGTTCTGCTCTTGACTTGAAGAGAAAGTAATTGCTGTCTTCTCACCCTGCGCTGTGTAACCGGTCAGATTATATCTGTAGCGGGTCCATTCATTTTTACCTTCAGTCTCGGCAGGTTTATTGATGACTGCATAGACATATTGTTCCTTATATAATGGGTTGAATTGATCAAAATCCCGTTTGAATGTTATATACATGCCCGAGCAAACAACTATTGCGATTAGTATAAAAACAAACTTTTTTTTCATCGAAATAAACCTCCTAATAATAGTTGTTATAACATAACGTTTTTAACGACTTTTCGATAGTAACCGAGAGTGAAGAGAGCGAACAGAAAATAGATGGAAGTATAAGCTCCTATCGAAATGATCGTAGGAATGGTAATGTCCGAAATAAACATGAAGGAAGCCGCTTTAACTGCAAAGATCGAATGAAGCACTCCGATACTTAGCGGGAGTAGAAATACAACCATCTGCTTTCGCACAATACCCTTCATAAGCATCTTCTCGTCAAACCCAAGCTGCCGTAGTGTCCTGAAGCTCTGTTTTTCCTGCTCAGCCTCAGTCATTTGTTTGAAATACAGGATACTGCCTGTAGAGGCAAGAAAAGCGAGTCCTAGAAAGGCAGCTATAAAAATCAATATTCCGGTAAACTCAAGTGCAGTTCTATATTGTGAATAGAAATCGTAAGAAAAGTGCTCGTCTAGTTTATATTTGTCGTAAAGGGAGGAAGCTAGCGCAAGCTCCGTTTTGTCCGGAATGACGTACGTGTCAAACTGTACCTTTTCAAACTCGGGAGTTTTAAACATTCTATCCTCGATATCTTTCAATGTGGCTTCTGACACTACAATCTGACTTCCCAATATATTGGAATTAAGCATATTCTCCAATACTAATTCATTTAGTACATAGCTGACGTTCTGTCCATCTGCCTGGAGCTCAATCCTTGTGGGATAACGTTTGGAGAGATCAATGTCGTCAAATGTATTTAATCCCCCTACATTATATTGGAATGCCTCCCCATAGGCAGGTGCGGCTAAATTTCTCCCCGAATCTTGAAGCTGTTCGGCCGGAATCCATATCAAATCTCCCTCCCTACGGCTGGATTCATCTAGTCGATTCAGGATCACTCCCGTTGTCCGGATCGCTTCAATTGTATAGTGGTTGAAGTGAATTCCTTTGCTCTCCAGCTCGCTCGTAAACGACTGTGCATCCAGTTGTCTATTCTCAAATGCGAAATCATCAGGCATAGCCATGCGGGTGTCATGCTCTGCAGAGTAATAAAAAGAATAGGCTATAGTTACAAGTGTAATGGTTAGAGCTGATAACACAGTAATCAAGGTAAGCGAGTTGGCATTACCTTTCATTCGATGCATGAGCGGAGCAAGTGACAAGCTGTTATACAATCCTAGATGCCCTTGTTTCCGTCGACGGATCCAGGAGAAACACCATCTGATCGTCACACGGAACAATATATAGGTTCCTGATATAGTTGATACCATTACCAATAATGCATTCAACACTAATTGCTCATCTACCATACGACCTGATAATTCATAGCCATAGCCAAGCAGCACAACACCAAGCACGGCATAAATGGCAGTAAGAAAAGTCGGAGGCTTGCTGGATAGGTCAGGCTGTTGATCAGCCTGAAATAAATTTAGCAGCGAACTGCGATAAATCATTACTACGATTTCAACGGAAGTAATCATTACAACGAGAACAAAGACGATCACCGTCTCGATGGCTGCTGGGAAAGAAAAATCTATGCCAGGCATGCCATCCAAGCGGAGCAATTTCATTAGAATTAGGACAAACAGACGGGATACCAGTGCTCCACAGATAATCCCTGATAGCAGCGCACCTAGACCGAGTAGAACATTTTCAATGATTAGATAACGAGCAACCCAGCCTTTGGATAGACCGATGAGCTGGTACAATCCGATTTCACGACTACGCCGGCGCATAAAAATACGGTTAGATGAGACTGCAAAAATTACGATAATCACTATAAGCAATATTGCTGCAGATTGAAAAGCCACCAGAAATTTATCGCTTGAATCCAGCATGGACTGGACCTGTTGATCGTGCTGCAGGGAAGCGAAGACGAAGAACAGACTCATACTGAAAATTAGAGCGAAGAAATACAAATAGTAATGCTTCACATTTTGCCGCATGCTACGAAGTGCTAATTCAGTGACTGTCAATATGGTCGCCCCCTAATACAGCCTGCACGTCGATGATTTCTTTGAAGAATGACTGTCTGGATTTCTCTCCCCGATACAGTTCGGAATAAATCTTCCCGTCCTTTAAGAACACCACACGGTTACAGTAGCTGGATGCGACTGGATCATGCGTGACCATGATAATCGTGACCTCTCTTGTCCGGTTCACCTCATCCATTACAGACAACAGCGATGATGCGGACTTTGAATCCAGGGCACCCGTAGGCTCATCTGCAAAGATGATGGAAGGCTGGTGGATAAGGGCACGTCCAGCGGCAGTGCGTTGTTTTTGACCACCAGAGATTTCGAACGGGTATTTTTGCGATAGTTCCTTGATTCCAAGCACATCAGCAATTGCTGTAAACTCGCTCTCTGCCTGCTTTTTACTTATTTTACTAAGTGAGATAGGCAGGAGGATGTTCTCCTTAACCGTTAATGTGTCTAGAAGATTATAATCCTGGAAGATGAATCCAAGCTTGTTTCGGCGAAATGCTGAAAGGGCGGTATTGTTCATGGTAGAGATATCTTTGTCTTCGATTAGAATCGTGCCATCTGTAGTCCGGTCAATCGTTGCAAGTACGTTAAGCAATGTTGTCTTCCCAGAACCGGAGGGACCCATAATTCCTACGAATTCTTTGCGGAGAACACGTAAATCTATTCCCTTTAATACCTGTTGGGCACCGCCCTTTGAACCATATGATTTGTGAACGTTGCGAGCGTGTAAGACTGTTTCTTGTTCATTCCATTCATTCATGTTGAACCTCCTAAATTTGATTGTAGCTTAAGTGTACGTTGAACTCCCCGCCTTGTCGCACGTTCTGGGTGACGAGTTGAAGAGGTACATGACAAATTTGTCATGTTCACAAGTAGAAACGGCAATGCCGTCCTTTTTCAAAGACGGCACCCGTTTCAACGGAAATATAAGGAATAAGGTATATAGAATCAATTTCATAATTACGCAACCCGATTTAGCTACATCGGCGATTATGAAATTGATTCAAGTGAAACTTATACTTTCTTAGATTTTAAAAAAACAGTCAAGAATAATCTTGGCTGTTTATAACGGGATATTGTCCTCTTGACCTCTTCTAACCGTTTCGAATGCATTGGGGTCCGTAAAAGTGATTCGCATCGTCGTACCTTGCCTCTGACCAGCTTGGACATGAAGTGCAACGCCTATTTTCCCTGCTACAGTCTGGGCAAGATAGAGCCCAAGTCCGGTAGCAGCATTATGAATTCTTCCATTCTCGCCTGTGAATCCTTTATCAAAAATACGTGGCAGGTCATGCGGTTGTATCCCCGGACCTTCGTCAATCAAATCTAGGATAATATTCTCTTTCTCCGACATCGCTGTTATGAATGTAATAGCCTTGCCGGAGGGACTGTATTTAATGGCATTAGTCAATAATTGCCGGAGGATAAAGCGGCACCATTTGCGGTCTGTAACGACCATGGCATCATCTCCTTCGATGCCGACTGCCAAATTTTTCTCCATACACCAGGGGGCCAGTTCTCGGATTTCTTCTGCCGCAAGACGTTGTATCGAGACTCGTTCAAGCGCGTAGTCTGATTCCAAGGCCGGAAGGCGAGTCATATACAGCTGGCGGTCAATAAGTAAATGAATCCGCAGCCATTCTGATTCGATTCTACGTAGATCCGCATCACTCGATCGTGCGTCTAAGATCAGCTTCATAGCGGTAAGAGGCGTTTTAACCTCGTGAATCCAGGAAGCTGTAAAATCATTTTCGATCAACTGGGATTCCTTCAATTGAGAAAGCTTACGTTTGAACTGGTAAAAGGCCTCTCGTAATACATCGTTCGTTATGCTATCCAGATGATTATCAGGTTCGGGAAGACTCTCCATCCAATCCGAGGCCGTGACTTCTTGCAGCTTAGCGAGGGCTGCTACATATTTAGTTTCTTTCTTGTAACGCCATAGAAAAAACACAAGAAATATAATGACATATAAAGCATTTAAATAAAGGAGGGAAGTCAATTCAACATGAATTCCTTGCTCGAAAAGGATAAGTACATCGGTCAATCCTAGTAAACTAGCAAATAGCAGAATCCAGCTTTTTCTTGTTAAGATGTAACGGATGAACATAGCACTATTCCTCCTATAAAGTGACGGCCATATAACCCATCCCTTTCTTTGTGACAATTCCGTCTGAAAGTCCCAGCGGTTCTAATTTATTTCGCAACCGGGTGACATTAGCTGTAAGGGTATTATCATTTACGAACTGCTCGTCTTCCCATAGCTTACGGAGTAAGTCATGACGGGAGATAATGGTATTATTAGCTTTCACGAGTGCGATCAACAAAAAGAATTCGTTTTTGGTCAAGTCAGCTTCCTCATCTGATTTGCGGATAACGCCTCGTTTTAAATCAACCAAAGCACCGTTCCATTCGAGAATATCTGTCTGGCCTTCTCCATAAGCATAAGTTCTGCGAAGAATAGCCTGGATTTTGGCATATAGTACATTCGCGTGAAAGGGTTTCTGGACAAAATCATCCGCCCCCATATTAAGCGCCATGACCATATCTAAGGGGTGATCGCGTGAGGATAGGAAAATAATAGGCACCTCGGATACGGAGCGAATTTCTCTGCACCAATGAAAACCATCAAATTTAGGGAGCGTGATGTCCATGATAACGAGATGTGGTTGTTGCTCCTGAAATGAACGCATGACCTCATCAAAATAATCCGGTCTCGTAACCCTAAAATCCCACGCTTCAAGTCCTGTTTTCAACGCTTCAAATAACGCATGATCATCTTCCACTACAAATATATTAAACTCCATAGAGTGAACCTCCCAATATTTACTAGACGATAGCTACGACTTCACCTCTGCTTAAGTTATAAAGCATGTTATTGTAAAATGCAATTTTAACCAACACATTGATCTCTCTATCTAAAAGTATCCAATAATAGAAATATTGAAACGATGAACCGCATCATAGATACACATGATATTTGGAACTTTATGGATTATAAAGTGTCTTATTATTATAGAGAATGAAATGACTAGGGATGTTTACCCAATAAGCGCGAGTTCAGATCCCATAGCTTTGAAAAATGGAACGTTAAAAATATCTAGATCGCTCTAAAGGAGAAAAGCATGAAAGTCAAACTCCTTGAGTTATGATCTTTGCTTATCTTAAAAGGAAATAAACTTGGTAAGAGGATAAAATGGTAATCATATTTACATTATATAGTTTTGACATATTGCAAATAAACAATATATAAAGATTTCATGAATAAACCAATCGATATTTTTAAAGCACTATCTAATGATGCTCGTCTTCAAATCTTGGAATGGCTGAAGAATCCAGAAGTTCATTTTTCACCCCAGGAAGGGATCGATCTTGTTGAAGTAGGGGTATATGTGAGTCAAATAACTAGTAAGTTAAATATGAATCAATCTACTGCATCTCAATATCTTTCTATATTACAACGAGCGGGGTTAGTTAATGCTACTCGTATTGGTAAATGGACGTATTATAAAAGAAATGAAGTTGCAATTAACCGAATTGGTTCGTATCTCCAAAAGGGTGAATGATACTGATAGATCACATTGGATACAGTATTATTCACTTTTTTACATCCGGTAAAGGAGCAGAGCATATCTTAGAAGTGGTTGGCGGAGATAGCATTAATCATTCGATTGAAGCTCTAGCTCTACAAGGACACATTTATATTATTGGTTTTCTGAAAAGTATGATGGCGGAAGTTAACTTATTTTCACTTCTAGCTAAGCAAGCTAATATACAAGGAATCTATGTCGGTCACCGCAAAGCATTCGATGATATGAACAAGGCTTTTGAAGAATTGAAGATTAAACCCGTTATCGATACCGTTTACTCATTTAATGAAGCTATTGAAGCATATGAACATCTAGGCCGAGGAGCTTTTGGGAAAATCATCATCCGAGTTTCAGAATAAACAATATACTTTAATTATAATAGCCAGTATTAGTTTAAGAATGAGCAAATAAATACAGATTAATAAGTGTATAAGTATTTCACTAAAGCCTGATGATTCAGGATTTTTTATCTTTATGTATTTTCAAAAAGAGACATATAGCCCCGGATGAATAAAAAAGAATGTTGTTAGACTATTGTATGGATAAATATGACTATAATTTAGTTTAACCCTCGCATTTTCTAGCATATCGCATAGATATATGTGATCTTTCTACAGAAAAGCAACAAATTAGTTAATCAAGTAGAGCATTTCGTTCTTTGAAATGAGAAATGCTTTTTTTGTATTTTAGAAAATAACCACTTCATACTACATAACAATAATAATATATTGTTTTGCTGATTGAGCTTTCCGGCGGCCATGGCTTATTGATCGACCAATTCTTCTGGGAAAAAACCAATCAGCGGACAGACCGCTATGGCGGCGACTTCCTGAAGCGGACCCGGTTTGCAGCTGAAATTGTCCAGGCCGTCCGCGCTGCAGTCGGCCCGGATTATCCAATCTCCATTCGGCTGTCCCAATGGAAAATGATGGATTACACGGCGAAGCTGGTGGATACGCCAGAGCAGCTGGAGCAATTTCTAAATGTGCTGGTAAAAGCAGGGGTGGATATCTTCCACATCTCGACCCGTCGGTTCTGGGACCCGGAATTTGCAGGCTCGGAGCTTGGCTTCGCCGGATGGGTGAAGAAGCTCACTGGGAAAACAACGATTGCCGTTGGTTCCGTAGGCATGGATAATGATCCCGCAGAGGCAGAGGAAGCGGACCACAAAGGGATGGAGGAGCTGCTAAAGCGGCTGGAAGATCAAGAATTTGATCTGGTAGCGGTCGGACGCGCGCTCCTGGGTGATCCGGCATGGGCGACAAAAATCCGGGAGGGCAGGATGGAGGAGATTCAAGCCTTTACTCCTGAGGCGGTAGCCAAACTATATTGAAACTAATGAACCCAAACAAGCAGGTTAAGGCACGTGTCCTTAATCTGTTTGTTTGGTTTTTATACGATACTGACTATAATCCGCATTTTCCGCCGTATACGTCTTCTGGGTCCGGAGGACGGGGAATACCTAGTGCTGATCTTGTGATCATATATTTGTTGGTCTGGTCGCAATAATTATAATTGAAAGCTTACGTTATCATGGCGAATAAAAAAGAAGTTGATTCAAAAGAACATTACAACGATGAGTTTAACTCATATGCGATTGAGGAAGAAATCCACGGAGTTATAGAGTTTCTTACGTCCGGGGTTTACGTTTCTAAACCCTCAAATTGGGTAATAACTCACAAATAATCATATTCATATAACAAACATAAAATGATGTTGCCGCAACAGTACTCAATGGACGCTTACCAACTGCAAATATCATGAAATCAGTGGTTGTCTGAACATCAACTGTAGTAATGAAATGTGCATGGATTAACGATAGAAAGGCGTGATCAAACGTGTATCAAAAGTGTTCTGCTATCATGAAAATATCCATTTTCGTCATGGTTCTATCGCTATCAGCATGCTCAGGAGCAAATGAACCTGCCACCAACCCTGAAACTTCAACACCGGTTAATGAAGCGGTCACCGCTCCTGCATCTGAGAACGAGAAAGCTCCCGAAGTGACGCGTCCCCAGATCGAAAGTTTTGATTTGATGACGGGTGAGGGTAATCAATCACATTCGGCTACATTGCATCAAGGTGATGGCTTTTCTTTATACGTATTCGAAAAATTTGCTTTCGACGCTGACAAAGGACGTCTGTTTCTTAGCAGTATTCCGGAATACGATGTCGAAATCGAATCGCTTCCTGCAAATTATGATCTAGCGCAACTTGAAACTGCAGGAAAAGAGGAATTGAAAGAATTCGGCGAAGTATCCGATTTTAGTGGTGAGCTTGTCGAGCATCCCCTGGGTTCCGCCGAGATCTATCTTCAAGTCTCGAGTGGTGAAGGGATTAACGATTATATCGTGTGGCAGTCAATAACAGGTGACGCTTTCCTTTTCCGTCTTCACAATCCAAAAGGCAAGGAAGCTTCGGATTTTGCCGGTCCTGTCCTCGTTTCATTATCTACGGTTCAAAGTGATTCATGAGGAACGAGGTTTTAGCACCGATTCAATTTCTCCAACAAGGCAACAAGATTCATCTTGGAACGCTGCTAGGATGTACTTCTGAAAAGTTATCGATGATATTTAAAGAATTTCAAGTTTTTGAAATCCGTTCAATGCAAATTGTGGTACTATAACACTTAAGATAGTGGAAAGCGTGAGTAAGGTTTCTAATTTTTACGTTAGAGCCTGATTAACTTAAGAAAATTGCTGATCTGGATATGCCATTCTGGATTCTGTTGCTATGAATGAAGTTGAGTGATGGTTGTAATCATTCGTTTAACTACCATGAAAGTTGTAGACCCGAACGGTGACGACGTAATCCTTGAGAAACTGAAATTAACATAACAACAGAATCAGTTAAACTCCATTAAGTTTCCTTGCCGCTTCTTCTGGGTCAAAACGAATACAATATTATTGATTTCATATAACCTCCGCAATCTCCTGGGGATAGGGTGACTTCCCTGTGACTTGGTTGTGGAGTTTTTTTTTGTAGTAAATGAACTTTTTTAATCGCTGCGAACTCTTATCTATGAAAAGGGGTGAGAACATGAAAGTAAGCCGTCTTGTCAAACAAGCCCAAAAAGGCAACAAGGAAGCTTTATTACAACTAATCATAGCCGATCAGGACGCTTATTATCGTCTTGCCCATACATACATGGGAAATGAGCATGACGCGATGGATGCCATGGAAGACATGATTGTTACACTTTATGAAAAGATTGATCAATTGCAAAAAGGCGAATCATTCTACAGCTGGAGCAAAACCATTCTCGTCAATCGGTGCAAAACATTACTCCGCAAAAAGGATCGATTTCTTCCATTGGAGAACGAGCGAGAATCCTCACTTGCTACATTAATTGACGATAATCCATATCGCTACTCAGAGTCTGAGATGAACATGGATGTGCTGCTATCTCATCTGAATGCACAGCAGCGAGAAGCGATCGAACTTCGTTATGTTCATGATCTTGCGTACCAGACGATTGCGGACATGACCGGGTCACCGCTTGGCACAATCAAATCTAGAATCTCACGAGGATTGCAAAAACTAAAATTCTTAATCGGAGGTGATGGTTATGCAAACGATCGAGGAGAAATTACAGGAACACAAACAAAGCTTGAATGTGGTACAGGCTCCGTCAGAACTTGAGTGCAGACTTCGCATTGCACTGGAGCATGTCCCCACAAAGAAAAGAAAAATGAATAAAGCGATGATATGGCTTGCATCATCAGCTGCCGCACTCCTTTTGATTGTCGGAACTTACCAATATCCAGCGTTTGCTTATTACGGAGGTAAGTTGTTAAATCAAATGGAGCTGAATTCACTCAGCTTTGCTGAAGTGGCGGAGCAAGGATACGGACAAACGATCAACAAAAGCAAAACACTCCCGGATGGCACAGTCATAACCATTAACGGAGTTATTGCGGATGATAATGGATTGTCACTGTATTACACGATTGATCGACAAGCAGGATCCGTGTTTAATGAGAAGGGTTCTTTCCGTTATTCCATGGATAAAATCCAAGGATTCTTAACGGATTCAATGCTAAGAAGTGGAGGCGGCAATCATAGCAAAGACGAGACCCACTTCGCGGGAGTGGACAAATTTGATCCGGTAAGTCCATTCGCCAGGACATTAACCGTAACATTCAGTGTGTGGCTAGATAACGGAAAACGAGCTACCTATCCAATTCAATTCAAGTATGAAGCCAATAAAGCGATGAAAAGCATCATCAAGGAAAATATTTCGAAATCCGTTCCTGTCGATCAAGGGACTGTCCACTATGACTCCATTACGGCTTCTCCCACTGCAACCATCGTGAAGGTGCATTATGAAATGGATAATGAGGAATTTCCGAGATTCATGGGTGAAACAAAGCTTTATGTGAATGGAACAGAATTGAAATCATGGGGATCGCGGGGTTTGGTTGGAAAAGACAAATTGGGATTTGAACTTGAATTTGATGTGCTTCCGACAGACAAGATAGAGAATGTTGAACTTGTACTCGAAAATTTTCCTGGTTATCAGAAAGTAGAAGAGCCGATCTCTCTAGCTTCACCGTCAGACAAATCCATCACAATCGGAAATGAAAAGATATGGATTCGAAGCGTCACAAAAACTGATACAGGCTATGATATCGTTATCGCTAGAAAACAGTTTACATTCTTGGAAACGGAACATTTATCTGTTCAAGCTGGTGATATCGTAGTTCCCGTATCATCCATTTCGACATCACGGCCGTGGGATATGAAAAACGGTAACATCCTGTGGGAGCAGACGTATTCTTTTAACACAATGGAGGAACCGGAACTCCTGCTGCTGGACGGATTTGACTATATTAAAACCTACGACAAGACAATATCTATTCCTGTAGATCAAAAAAAATAAAATCATACGCATATTACAACGGCTCAATATATTCACTAACGGGTAACGATCATTCAACAGAGCAAGGGCTGCCAAGTGGTAGCCCTTTTCTCAACTAACTAATAGAACAGATGCATTGTAAAATTCGTGGCAAAGACGGGCATCAAGGCGTGTACTCTTGGAAAGAAATTCGTGATCATCAGCGAAAAAGTTCAAGTCTTGACTCGGGACAAGAGCTTGGTCTCAATCCACCAATTCAAAACTTCGATACTGAATGTGTTATTAGATACGCTTTCATATCCGTATTAATTGCATGGTTAAGTTTTGCTGTTTTAAATAATTTTGCGAGGTTTTCTACACGTTCTGTCACTAGACCACTAATTTCTCCAAACATAGTAGCCACTAGAACCTTTGGTGGAAAGAAATCGAGCATACAATATTCCATCTTTAATCTGTCCGCCAACACCGGGAAAAGCTGGTAATAGTCTATCTCCAACAATATCTAGCCACGAAGAAAATCCAATTGAATTACTAGTCATTGTAACAATATTTTTGCTTTGATTGTCTTTTAGTGCTAACAACGCTGATTCGGATCGATCGTAACGAACTGTAACGAAAATAAAATCATATACATCATCATTTTCAAGCGTAATGGTATGGTATTTGAAAGGGTTAAAGAATTACGTAGGATTTCAAGGAAGAGCAAGTCGTAAGGAATATTGGATGTTTACTCTTTTCTGTTGCATTTTTTCCTTAGTGCCTTCGATATTGGAGGAAATTACAAATATATCTCCAATATTATCAGTGCTCTATTATTTATCCATCTTCTTACCATCTTTAGCTATTGGATTTCGTAGACTACACGACACTGGAAGAAGTGGATGGTGGAACTTAATTGTACTTATTCCCTTAATTGGTGTCATTATCTTTATTGTATTTACCTCTCAGGATAGTCAAGAAAATGATAATCGATATGGACCAAATTCTAAAATTTAGTTGTTAAGTTACGCTAACCCCCTGACGTTATAGCGAATCTGGTGTAGCTGCATCAGATTATGCTGAATAATGCCATCATAAAGCTGGAAAGAGCCTGACCCCAGCAGAATGCCACCAATCCACCTACGTAGCCAGAAAGTCCCGGCGTCTGAGGTCTGCGAGCATGAATGAAGAACCTATCGTTGTAAAAAAACTAAACACATCGAATAAGCCATCGGATACAAGGCCAACGTTGCTGGTGGATTTATCATAAAAGTGTGCCCGTGCAGAAGTTGGTGGAACACGACCTCACCTATAAAGGCAATGCCCCGAAGCCGAATAAAATTTCCTGAACATAAATTAAGGGCCGAGTAATTACGTCCGGCAGATTTATTCAACCTTATACTTTCTTTTTCCATGATCGATCTCCTTGATCTATGTATTATTCATGCTTGAACTCTTATATTCTTACCCTCAAAGAATTACGGTAACCCCTGAGATGTACACAATGATAAGAACAAATTCGGAGGCATAAGACAAGAAGGATCAGTAGATTTTGAATTTCTTGCATAAGCACCGCTCTATTATGGAAAACTTCTGTAGTGCGAATACAGTATGATTCCATTTTGAGGAGGTGACAAATATACACAAACCGGGTAATCGAAAGGATACCGTTGAACACTTGCAAAACGCGATTGAGAACACGATTGAAAATTATCAGGAAGCGGATGATTATCTCAGATAATTTGGAGATGAAATTCCAGAATAGGAAAAAACTCAAATCGATGAAAAAAACGAACGCTGTAAACATAGCGTTTCTGGATTTCGTGAAGAAATCAAAGACGAATCAAGTCACCAGCAACACTCATAATATAGTGACTTATTTAGAATTCCTAGGAGGTTAACATGATGACAAATCAGGATCCGCAGGAGCTTCTTAAGCAAAAACACGAGCTTGATGAACAAAAAAGGCAGTTTACAAATTTTGCTCGAGGTAATTGCGGCCATGGTGAGGTAGAAGCAGGCCAGGAATTCAGTAATGATCGAATGCTTGACGATCAAAACCGTATGAAATCTGTTGAGAACAGACAGGATTAATCTTAAAAGCTAAAAATAAGCCGATCCTTTTCTGGATCGGCTTAGAAAATGATTATAATGTTGTACCCTTAATGTATTATTTGTCCTACTGTATTTTCATAGTTGCTGAGAGTATGAGTATTACAGCCTAAAGATATGTCCACCCATATGACACATTATAGAGCAGACAAAAGTCTCCTTCTATAATGTGTTTTTTTATGAGAGTGCAGATAAGTTTTAACAATACACCGATACGGGGAGATAAATTAACTCATTATAGGGGAAAGGAAGCGACTAATTATTATATCTGACGAATGAAAGGTAGTCTAGAATTTTACCCATTAAACTAACGAGCAGGATAGTTTAATGTATCCTATTATTTAAATAGACTAATATCCAAAAACAAAATCGCGTCTTTTTAGATCTGTCTCTTTGAGTTCACGACGGTCGTTCTACTCAAAGTTTAGAAATAGTACATATTTAATGTATTAAACAGTATAACATAATACCCGTAAAGATACTGAGGACACATTTTAAATATATCCCACCGGATTTTGAAAGAGAGATATTGTTTATAAAGAGGTGAACATTTATTTATCTTAACTGGAAACTATTCTATAAGTTGTGTTAATCTTCCTAATAGTGAACTCGATTTAGAGAGGGGGATGTTACTTGAAAAGAAACGTATTATATATTGAAGATAATGAGAAAATAGGCAGTTGGGTAAAAGAAGAATTGGAACAGCGAGGATTTTCAGTTCAGTGGTTGCTTTCTGGTGAAGGAGCTGAAAAAGAAGTAAATCAGCATGAAATAGTTATTTTGGATATCATGTTACCTGGTTTAGACGGATTTACAGTGGGAAAACGATTAAAAAAGGTAGCTCCTGCTGTTCCTATTTTGCTGTTATCTGCTCGAACATCGATAGATGATAAGGTAGATGGTTTACAATTTGCTGATGATTATTTAACGAAACCATTCCATACGGATGAATTAGTTGCAAGGTTAGAAGTATTAATCCGTCGAAGTGGTGGAACACATTCCGAACGCATTTTATTAGGAAATCATATTGAAGTAGATCCAGAAATCCAAATGGTATTTGACAAAATCACAGGAGAAGAGATTATATTGACAGGGAAACAACATCAAATTTTAATGTATTTCTTACGCCACCCTAATCAAGTTTTACCAAAAGAACAAATTTATGAAGCAATTTGGCAAGAAGCTTATATAACTGGTGATAAAACATTAATGGTGCATATCCATCGACTGCGTCAAAAGTTGGAACGTCATCCAGATTCCCCAGAGATTATTGAAAACTTGAAGGGAATAGGCTATCGGGTGAAACTATGAAACAGACTAGATCATTATTTCGTCGCTTTCTAAAAGGACATTTTCTATTTATCTTTTTCCCTCCAATTGTGCTTATTATCTTCTCTGCGTTCTTTGAGTTTTCGGGTATCAATGAAGAAGATCTGAATACGTTAAATCAGTTTTACATTACACTAATTTTGTTTGGTTTTATTATTTTCGCATTTGTTGTAATCTCTTGGATTTTCTTCTTGAGACTTCGTAAACGTCTCACCCGCTTACAGGAAGTCATGTCATTTTCAGCTAATCATAATTCATTTCCTATACCAATATCTGTTCAAAGTGATCGTATGGATGAAATAGACCAGTTAGGAAGTTCTTTTAATTGGATGATTCAGCAGCTTGAAGACAGTCGAAAGCGAGAATATGAAGAGGAATTGTTACGACATCGACTCATTGCGAATTTATCTCACGACTTACGAACGCCACTTACCATTTTGAGAGGACATGTCACCAGATTAAATAAAGAATCAATAAGTTTAGAAGGACAAAACTCATTAACAGAGATAAACCATACGATTACAAGAGTCGGAGATCTAATGGATGATTTACTTTCCTATACATTGCTTACATCAGGGAAACATCCTTTTGGGCCCACTTCAACAGATATTGGACGTTTAGTAAGAGCGTCTGTTGCTGCATGGTATCCTGTATTTGAAGAAAAAGAAATTCAAGTTCATGTTGATTTGCCGACAGAGGTGACTTTTTATTGGGAAGCAGATCCCAAATGGATGACACGGGTTCTGGATAATTTATTTCAGAATATTGTTCGCCATGCGGCAGAGGGGAAATATGTAAACATTGTGGTTGATGTAGAAAAAGAACTGATCATTGTTGCAGATAGAGGTCCAGGTATGGATAACTCTTCCTATGAGCGTGGGGCGGGGATTGGTTTATCGACTTCAAATTATATGTTGAAAAAAATGAAGCTGAAAGCTGACTTTACATCAAATGAATATGGCACAAGAGTAGCTATTGGTAGAGCTTAACCTAAAGTTAACCCAGAAGTAAACAGCATGATAACCGAGATGTAACTTTGCTTCTTTATAATTAGAACCATAACAGAAAGGAAGTGTTATGGTTGCTTACAATTAATAACTTAGTCAAACATCGCGGAACGGGGGAAATCTTATCAGGTATCAGTTTTAATGCTAGACCAGGTAGAGTAACAGGTTTTTTAGGTCCAAATGGGGCAGGTAAAAGTTCTACACTTCGTATCCTGCTTGGATTAGATCGTGCCACCTCAGGAAGTGCACTAATTAATGGAAAGCCATTCGCAGAATTACATAATCCTTTAGCAACAGTAGGTGCTGCACTTGATGGATTTGGAGCTCATCGTATGCGAACAGGACGGGCACACTTGCGTTGGATTGCACGTGCCGCAGGATTGTCTCGCTCACGTGTCGAGGAAGTTCTGGAAATAGTAGGTCTTACTAATGCAGCTGGGAAAAGGGTTGGGAATTATTCCCTTGGTATGGGGAGAAGACTTGGAATGGCAGCTGCACTTCTTGGTGATCCCAAAATATTGGTTTTAGATGAACCAGTAAACGGGCTCGACCCAGAAGGAATTCGTTGGATTCGGACATTTTTACGTGAACGAGCTGAGTCTGGAAACACGGTGTTGCTATCCAGTCATCTAATGGGAGAGCTTGCAGAGACTGTTGATGATGTGGTGATTATTAAGAATGGAAAAATCGTTGCAGATGGAACATTGGAAGAAGTAATAGGTAACCATTCCACGCTGGAGGAAGCCTTTTTTTCCCTGACATCTGAACATGCAGGTGATGTTGTATGAGAGCATTCAACGCAGAACTATCAAAATTGTTCTCCCTGCCGGGCATTTGGCTTGCCTTTCTTATTGGAGCATTTGCCCCAGCGGTCATTGCTGCCTTGGACAGCATACAAGAAAAAGTGGAGATTATAGCTGGAGTTAGCACTCGGCTATCGGAAGTTGGCTATACGGGATTAGTTCTTGGTGTGCAAGGTATCATTATTCTTGGTGTGCTAGCTGTCAGCAGTGAGTATTTGACAGAGAGCAGTGAATCTGGTGGAGGACAACAGATTACAACAAGTTTAACTGTTGTTTCATCCCGATTTCATTTTTTGCTGGCAAAAGCAGGCGCTGTGACAGTGATCAGCATACTGCTTTGTATTATTGCTATTATGACAACTGTGTCAGCAACGCATCTTATTCTTGGTGAATATGCCCCTGCATTTGAAGCATCTAGACTTATCGGCGTGGTTTGTTACTGGACATTTACTGCTCTTATAGCATTTGGGATTACTGTTCTAACAAAGAATGGCATTATCCCGCTTGCTGTGCTCATGATAAATTCATCCGTTGTATCATTTAGTGTCCTGCTATCTAGGGTTACAAAGTTGGCGTTTTACTTACCAGATAGGGCTGGCGCTGAAATGTTTATGTTTACAAGCGACAAATTTCACACCCCGTCCACAGGCAGTTTATTCGACAGATTTCACACCCCGTTCACAGGCGGTTTAGTCATGTTTGCCTGGGTAGTCGTTATTTTCATTGTTGCAGCTATTGTTTTCTATAGGAGGGACGTTGCATCATGAGTGTCTCATCTAGTAGAAAGATAACACAAATCCTTGGTGCTGAACTGGATAAATTAGTTACATTACCATTGATATGGCTCACTCTTATGGGTACATTCATTCTTAATTTAGTTTTAGCCGCAGCTTTTACTTCTGTTGGTCTACTAGGGGCAGCAGGAACGCAAAGTATACTGAATATAGGACTTTCTTCTATGGGACATCTTCAAGCGGGGTTCATTATTCTTGGTATCTTAGCTACTTGTTCGGAGTATACTGGTGGACAGATTCGAACTACTTTAACTACGATACCTTGGCGTGGGTTACAATTATCCACGAAGCATTTGGCATTGGCCATTATAACCATTCCTGTGGCGTTTATTATTGCTGCATCAGGTGTACTATATACTTTTATTATGATGAGAGACACAGCAGTAGTGATTGAAATAGACACAATGATAAAAACATTAGTAGGTGTAACAGGCTATCTAACATTAACCACACTTCTCAGTGCAGCTATAGGTGCTTTATTAAGACGAACCACACCTGCTTTAGTGGTACTACTTGGTTATTATTTCATTGTCAGTCCATGGACGAGAGTTTTTCTACCTAGTATTAAAAATTATTTGAATTATTTGCCGGATACGGCAGGTTATTATATGTATATGCCGCCTTCCTCTGATGAAATAAATGTCCTTACACCATTGCAAGGGACAGGTATTTCCATGTTATGGACACTGATCTTTATTATAGTAGCTATTTTAGCTTATCGTAAACGAGATGCCTAAGTTGTCGCATATATCGCGAACCTCGAAGTCAATGCTGAAGGGGAAAGTGAGGTGGAGACTCGAGCGGATTAAACGGAATTTCTGCATAAACACACGGCAAGTTGTTTACATTCATTAATCAATCCTGAGCGAGAAGTTCTCTACTTAAATTCGACTTTATCAAAATATGACATAACAAATACCCATGATGGCTAACGAGCTGTCAAGGGTATTTGTTTAATTTGGAAATATAAACTAATGCTACGTTAATTAGAATTCGGAATTTCGATAGGTTTGCGGTGTCATTCCGAAATGTATTTTTAAAAACCGTCTGAAAATGACTTTGACTAGAGACATAGCAAATTACTGATCACACTGGATCTTTTTATAGATATTTTCTTTAACAAAGCTTCTGCTAATCACTTTATCAACCATTAAACTATTAAACTATTCAATTATTCAATTATTCAATTGAATAGTTTAATGGGTTTATCTATAATAACATAAACTCATAAATTGAATTTATAGGAGAAAACAAAATCCTTGGAGGGTGAGAATTATGACTCAAGAGCTTCCCGTTCGAGATTTCAAAGATAATTTGTATCATCAGTTCTCTAGAATTGGTAAATGCTTGTCCAGTGATAAACGTTTAGAACTCATGCATTTGCTATCGCAAGGACCCAAGTCTGTAGAAAAGATGGTTGAGGCCACTGGAATGAGCATGGCTAATGTATCGCGTCATCTTCAAATTTTACTTGATGCTAATCTGGTGAAATTTAATAAGAAGGGAACCTATGTCATCTATACCTTGGCAAGTCCTCAGGTCGAAAGCTTTTTAAATTCCTTATGGCGAATAAGTAAAATGCAGCTGGCGGATATTACCCGAATTAAAAATGATTTTATGTATCAGTTGGGGGAATTGGATACGCTATCTATGGATGAAATGAAGAAAAAAATGGAAGATGGCAGCATTATTTTATTGGATGTGCGCCCATGTGAAGAATACGAGGCAGCACACATCCCAGGAGCTGTGTCCGTTCCGATGGAGAAATTGCATCATTTCTTACAAACTCTCCCCAAAGGGAGTCAAATTGCCGCTTATTGTCGAGGACCGTATTGTGTTTTTGCTGCTGAGGCGGTGAGGGTCATGCAAAAAGAGGGGTTTACAGCTTTCCATATGGAGGAGGGAGTATATGAATGGCAAGAGTATCATACGATTCTCTAAATCCATTTACCTGAATAAATTATTACATTGTTTATTTTTAATATGGGGAGAGAAGAATCGGATATGTCTGAACACACTTTAGTGACCACCAAAAAGGCGAAGATCTCCGCTTCACAAAAGGAATACGTGGAATCACCTGAAAAGCAGCGACAATTGTATAAAAGAACCATGATGATCGTCATTCTTTCTCAAATTTTCGGAGGAGCTGGGCTAGCTGCTGGTGTGACGGTGGGGGCCTTGCTAGCTCAAGATATGCTTGGCACTGATAGTTTTGCTGGGGTCCCGGCCGCGCTATTTACATTAGGTTCTGCTGGTGCTGCGCTATTGGTCGGACGTCTTTCACAGAACTTTGGTCGCCGGGTTGGATTAGCGACTGGATTTATTGTAGGGGGAATTGGAGCAATCGGTGTTGTATTAGCTGCCATGTTGAATCATTTGCCGCTTCTCTTTATTTCATTGTTAATCTATGGTGCTGGCACAGCAACGAACTTACAAGCTCGTTATGCTGGTACGGACTTAGCACATCCTAAACAACGTGCCAAATCGATTAGTGCCGCCATGCTATTCACAACATTTGGTGCAGTTGCTGGACCGAATCTCGTAAATATCACGGGGCGAGTAGCTACCTCCATGGGGGCTCCCACATTGTCGGGTCCATTTATGTTAGCAGCCGTGGCGTATATAGTAGCCGGGTTGATCCTTCTCATATTTTTACGGCCAGATCCATTTATTATTTCTAAGGCTATTGCTGAAGCTCAACGCGTAAAAGAAATTCAGAACAGTACGGATGCAACAAAGGTTACAGAACCAATCATTAATAAATCAGGCATCATCGTAGGGGCTACGGTGATGATATTAACTCAAATTGTAATGATTGCCATTATGACCATGACACCCGTTCATATGAAGCATCATGGATATGGTCTAGGAGATGTTGGTATCGTCATCGGTATTCATATTGCAGCAATGTACTTGCCTTCTCTGATTACTGGTGCTCTTGTCGATAAATACGGGCGTACACTAATGTCCTATGCTTCAGGTGTAACCTTGCTCTTAGCAGGCTTAGTGTCTGCGCTTGCACCAGGGGATTCAATAGGATTTCTCATTCTCGGTCTTGCGCTCCTTGGGTTAGGATGGAACTTTGGATTAATCAGTGGAACAGCAGCAATTATTGACGCGACACCACCCCAAACTCGGGCAAAAACACAGGGAACAGTGGATGTCCTAATCGCATTAGCTGGTGCTTCTGGCGGAGCGTTATCGGGTATGGTCATGGCCCAATCCAGTTATACAACACTTTCTTTTATCGGAGGATTCCTTTCTTTGCTTCTAATTCCCGTTGTCGTTTGGTCCCGGAAGAAGCAAAAGTCATGAAACGATAGGACGAGATTTACGCAGGAGGACAGGGGAAAAACCATACAGTATACTCCACACTGTATGGTTTAAAACTTAACAAGCATGTTTCAAAAGATAGCTGGGTTAACCTGGGGCTTTTGCATAGACACTTTGTATGGACATATGTACAAAATACGGGTTTTGTGATTATGTATTAAGATAATCTCAATTCATACCCTAATATGCTGCTTTCACTTGCTGCTACTCGAACTGTTATTAAGACTATTGCTTCTGGAATCCGTTTGCGGATAATATCTTGTGTTTTCTGAAAAATAACTTGATAGTCTCCCTCTGTTGGAACCTGCATGATGACTGTTTCGATATGCGTGTTATTGCCGATTACCGGCCAACCATCAGATGTCCAGCTTACAGGAGCAAGATATACCTCTCTGCCCAAATGATGAGCCATAGGATATGAGACCGGTCTGATTCCCAAGCAGACAGCCCAGCTCCCGTCCTGAGTCTCGATCAAATCTGCATGACCTGTTGCATGTATGCTACTTTCCATGCTTCTGTTCGAGAGAATAGGATTATTTGCATAAGATTCATAGGGTCCAAATGGATGTTTGCTTCTTGCGATTGTCTCCATATGTCCATATTCTGTGCCACCTTCAGCGATCATCAAATAATAGTAACCGTTTATTTTGTACACGTGAGGGGCTTCAGGATAAGCGCCGCCACTTCCTTTCCATAACAGGCGGCTCTATGTCAGCATGCTGCCGGTTTCAATATCGATTTCACACTGATAAATAGCATGACCCTGATCGCCGGTGCGGGAAGACTGAAAGTATACGCGTCCGTCATCATCAAATGTTAGCGATGGATCTATTCCGTCCTGTGCAACAAGTATCGGATTTGACCATATTTCTGCTGGGTTTTTCGTTTTAATAAAGAAATTCCCGACTCCGCTTACGTTCGTTGTCGCCATATAAAACCAGCCGTTATGATAACGGATTGTCGGTGCGAAGATCCCTCCTGAACTCCAGGAGTTAGCTAATGGCAACTGCTCCTCTGTTGTAAGGCAATGACCGATCTGACGCCAGTGAACAAGATCTTTGCTATGAAAAATGGGTACTCCAGGAAAATATTCAAATGTACTTGTGACTAAATAATAATCGTCACCAGCTCGGCAAATGCTGGGGTCCGGATGAAAGCCCGGTATTACGGGATTAGTATACTGCATATAACCGCACTCCTGTCTATTTTATCGTTAGACTACAAAAACATTAGATAAACTCATGTATAAAACCACATTAATTGTAATTCAAACCAAGATAGTAAACCTTCATTTTCAAGTCTCATAAGTAGCATTATTTAGACATAGGATCGCCTGAGGCGGTTGTCCGTTAAGAGTGCTTTGTGTCGGTTATGATTTATTCCTTAATGTATACACGAATTTTAATATCCTGATCATGATTACCGAATCCAGCCCCATAGAGCGTCAATCCACCAACGTTTTTTGAATTCTCGTCAACCGCGAAACGAAGCGACCAGAATTGTTCCTTTAGCTGGATATCCTCAACAGTTACGTCCGACATCCACTCACCATCTATAAATGTTCCCAAGGCATCAATGCGAATTGTCTTCAATAATCCGTATTGATTCACATTTCGATGCCACCATTCCGGCGTATATTTGCCGCGCGCCGCTCTTCCGAAATCTGCTGGGCTTGTCCAGGTTCCAAGCAATACACCGTTAAACGTGAATTGGATATCCGAAGGCCAGTAATCTCGGAGGCCGGGCGCCTCAGAAGCAAATTCCATTGAAATTTCAATAGCATTAGCGGTTTGATTGGGAAGAATATAGTTAGGCGTTTTGTACTCGACATAGCCTCTCCCAAACCACAGGATGGAAGCGTGAACCCGCTCGGGATCGAGAAAATAGCGCGGGTCGTCCCAAATCCCGATTTCCTTCTCACGGGTTCCGAGCCCGCAAGTAGGGTAAACTTCAAAAGCGGTATAATGACCGACTGAAATCGTCTGCTCTGCGAACCTCGCAGTCCGGCTGGCGGTTGGGAGCTCAATTTCGACACTCTTGTGTTTAAGGAAACACATTTTGTGCGTACCTCCATTTTTACGTACCCTGCGGCTTCCAATTAGTTCGGCTACCTCTAGCTTTCGGATGTGCATGGTAACGATAGATGGGCTAAGCTCTAACTTTGCCGCAATTTCCTTAACATTCAATTCGTTATCGGCAATGAGGTTCATAATTCTCCATCTAATTTCACTTGCCAACGCTTCGTATAAAGCAATGAATTTCGGTTCATCGTTCGCTTTTATCATAAACATAATCACCTGACTCATAGTTATTGAATTCACATATATATTATTTTAATAAATATAAAGAAAACTATCAACCCAGTTACATTGAAAGTTTTTGCTCAATAGTGTTTAATTTTCTTAGGTTGTAATCACAATGAATTCTTATTTATATAAATTTAAAGAAGAGGTGGACAAATGAACTACAATAACCCAATCATTAAAGGCTTCTACCCCGACCCAAGCGTTTGCAAAGTGGACGACACCTATTATTTGGTCTGCAGTTCCTTTCAGTATTTCCCTGGTGTTCCGATTTTTGAAAGCAAAGATCTGATAAATTGGACTCAAATCGGTCATTGTCTAACTCGAAAAAGCCAGATTCAGTTGGGCACCGTAGACAGTTCCGGAGGTGTATTTGCCCCCACTCTGCGTTATAACAATGGTCGATTCTATATGACGACCACAAATGCCACAATACAACAAAACTTCTATGTCTGGACTGACGATATTTACGGCGAATGGTCTGAACCAATCTACGTCGACCAGGGCGGGATCGATCCGGATATATATTTTGAAGATGGAACAACATATTTCATGAGCAATGGGACAGACGATTACGGAGTTGGCGGTATCATCCAATGCGAAATTGAAATTGAATCTGGCAGGAAGTTAACGCCAAGTCGTTCGGTCTGGCAAGGTACAGGAGGACGTTATTTGGAAAGTCCTCATCTTTACAAAATAAATGGAATATATTACTTGATGGTATCTGAAGGTGGAACGGAGTATGGCCATATGGTCACTTATGCGCGTGGAAATTCACCTTCCGGCCCCTTCGAAGCCTATGCGAATAATCCCGTGCTGACCAATCGTAATTTAGGCGGGTACGAGCTACAAGGAGTCGGCCACGGCGATCTGACTCAAGACCAGGAAGGTAATTGGTGGATCATTCATCTCGGATTCCGCCAGACCGGAAAGTATCTAACGTTTCATCACTTGGGACGCGAAGTTTTCCTGACTCCAGTTACTTTTGGCGAAGACGACTGGTTTACGGCAGGTCATGAAGGTACCACTCTTATGAGTTTCGAGACAGATCGTATCTCTAGAACAATCATTCAACAAGAGAAAAAAGTCTATACGTTCGAAAACACGGATTGGAATCTGGACTGGTGTTATCTTCGTCATCCGGTTGCAGAACATTATCTGTTGGAATCCGATAAGCTAAAGCTTAAAGGAACCGGAGTAACAATAGATGTTCCGGCATCCCCGACATTTATAGGTATTCGTCAAAAAGATTTCAACGCGGTCATTTCATGCGAGATCAGTCTTACCAGTGGTGAAGCTGGCATTACTCTTTATATGGATGAAAACCACCATTATGATTTAGCCTTGCGTAACCATCAATATGGATACGAAGTCATCGAACGCCTTAATATCGGAGAAATCAAATCAACTGAAAAAGCTATAGATCTGGGCCATTGCAATCATGCTACATTGGTTATTAAAGCCACTCCTACTCTTTATCACTTCTATGTTCAGATTGGAGATACTGAAACGTTACTTGGATCTGCGCAAACGAAATATCTCTCTTCAGAAGTAGCGGGAGGATTTACAGGTGTACTTATTGGTTTATATGCCACTGGAGAAAGCCCTGATTATAATGCAGTGTTTTCACGTTTTAGCTGCGAGTATTATTAATACTCCTATTCGAGCACTCCAGAAGTTTCATTTAATCATTTACCAACAAATCCCACCTCATAATAGCATAAAAACTCATTTGCAATTTAGTATTGCAAATGAGTTTTCTTCACTAACTGACATCTAGCTCTGTATTAAAATATTGCTTGTTTCAATCATTCTAATTTAATTATTTTCCTCAAGGAATTGGATATGCCATCAACGATTTCCTTACGCCCTTCATCATTGATGCCACTAGCATAACAACTAACACATGGTATCGTTAATTTATATACACCATCATGGAGTCCATCTTCTGATATGACTTTCTTTCCTTTACAGAATGGACATGGATGACTTGCTTTAACCTTATTGATTAGGGTGACAATTTTTTTGTAACCAAATGCTTCATACACATAGGTCAGTTTTTTGTATTTTCCATTGGTAAAATACTTATCAATGATGTTTTCTCTCGTTTCGGTGATATTAGCAAAATCACAGATGGTGATCACATTATTCATGCTGATGGATTCGATACTGCGAGCTATACTGCCCCAGAATGGCAGTGTGTTTTGTAGAACCATTTCATAGTGAGCAAAGCTTGCTAGCTCTAATTCAAGCATTTTCGTACTGGTTGCTCTTCAAGTTTCTCTCTCGTTATCATTCTCTTGTGTTCCCCCAACTTATTTTCTTTTATCGTTCCAGCACCCTTGTTCAAACTATTTTTTTTCATAAAGTAATTTCTCACCTCTCAAAGTGAATACCCTTATTAGTTAACTAATAATTAATCTATAGAGAAGCTTTAGAAAACTATTCAAGAGGTATTGCACCATCAAGGATCGATCCCCAGTTATAGAAACATCATATCTTTTCCAATCCATAAACTTAATATGTAAAAACAAAAGACACTGACCCAAGGAAGGGCAGTGTCTAATTAAAACTCATATACATCCGCTTATTTGAAGTCTGTATACGGAATTACAAACTCCTGCATTCCTTCCGCAAAGGAAGTGTACTCATTTTGTGTGAAGTAAATAACAACTCCAGCACGGTTAAGGAAATAATCACGATCTGCCTCTATAGTCTGGAAAGGGAAATTTAATAACAAGTTGCGACTTTTAATCTGAGACTTCATCTTATTGTTAATAATCGATACGTACTTCTCATTGCTATTTGCGACTTCTTTCAATGAGAGCGAATTACCAGTTGCTAAGTCGAATGTGTAAGGTACGCGTGCTGTATCCCCATGAGCTCCCCCTGAATAGATGTGATAATCCAAGTATAGGCTCAGTCGACCCAGTTCGTTATAAGTTACCGTATAATGACCATCGAAGCTCGGTTGTCGGATTGTGGCTTTTGGATTATCGGCTAAGATTTTTTTGTTTCCTTCTACTACCTGATCCATTTGCTTCGAGCCTGCCGCAATATTCCTGTCCGCTTCTTTCTTCAAAAATGTATTTATTTTCTTCTGAACGGTAGTATTCTCATAACCCGAGATAACTGGATAATACACAAGCAATGACTTGCCATCTCCATCTGCTCCGATGACTTCCGAGATAATCTTTAGCTTATTTTCTTGAATAGCATGAATACCAATCAATTTGGTGGTTCCCTCATAAGAAACAGCATAACCCATTCGCTCTAAAACGAAGCGAAGCGGCAGATAAGTAGTATTATCTTGAACAATCGGTTCAGGTCCAAAGAGTAGCTGCTGCCCGTTCAATGTGGTTACTTTATTCTTAAGATCAATCTGCAGTACCCGGTTTCTCCCATCAATCTTAACCACCTGAGTCGCCTTCATATAATTGGTACTAAGGTCTAGACTATTATTAAGGTGGCCCAATGCGATGTACGTTGTGTTATTCTTATTAATCGTATTAATACTCACTCGAGTTCCTTCTATACTAAACGGCGTTTCTGTAATCTTATGCTTTGAAATGGTAGTTGCCGCAGCTACATGCCCAGAAGGTAATGACAGCGCCATAGGGGCAACCATAAGAGTAGCTACAAGTGTAGCCGCAAGTATATTTCTTTTCCCTTTATTCTTTTTCAATTTACAACATCCCCTTCTCATGTTAGTCAATCCCATATAGAGTTTGATACCCTCATTTAACGTCAGACATTCAGAAAAGGTTGCAAACACCAAAAAATAGTTACTAATTCCATCAAGTAATTTGATAATGAATAAAAACGAATTAGAGTTTACGATTGCATTTTCTATCTCTGGATTAATAATAAGTTAAATAGTTACTTACTGGACTGGAAGTAGGCACTTTTTTATAATAGAGTTACCTTTAGGTGACTATTGGAGATATGAGAGGAGTTTCCTTTTCATCAATGAGCACCACATCTTGCGGTTCAACGTCCGTCCCTTTTTTACACACCTTGAGCGAGACAACGATTTGTTACACGAAGGTACATAGGAAAGCCAAAATGATCTCTGAAAGGAGCTATCCATGGACAAAAAACTGATGAAAATATTGAAAAAGTTATATCTGCATTCCAATGGTGACTATGATATCGAACGCGAAGTTGTTATATATCAGACGGATACACTCACTCCCTCCGAACAGGATATTTTGAAAACACACGTTTGGACACCTAACGACCTGGAGATGATCCTCCATGATGATATCATTCGTAAACTAATCGCCTTGCAGCAGAACGATCGTCTATCCTGGTCCACGATTACCAATGCATTTATTGCCGGTGTTGGTGGAAGTTATCCCCGAGGCATATCCACACTTGCAAGCTACCATATGATGATCCACATGAAGCAACACGGTTATGAAGAAGCTGAACGGTTCCGTATTTGCAAATTTTGCGGATTTAATCATAGAAATGATGGTTGGGACAACCTCTCCTCCATTCGATATGCCATCCACCAGGGTTATGATTACAGCGGAACAAGCTTAGGTGCATACGTCGATTTGACAGAGTTTGTCACCTTACTGGAACAAGGGCCCATTACACCGACTGAAGAGGACATGGTTACTTTTAATCAACTGCTTCACAGTATGGATGAGGCAGAAGACGATGAATCCCCAGGGAAATATGAGAAACGACTCACAGCCGATAAATTGGTTAAGGGTCACGCAGGCATTCGCCGTGGTATTCTGCAATCTCTTTCCATGGTAGGTGTTCTGGCTAACCAGGTTCTCTCCCTCAGTCCAGACCATTGGACGAACATGGAGGACATCCTGAATGGTGAGTTACAGCTCAATAATACGAATGGCCGGTCCGATATGCAGATGCCATGGGCAGGCTGGCAAGGAAAACTTGGTGTAGATTGGGCCAAGGCCCGGAATCTGTTTGGGGATACAATTCAAACCAAAGGCTAAGCCTTTTCTTTGTGCAGACTTCTTCCAACATGTTGTTTAGGATTATTTTCTTCTTGCAAAAGAGTCAGTTAATCAAAATGTTTCCCGTCTATCCAAACAGGAAGCATTTTTTGGTGCTGTTCTTTTCAATTCCGGATCATCCAGGAATGCTGCTTATATCCATCTGATTTTTTCTCTGCTGGCGTTCTCTCTTTGCCCTTCGGTATGTTGGCTCAGGAGCTCATTCCAGAACCAGAAGTCCCTTATATTACGAATTACAGGAGCTGCTAGTCAACTTTTTGAAGAAATGGCAGCGGAAACTGGACAGTCCCAGCCGGACAGCGTGTTCAGAACGGATATGCTACTGACTGCCCTGAGCAGCAATTCCTATCTGTTTCAAAGAAATGTGCGCGGCAATTCTCCCGAACGCATCTTGGAGCAGATGTGCCGACGTTTATATAACACCGCATGGTTAAATGCGAATAAGCCTTGTTCATCCAAGGCAATCTGCTGAATGAACAAGGCTTATTGTATATTATTTACTCCTGTCGGAGTGGCGCAGGCCGCACCCGTTTATTGGATCAACTGAAGAAGCTCTGCTGTGCTTACTTTGTACTGTGGCTTGAATTCCTTGGATGCAATATAACTCCCCAGGCTTGACAGGAACTGCCTTCCTTCCGGTGTTGCCCCTGCTTTGCCCGCGTCTAAAGCACATACCATCAGGTTGCCAGAACCTACTTGACACTCAAAGAGAAAACCGAGTTTATGATTGCGCTCAAAGTTGTCGATCGTCTGCACGATCGGGCTCCATTCCTGGTCCGTTCCATCCAAGATGATCGACTTCGAGTGTTGAACAATACTCCACCAGGGGTAGGTGGAATATTGTTCGCACGGGAAGTCACGGAATACAGGGTGGCTGTTGTCGATCAGTAGCCCCATGGTGCCGACAGGTACAGGTCGGTTCATATTCTCAGAAATGGACCGAAACATCGGGTAACACCAGAAATCCGTACAGTAAAAGCCTTCAACAGCGTTGTGGAGAGACTCCGGTTTCGGCATAAGTAACACATTTTCACCTTGCTCCAGCAACGCAAGCGCCTCATCGGAAAGCTCCTCGAATAAGTGGATGCCCTCAAGCACGCTGCGGTTCTTCTCTGGATAAATCCACAGGTCGTAGGTCTTACGGATATTCGTTCCCTCGATCCACAAGGAGAATACAGCTTTACTCATCTGCGCAACGGTAGGAAGATCGATGGCCACCTGGCAGATATCTATGTAATTCTCCTCTGCTGGGACTACTGCTGTGGCTCTACCTTCCGCCAGCGTTCCTCGGTTTACGCTCAGATCCCAGTGAAGTTCAAGGGTATCGGGGGTCCCACTCCGGTACAAGCACAACTCGACGTGGGCGCTGAACTGCTCGCCGGAGACGTAGTTGTACCTCGGGAATCTCGCCATCAGGACGGCATCACTGCAGAACGTGCGCCATTCCTCCGGCGTTATCATTCCCTTGGAATCCATAAAGGCGTCGAGGATGCCGACTAACGCTGTTCCTTGTCCGCTGAAATCCTGCAGATCCAGCAGTTGGAAGCCGGCAAGTCTCCGGGAGCGGAAGGCTGCCTCCAGTTCCTCTTTGTAGCAGGCTACAGCCAGCTGTCCTGAGCACTCGAAGTATTTGGTAGCGAGATGGCCCAGCCCTTTACTTTCCAACCGTTCCCGGAAGATTCTGAAATTTTCGGCTTTGAGCGGGCCTTTGTATTTCCCGATTTCCTCATAGTCTGGGTAGGTAGCGAATTGTCCAATCTCATGAGAGATAACCGGAATCTGCGGAATCCATTCTTCGGCCGCATCGCCGAGCTGTACCGTCTTGGCTTCGGTTCCGTACTGAATTTGGATCGTACCTCCAGCCTCCGTGACTTCATTGTTCCGTAGAGATGGAGGTACGATCTGATCGTCATAGTCCTTCATCGTTCCTGGTAGGTCGGTCTGAACATGTCCTAGGGGGGCGTCACACATCGCATAGGAGCCCCTGAATAAACGATCCCTGGAAAAGCGCACTCCGCTAAAGAAATCGTCATGCTCCAGAACTTCCGGCACAAATTGATGGTTATTGGATCCCTGTGTGTACAGATGTCTATTGTCGAACGCTTTATAGTCTTTCAGAATGGAATCAATCTTGGTTCTACTGCCCCATAGCTCGTTGCCAAGTGACATCATCACGAAAGAAGGGTGATTGCCGAACGCCTGCAGAATAGCATATCCCTCGCTGATCAGATAGTCCTGCTCCGCCTGGTTATGGCCCTCGTCGGTTTCTTCCGTAATTGTTCCCCAGAATGGCAGCTCTGGCTCCATGTAAATACCGAGCATGTCCGCAGCGGTAAAGGCAGCTTCCGGCGGGCAGCAAGTGTGGAAACGGTAATGATTGATGCCGTAGGACTTGGATATCCCAAGGATTCTCAACCATTCTTCAACATCAGTCGGAGCATATCCGGTCAGCGGGAAAATTAGGCCGTCATGTTTGCCGCGAAGGAAGGTCTTCTCCCCGTTGATCGTAAATTTGTCACCTTCCGTTCTGAATGCACTCAGGCCGAAGATCAGTTCATGTCGATCGATTGCTACACCATCTCTGTCTTTCAGAACGATGCTAATATTATAAAGATTGGGCGCGGATTCGCTCCAGAGCAGCGCGTCCGTACCTAACTCGTAGCCAATAGAAAATTGACCCGGTGATATTGCGAACTCCTGCTCGGGCACCGAGTGTGTCGTCAGACTGTTAAAACTTGTGGCTGTTACAGCAACGGGTCCTTCAACTGTGCCTTTCAGGGATGCTGTGATTTTGACAGACCGGGTGGACAGATCCGGATCGAGCCGGATTCCGCTCAAGTATGACTCACCGTAAAATTGAAGCTCGATGCGCCCGGTGATTCCGTTCCAGTTGGTCTGGGTATCAGGCGAAGTTAAATGTCCGCCTTTGGTCGGATAACCGGTATTGTCGACCCGAACGGTGATCATCTGTCTGCCTGCCCGAAGCTGGCCGGTCAATTCGTAAATATGTGGGGTGTTCAGACTATCACGGTTGCCAATCTCTTGATCGTCTAGCCAGAGTGACGTCAGCCGTGTTCGTTCCAGATATAGAAAGCATGCCTTTCCGGCGAGTTCGTCCGGTATTACTATCTCCCTGGAGTACCAGGCCTGTCCCTCAAACAGGTATTCATCCGTCAGGGCACCGACTAAAATATCATTGTTCTTCGGTCCCTTACGAGCGTACGATGTTGTGCCTGGCAATGTAATGACATCCGAAAAAGGCAACAGCTCTCCCTGTCTCTCCTCATCTAATTGCAACTTCCATTCGCCTTCAAGACTGATCTTTGTCTGCAAAACTATCACTCCTAATCACTGTGTCTAGATAAAAGTTTTAAGCTGTTGGCTGGTTTTGTCCAATTCGTACACTTCGGCTGTGTCGCAGAAGAGGCTGCCAGATCAGTTGATTTGATTGTAACAAATTAAGAACCTTTATCAATATCAGTATTTTCACAAACTTTACGCCAATCTTGATACTCGAAAGCTACGCCTCTGAGGATACTGATCCAGATACTGACACTTATGAAGTAAAAGAGACAGAGAAGTACATAAAAAAGGGCGACTTTTCATTCGGAATCGACGTAACAGTTCATTATCCAAATTAAAAGCTGGATAACTCATCATTTCTCGAGTCATCCAGCTTCTTCTGCGATACAGGATATCTTTAATTTGAGTATATTACAGACAATACGCTATAGAATTCGGCCTGTTATTTTATATTGCTATATTCTTCATCCGTTACGGGTTCCAACCATTCGGTGTCTCCCATTTGGACGTTTGTACTTATCGCAATATGTGTGAACCAAGTATCTGCTGTAGCCCCATGCCAATGTTTCACATCCGGACTGATTTCACTGCGTCTCCTTCATGCAGCACTTGTACCGGTTTACCTTCTTCCTGATAATATCCTATGCCGCCAGTTACAGGCTTCCCCTATGAAATAATTATTCGTTATTTTTTCCCCTTTCGGGAAGATTACACTTTCAGATAACTGATTTGATTTATTCATTTTTTTATGAACCTCGTCTAATAAATGTAGTTATGATGAACCGGGACTTCAGTCCGTAAAGGAAAGTAGCGTGTATTCATTTGGACACAGCAGCACTTTTCAACTTACTCCTGTTGTTGAGTAGGACGAATAATCATTTCATTGATTGCAACGTCCTCAGGTTCTTCAATCGCCAAAGCAATCGCACGCGCAATACTTTCTGCTTTAATTGCTCCTGTATACAGCTCATCTTGACCGAGCAAAGGACAAGTTTGCTTCATAAAATTTAATCGCATGTAAGTTCCGCCATAGCCGACTGTCAGTCTGAACCCGTACAGTTCATATCCGATCTGAGTATAAAGGCGAAGGTAGACTTTAAATATAGTTATCTTTAGCTTTCGTTTCCTTCATTTTTACTTTTTATAGTAAAATGAATATACGTCAAAGCATCTTAGAAGTGTTTCTAGCCAGAGCGATTACTGAAGAGGATCTGTTATGAAGTAAAACACAGTATAGGTGAGAGGTGTATCGAATGGAAGAGCAGTATTCAAAGAGGCTTGAATTGTTCGCAGAAAACGCGCAGAGGATCAAAAAGGAATTTGCCTGGCAAAATGCAATGGTCAACCGTTTGGCAGCATTACTTTACACGGCAGAGAACAAAATTGCAGATGATGATGCAATACGTGCTAGTTACGTGCTTATTAAGGAAAGTACTGGGCGTTTCTCTTCATTTAGGGGGACATCAGTAATTAGTATTGCTACCCTGCTCTCTCTATCTGATGACAAAGAAACGCAGCTTGCAAATACACTGGCCGTGTATGAATTATTGAAGGACGCCAAATTCAGAGCCTCTGATTATCTCGTCGTTGCCGCCTATCAGATCGCCGCTCTTACGACATCGGATCAATATCTACGTACGATAGAACGGGCTAAGATGTTTTACGACAGTATGAAAGCGAAGCACCGGTTCCTTACCGGTCAGGATGACTATGTCTTTGCCGCCATGCTTGGTCTTTCCGATATCGACATTGAAAGCGGTGTGGACCGGATGGAGCAGCTCTATACTGCACTTAAGCCTGAATTTCTGTCGGGGAACAGTGTGCAAGCCCTGACACAGGTGCTGGTTCTTGGGGACGATGCCCCAGAAGCGGTGATCCATGTACTTGCTTTACGCGATTCATTTCGTACACGTGGCATCCGGCTGGACAAGGAATATACCCTTTCTTCGCTTGGTGTGCTATCTTTGCTCCCCTGCAACAAAGATACAATCGTTACTGATGTCTCGGAGACATACGAATTTTTACGCACCAAAAAAGGCTTCGGCAACTGGTCCATTACAAAGCAGGAATTGCTACTTCTGTCGGCTGCGTTGGTAGCCTTCAAAAATGTGGATGATGTGCGGAATGGCATTTTAACCACGATGCTCTCTACTAGCATTACCAATATTATAATTGCGCAGCAGACTGCCATTGCCGTGGCAGCGGCTTCATCGGCTGCAGCTGCAGGTTCCTCTTCGAATTGACTGTGAGGCAAGACCTGAACTTGGTAAAACTCTTCACAACTAGAAATGAAGAATGATTATTATGTATACTAAACAAAAAAACACCAAGACCGATACTGATACTGATACTAAAATAACATCATTGCGTATCTTAATCGACTTTCACAACCTGATCCGTAGTTTCTAATACTCGTTAAAAGAGCCTCGATTTCGAGGCTCTTTTTATTGTAAGCGTATCTTAGTTGAAGCGATATGTCACTGCCCTAGAGATCAAATGAATTAACAATGAATCGAAGTTATTGTGAAACTGTTAAGGCGTAGGTGTACCGCCATTTGCATTGATGGTTTCTCCACTGATATAGCTCGATTCCTGACTGGCCAAGAATACGTAGGCCGGAGCCATTTCAGCAGGTTGTCCTGGACGCCCAAGTGGCGTGTTTATACCGAATTTTTCTAACTTCTCTGTCGGTTGTCCGCCGGCGACTTGCAATGGTGTCCATACTGGCCCCGGTGCCACAACGTTTACCCGGATGCCTTTGCTCGCTACTTGCTGTGCGAGGGCTTTGCTAAAGGTATTAATCGCTGATTTCGTAGTAGCATAATCCAATAGAATTGGTGATGGCTTATAAGCCTGAATTGAAGAAGTATTAATGATAGAGCTACCCGGCTTCATATGTTTCACCGCAGCCTTACAGAGCCAGAACAAAGAATATACATTAGTTTTGAATGTGTCATCAAATTGTTCGGTCGTTAGATCTGCAATGTCCTCCACGTACTGCTGCTTCCCTGCAACGTTAGCAAGAATATCAATTCCGCCTAGCTTTTCCATCGCAGCCGTAATCAGTTGCTCGCAGTATTGCTCATCCTTCAGGTCACCTGGAATGGCAATGGCTAGCCGACCCGCTTCCTCGATCAACTTGACCACCTCTTGAGCATCCTCCTCTTCCTCCGGCAAGTAAGACAGTAGTACGTCTGCACCTTCACGAGCAAATGCAATCGCAGTCGCACGGCCAATTCCACTGTCGGCCCCAGTAACCACTGCTTTGCGTCCGTTCAATCGTCCAGTTCCGCGGTAGCTTAACTCCCCTGCATCGGGCACGGGTGTCATTTTTTTTTGAAGACCAGGCTCCGGCTGTTCCTGCTTCCATTTAGCTGTTGGCTTCGGATATTGTGTTGTTGGATCTTGCATTGTGAATTGGTCTGGCATAATCAATTCCTCCTCATGGGTTGTATGTGTATAGTCTAGTAGTTATGTTATCTAACGGTTAATCTCTTCTCTTTGTAACCATGATCGGGGACGTTTAAACTGTTAATATATTTGTTTACAATTAATTCTGATGATACAAGAACAACGTATTATCGTACGTTAGTTTAGCTCTCTTACAAATTCTATTCTCATTAGTAATCTCTCCAAAAATCATAGCTATAGCGCAAAAGGGATCAGTCTAGTGTCATCATAACGTGACATTAAACTGATCCTATAGGTAACCTATTAATATACATAGAAGTATGATGATCCTATTTTTGTGCCGCTGTACATTTCTCCTTTATTCAGTTTCCATATTTACATTTATCTTCGAAAAAATAGCTTACGGTCTATTGACAATTAGCCTAAAAAAGTACCAAAACGAGCTCCCTTTTTAGTCTAGATCAATTGCATTGTTGCGATGCAAGTATTGTCGATCTGGAACGTAGAAATCTCGGATTCCGCCTTTTTTCCGTCGTGTTTGATCGTTATGTGATACGTTTGATCACGCGGCAGCCACAGATCGATAAATCCGTTAGATTGGGATTTCATAGTTTCGTCCAATATCACGGTGCCTTCCTTGTCGGCGATGTATACGCTAAACTCTTCTTTCATCAATTCTCCTTGGCATCCTGTCAAGCTGTGGATTGTGCAAGGGTGCGTTTTCTCGACGTAGGGAGCAATGGAAAGGAAAAACTCATTTTCGGGTAAGTCATAGGTTAATTTGTTTACATCGCCGTTGGTCACGATGAGTTGCTCCGAAGTAATTGAAGCGGACTGAGCTTTTAATATGCCCGTACTGTATTCATGCACCAATTGCTTAATACTTTGCGCATCATTTTCGTTAGGTACGTTTCTTTCAACGCCTCCTGCAAACATATACGCCCCTATTACAACCGCAACCAATCCAATAGCCAGCAATATTTTTCTTCTCAATCTGTATTCCTCCTCTTTTCTCATTTAACATGATCTTTCTATCTCTACGTATATACTATTTATGTTCACTTATTAATGTAACTAGTATTATAACCGAGATATCACCTATGTGGACAGGGCAAAACTGTGAATAATATGCAGAAAAGGAAGTGAAGTTGAGAAGGACCAGTCTAGCCATACTTCAATAGAGCCTTTGAGTCTATTTTCTCTATAAGATCTAGTCTTAACCTCAGGCTACGTTAAAAACACCCAAGCGACCTGACTTATCGGGTCACTTGGGCGTGAAATTGTCATTCAATTCATATCCTGTTTCTTCATTATCCTAAAAGCACCTTAAAACACAAAGCGATTAATACTCACTTGGAAAGTACCGGCGTGTTGCTCAGTTGATTGGGTTAAACTCGATCCAGTCGATCTGCAAACCCGCTTTGACGAAATCCAATTTCAATTCATAAAGGCCTGCTTCAAGTTCGACTCTAACAAGCTTCTGTCTGATCCATTTGCATTCCGTTCCATTCGTTTGAATGGTCGTCATCAATTGATCGTTCAATGTCACATTACAAGCACTTTGAGCCAATTCGGGCTCCGGTGACATAATGTGGACAATGATTCGGTACTGACCGGCCTGATCCACTTGCATGTAGGTCGATTCTGCTGCAGCAGGTTTAACCTGTGCGCTCAGGGATAATGCTTGTACTTTATCCGCCGAGAGAGAGGGATTCGCCTTGAACGTATCGACCGTTTCTATAATTTCATGTTTTCTCGAGAATACCGGTGCCTGCATGATGAACTCGCAAATGTTCATAGCAGAACGCTGAAGCTCTCCCCGGGTTAACGAACCATCTTCCAGGGATTTCATGGTATTGTCCTCCCAGCCATTGATTTCAGCCCCATAGTTAGGCACAACCATATAAAGATCGTTTTGTGCACGAACCATCCAGTTCGTGTATTTGCGATCCGCAGGTCCTCCATGGACGACATCGTTCATAATGGCCCACCAGTCCGTCATTACAATACCTTTAAAGCCCCACTCCCCGCGAAGAAGCGTGGTATTCAGGTCATAGTTGGAAGCTGCCCAATGCCCGTTGATCGGATTGTAGGATGTCATAATCGAATTTGCGCCACCCTGTTTCACTGCAATTTCAAAGCCTTTCAGATAAATTTCTCGCAGAGCGCGTTCGGAGACGACCGCATCTACCTTACTGCGATGCTTCTCCTGGTTGTTGCACGCGAAATGCTTTAGCGTGGCGTTAGAGCCGCCTTTCATAATGCCGCGAGTACATGCAGCAGCAAACAACCCTGAAATCAGCGGATCTTCCGAAAAATACTCAAAGTTACGCCCATTGAGCGGACTACGCCGGATATTTAAGCCTGGTCCCAACAAGGCGTCCACGTTGTAACTTACTAATTCTTGGCCTTCCATGACATAAAGCTCTTCAACCAGTTCCGCATTCCAGGTTGCTGCAAGCAGGGTTCCAATGGCGACCTGGGTCGCCTTCTGCCCGCTATCCATACGAATTCCGGACGGTCCGTCTGCCGTACAAGCAACTGGGATTCCGTAATTGAATAGGCTATCACTTACCCCTCCGAACGCCGAAGCGGTACCCGGTGTAACAAGTGGACTGTTCATGCCTTCTCCTCTGACAATAGCAGCCAGATCCTGATCACTGAGCTGGGCGATGAAGGCTCCCATCTCAACTTTTCCGTTATGGACATCTCTTAATTTATATCCTTGATTTCCCGTTTGCATAAGCGTCTTGGGAAGATTCTTCTTGATCCGTTCTGCCATAGAAATCTTGCGCTTCGGCACCTCTACAAAGGCGAGTTCATACGAACCGTCTTGCTTCAAATTACCGGTCTTCATTCTCATAAAGCTTTCCGTAGGCGCCATCGCTTCTTGCACCTGCAGCACGACTTGAAGAGATTCCACGACGAAACCGCGTAGACCTTCAAATTCTACTTCCTCCACATTTTTGACACTGGTACCTACATAAAGGCGATACGTCCCAGCTTCCAGCACATAAGCGGAAGTATGCCCAGTTACGCCGGCGTCATCATAAGAGGCCATAGAATGAACAGGGAAGCAGACAGTAAGACGCTGCGATTCACCCGGTTGAAGAACTTTGGTCTTCCCGAATGCCGCCAAAGCTTTAGCCGGCTGCCCCAGCTTTCCTTGTGGCGCTTCGTAATAGACCTGTACAACCTCTTTTCCCGCAAAGGTGGTTCCCGTATTGGTTACGGTTACGTCAATTTCAACGTGTTTTTCTCCTTTTGTGGAAGTCAGTTTGGCTTCATCTTGCTCGATTTTAAATTGGGTATAAGATAAACCGTAACCAAACTCAAACTGAACTTTATCTGGGAAGAACGTCTCAAAATAACGATATCCCACATAGATATCTTCTTGATAAACGTTCTTGAATTCATCGCCATAGTTACGGGTAGAGGGATAATCCTCGATGGAATAAGCAATTGTATCGGTTAATTTGCCACTTGGTGTTACCTCTCCAGCCAGTACGTCAGCAATCGCAATTCCTCCTTCCATGCCACCCTGCCAAGAGTAGATGACGCACGGAACCGGATATTTATAACTTTCATCGTTCATCCAGCTCATATCAATAATATTTGATACATTCAGCACAACGACAGTTTTTTCAAAATAGGTCGTTACTTGCTTTATCATCGCTTTTTCTTCTGGCGTTAGTTGGTAGCTTCCAGGCTCGTCAGCATTATCCTGATCTTCTCCCGCCGTACGTCCGATCACTACGATCGCTTTCTCTGATTTGTTTCTTGCATCCGACACCATCTCATCCGTTAAAGGCATTTCCTTCTGGTGCCATGGCTCTGCAGCCCAGCCTCCTCCACCATTGTCAAATGGATTGTGCTCAATCCACTTCTCATAGATAGCCGCAAGCTCTTCGTTGACGGTAAGATTCTCTTTACTCCGTAGACCGTCCAACAGATGAGTTGTATGTGTAACGTGGACACTTCCACCTGAACCTGTACCGCTTCGATAATAATTAACCTGAGTTCTGCCAAAAACTGAAACGTTTTCGGAATTTTGAAACGGTAGAACATTCCGTTCATTTTTTAACAGCACCGCACCTTCTGCGGCTACTATTCTACTAAATTCAGCAAATCCTTCTAATGGAACTCCCTGTCTCTGTGTACTCAATTTGTTCACTCCTGATTGTCTATTAATAATTCTCTATTATACAGTGCTGGTTCTATAAAAACCTACCACGTTCCTTTCGATATTTCCAGTATTTTATATACCTGTCACCTATACAATGAAGATTTACATGTGTTCAACAATAATGTCTTATTGGTTTGCTTCACAATTATATTGAAACTAAACGGGGTCTAAATAAAAATAACCCTTATAAAATAAGGGGTTTATTGCAACGACTATTATTTCAAGCGGACAGAGTGAGTCTATACATACGTGACAATCAAGACAGAAAATCTTTGACACGGTTCTTAAACGTTTCCCTACCTTTATACCCATTGTATAGACGACCATTCACTGTGGAGGAATTCCCAAAGAAAAAACGCTCGTAGACTGTTTGCCTACCGCCAAACGAACTGACGCTCAGTTCCCACGCCAGTCTAGATAACTTCACATTTTCTTTGCCATCCAAGCCTATCCCTTTTAGATAACGGTTCAATTGACCGCTGTTTTCAGTGTTGAAATCCTGTTCATCCGGAATCATAATCAGGCCGCTCCCACCAATTAACTGGATGATTTCAATCATACGGGGGTACATTTTCGGAAAATAAGCATTGGCAGCAAGGAGCGGCTTCCGATTTGGAAGCATACTGCCCCACCGATCAGGGGAAGCCCCCTTCTCGGCCGCCAGCTGCAGTGCCTTGAGCGTTTCCAGTGCGATGATAACCTCCGTTACTTTCTCGATGATATGGTCATGGCTATCGAGTCCAGCTACTTCGATCATGGATTCAATGGTTCCAAGCAGAAACTCCGTTTTGGCAATATTTTTACACATAATCTGTGCGCTGGCATGGGTATGAAAACGGCTTTCATCGATGAGGCGATATGCCAGATTCTCATCCCCACATATAAATACCCGATCCCATGGAATAAGCGCGTCATCGAAAATGACCAACGTATCCATCTCCTCATATCGTGCGCTCAAGGGATAATTATACGTGGATTCGCCCCCGACGAAACTTTCCCTGCATATAAACTTTACTCCCGGGTGATTGCTCGGCACTGCAAATGCGAATGTATAAGGACTTTCCTCGGCAGCCACTGAGAGGAATGGTGGCGGGAATACAAGGATTTCATCCGAGGTCGCCCCTTGCGTATCTAATAGGAATGCTCCACGAATGATGATGCCGTCCTTGGTCTTTTCAACTATACGTGCCGTCTCCGAGTCATCAAATGTCTTTAAAAAGGTTGATAGCCTACCCGCCTTCGGTTGGATAAATGCGTGCGATAAGGTGATATCATTTTCCCGGCAGTATTCATAGTAACACCTTAAATTAGCAGCATATTGAGGGTTTTTCTCTTCCAGAAGGCCCGATGCCGCGGAGAACGCCATAATGGCTGTATTCATATAATCGGGGGCACGGCCCAGAAATCCGTGATGAGTGTATGCCCAGGCCTGCATCATTTCTCTTCTTGCTGCAAGCTCCTTCTTCGTCTTTGGCTGCATGAAGGAAAGTCCAACAGGATCGCCTGTCAGCGGTGAAGAATAAGTCATTTTTGATTTCCATCTGTCTTCCTGCTGCACATCATACATAGAAGCTTGAGTCTGCATAAGCCCCTTGAAAGCTTTATGCTCTGAAATAGTCCCCTCTACCTGTACACCCGCTATCCAGACATCGGGCAAGTGTTTATTTATCCGTTCAATATATTGAGTACCATTTTTAACCGACATGTTCCAATCACCCCCTCGGTTCTACCTTACTGTATTCCGATCAAGGCAGATTTGCATAAACCAATACCTATGTTCACTACCAGCAGCTAGCTTTTTCATCATCATTTCTCTTATCGTCTTCTTTTCCTCTATATATGGCCTTCGGATCTTGATCCGTTTCAGATGGACAGTCAGTCTGGTTATTTCGATTGATGAACCTTACCTTCACCCAGCACTTTAGCAGTGATTCCACCAATCAATAAGGACCAAACGGCAGATGATATCCCAAGAAAAGATACATTTGAGATGGCAATAACGAAGGTAAACAATATCGAATATCTATAGGTTGATGTTGTGAATGCAGTTTGTAAGCTACCTAATAATACACTTAATAGTGAAAATCCAGTGATCATAGTAATGAAGAATGCAGGCAATGCTTCAATAAGAACAATTATTTTCCAAGCAAAGAAGCCGAACAGTGCAACTAACACACCGGATACGATGGCAGCCCGAAAGCGATTTTCCTTCAAACCAGCCTCTTCACTACTACAGAGTGCTGTCATCATCCCCCCTATATTGACTGCATGTCCACCGAATAGACTTACAAGCGCTGTTCCTATACCTGAATAAACAATGATTTTATTCGTCGGAGGATGAAATCCATTCTTTTTCAAGGCGGCTAAAGCGACAGCGAGATCATTACTCAGAATCAACACAGCGACTGGGATTGAGATTGATAAGAAGCCATGTACTGTAAATGAAGGCATAATAACTTGTGGCCAACTAAATTGAGCTTTTGAGATCATCGGAAAATCATATCCTAGGAAAAGCGCCAAGATACCAAAAACAAGTACCCCAAACAGAGGCGGAATCGATTTGGAGAACCTTGGAACAATAAAGAACCCTAAAATTGCAAATCCGGCTATATATGGAGACTCTTTAAAAGCAGGAACAATCTGGACCACATAATTTAATATTAGACCCGCTAACATTGAATCTATTAAGGGTTTAGGTATAAGTTCCAATATCCTATTAAATATTCCCGTGAATCCCAGCAAAGCAATCAAGCCGCCTGTCATCATGAAGCTACCCGCCAGCTCTTGTAACGTGAAATGAGCGGCTGCAGTGCTCAGGAAAGCTACTGCTGTAATTGAATGAGCTCCCGCGAATGGAATTCTATAACGCAGTGACAACAACATATTTAAGCTTCCACCTATAAAATAAACAATAAATAACCATGATATAAGCTCCGGTTGCGTTAATCCGATCAAGTCGGCGGTATTCATGATTAATATCGCTCCACCCGTGCACGCCATTAAAGCAGATAGGATTCCTGCTGATATGTTCTGAGTATTCATTTGTAACGTATCCCCCTTCATTATGTTATGATAAAAATTGATGTGTTATTTTCAATGAAAATGTAGGTGAACTGAATTGTGGAAGATTGATCGTTTAAGTGAACAGCCCCTCTATCAGCAAATTGCTAATCATTTGGAGCAAAGAATTTCATTCGGTGAATTCCCACCGGACAGCCGACTTCCGTCTGAACGAAAGCTGGCGGAGAAGTTAGGTGTACATCGTAGCACCATCATCCTTGCCTATGCAGAACTACGGGCTTTAGGGATTATTGAAAGTCGTTCCGGTAGTGGAACCCGAGTGAGTAAACATAAATGGGGGCTCGTTCCGAAGCATACGCCCAATTGGCACCGATACGTGGAGGGTGGACAATTCTTACCCAATCTCCCCTTCTTGCGTAGAATCCGTGAGGCTCTCGAACAAGACCGATCCTTAATCGACTTTGCTAGTGGGGAATTAGGTGCTGATATTTCTCCTGTATCTGAGATTAACCAGCTCATGAGCCAGGATTACTATACAGAGTATCTCGGTTATGACAATCCACAGGGTTATCTCCCCCTACGCCAATCTCTAGTTACATATTTGAATACGTATCGAAATATATCAACGACTGAATCTTCTATTTTGATCACATCCGGTTCACAGCAATCGCTTTATCTAATTACCCAGTGTTTGCTAGCTCCAGGTGATGCTGTTGCCATAGAAGATCCTTCGTATAATTACTCTTTGCCGATGTTTCAGTCTGCGGGTATACGTTTGTTTCGACTCCCTGTTGATCGTCAAGGGATCAATCCAGAAGACATACGAACGCTATATAGAAAGCATCGCATTAAAATGGTGTTTATTAATCCCAATCATCAGAATCCCACAGGGGTAGTCCTCTCTCCACAACGACGAATCGAGCTGCTCAACGTGACCAGCGAATTAGGGCTTCCTATTGTTGAAGATGATCCGTTTAGCCTTACCGCATACAACGGATCTCCAATACCGCCCATTAAATCCATGGATACTTCGGGCTCGGTATTATATATTGGTTCTTTTTCAAAAATTGCCGCTTCTGGTCTTCGAATTGGTTGGATGGTCGCCCCACATTCGGTCATCGAAAGATTGGCAGATGCCAGACAACAGATGGATTATGGGCTTAGTGTTGTACCCCAGCGTGTAGCTGCCCAGTTTTTGAATTCTCCCTTGTTCCAACCTCATTTAGAAAGATTACGAATGCGTCTTCAATTTAAAAGAGATCTACTTGTAAAGGGTCTACATGACGAGTTGGGTGATCTGGTTAGCTTTCGTATTCCCCAAGGTGGATTGCATTTATGGTGCAAGATTAACCCGAAGGTCAATGAGAGCCGATTATTAGAGGAATGTATCCGAAGAGGTGTCATTTATGTTCCTGGAAGTGTTTATGGTTCTGATACGGAGTATGTAAGGTTAACCTTTGCTAGAGCTAAAGAGGATGAAATTGTACCCGGTATAGCTAAATTTGCAGAAGCCCTCCGCTCCGTTGTTAAAGAATCGCATTAGAAAAGGTAAGCTAAAGTCTGGATATACGATCCCAGCTATTAGTTTACCTTTTCTCATGAATTCCGAATGGTGGTTCGCTTCTTTACGTGTTATTAAATCTTAGCTGTTCGATACGGCCAACCATATTAACACAAACAAGAGGATGGCTACTAGATAAGCTATAGACAGCTTAGATATGTTTGCCTTTGTTTTCTTCTGGTAATTCGTATTTGATGTCTTATTCTCTTTAGAAATCCCGACCAGAAAAGTTGCGACGCCTCCGATGATAGCCACCACAATAACTAATATGTATATGAACATTCATATCCCCCTCGGATATAGCTTTCTCTCTTATGTTAGCAGTAAATCTGATATTGATTATACAGGGTGATTTGGATTCTGTAACCTTCCAATTCACGATTAATTATACCATCCAATTTGGAAGGTCATTATACCTTCTATAGCGCATGATAGAATTGTTGGTTATCTTGTTCAAATAGACAGAGATTCTTAAACCCCTGTGCAATATGTATTGCACAATCCCAGACCGATTGATGTACGCTTGGATCAAGGGATTTAGCCATTAGATCTAAAACGTTTAAAATATCCGTTGAAACCATGACATTACCTTTCGCATAGTGCCTAATATAACCAAATCCATTGTATACATAGTGGTTAAAGTCTCTTTTTTGTAAAATGATTCGAAGGTGATTCTTATCATCTACTAAATAATGAAAGAAGTCAGTTACTTGCGAAATAGAGACAAGCACTTCACCGATTTGGTAGAGCGCAGTAGTCACTGTCTTAGGATCATAATTCCAAGTGATCTTATGGAAAGATTGCCCAGCTTGTAGTTTAAGTCCCCCCAAAGCGGCATTTAATAGAAGAAATGAATAGAACACTTAAAGAACAGGGGTTACCCATAAATTAGACTTAACCTGATAGGTCAACTCTCTTTCTGACATCCTAATATATTTTTTTGAATACTTATCAAGTAAATACGATTCAGACAATTTCAATGTCCTTTCCAGCAGTTATTGTTGGTGTTACTGAGCTAAAAATGATATGCGTACTGTTCTATAAGTTTGCCATTAACGGAAGAATTCAAACGTGTAATGAATAATATGAATCTAACTCGGTATAAACAAAAACGGAAGGGATCCCCTATGGGAGCCTTCCGTTTTGCTCATTACCGATATGAAATACGATTAAAGTGTAATATTACGCTGCTTTACGTTATCATTTATTTCGCGGGATCGCTGACTTTAACAAGCATTTTGCCAAGATTAGTACCTTGGAACAATTGTAGGAATGCCACAATCACGTTGTCGAAACCATCTACAATGGTCTCTTCATACTTTAATTTACCCTCAGATAGCCATATTCCAAGCTCCTGTAGTCCTTCCGACTGCCGATCAGCATAATCGCTGAGAACAAATCCTTTGATAAGGGAGCGGGTCTTGATCAATTTGGACTGAATTCGTGGACCCATATTATCATCCGTACTGTTGTAAGAAGAAATAGCGCCACATAGTGGAATACGTGCATGATCATTTAGTAAGTTCATCACAGCATCGGAAATCGCCCCACCCACATTGTCAAAATAGACATCGACGCCGTTCGGGCATGCTTGTTCCAAATCCTGATCTAGGTTCTTAGTTGTTTTATAATTGATAGCCGCATCAAAGCCAAGTTCATTCTTCAAATAGTCGCATTTCTTATCGGTACCTGCGATACCAACAACACGTGCTCCTTTGATTTTGGCAATCTGTCCAACCAACATACCCACGGCCCCCGCAGCACCAGACACGACGACAGTCTCGCCCTTTTTGGGCTGACCAATATCTAGTAAACCAAAGTATGCTGTGAGTCCTGTCAAGCCAAGAACACTTAAGTATGCAGACACGGGAGCCATCGACTCATCGATTTTACGTACAGTCTTAGCATCTACTGTATTATATAGCTGCCAACCCAGCATACCGATAATTTTATCTCCTGCTTGGAACAGATTAGTCTTGGACTCCACAATTTCTCCAACAATCCCACCAGCAATGACTTCATTAAGGTTATAGGGTGGAATATATGATTTGGAATCATTCATTCTTCCGCGCATGTAGGGGTCCACCGATAAGTAAAGAGTACGTACAATAACCTGTCCTTCTTGTGCCTCAGCCACAGGAATATCTCTGAATTCAAAATCCTTCTTCGTTGGCATACCTGTAGGACGCGAAGCTAAGAGGACTTGTCTATTTTGATATTGCTGATTCATATGATCACTACTCCATTTATATAGATTTTTAAAAATACTATAAAGATTATTTCCCTACAATGATAAATTGTAATACAATGACTATCACAACTTATAATTAAATAGTTTTAAAACTTTCAAATCATTGCTCAAAAATGACGGGTTTCAGGACATATTATATGCTGTCCAAGAAACCCGGTAAATATTCGGTGAAAGTATCTTCTCTAAGATGACCCATCTTATTCTGACCATTTCGTATGACACTTACTAGATCAGCTTCATATAAAATCTTGAGATGGTATGACACATTGGATTTGTCCATACCTATCGATTCAGCGATGGATCCACAGGTATTGTTGTCCCGATGCAGATGAAGATATCGAATCATTTCAATTCGTTTCACTTCTGCTAATGCTTTAAAAATCTTAGCCCTTTTTTCATCATCTTTTAAAGAATATAGTTTGATAGTCATAGAACTATTGTATTCCTCTGTTCTACTTAAGTCAACAAGCCTAAGGATAACGCCCCGCTACTGTCATGAATACCACTTAAGGAAAACCTCTGCTATTGCCTTCCCAGCAGTACCATTAGGATGAGGATCATAGGTTGAACTCATATATTCTGACTTAACTAAATGATCATCAGGAGCATCTTGCGACAGAACTTCTGCAAGGTCAAAGACACGATCTACCCCCACTGGTGGCTCAGTACGAATCTGTTCATTCACTTCTCTCCAGGCTCGTTCCTGTGCTCCATTGAAGTTAAACGGAGAAACTGTACACAGTATAATAGAGGTCCAAGGGTTATTGTTCTTGATTGTAGAGACAATCCTTGTAAGCTCAGTTATGAGTTGTACAGCGGTGCGTTTACCTATATCAAGATCATTGACACCCAAAGCGATTACGACTTCATTCCCCTGTTGTGCTTTATTGAGCCAAGGACCCTCATCCACTGCATCATAGGCTCTCGCCCAACCGGAGCCGATATTCCACACACCCACTGACGCTCCAAGTCCATCCGCAATCCGAGCGACCCAGTATTCATAGTTATCTACCCCTGTTCGAACACCTTGAGTAATAGAATCACCAAAGAATAATAGTTGCTTCTCCACCTGTTTGTTGTAACCTATAAAGCTAGGCAATACTAATAGATTCTCCGATTTCTGAAAAGAAGTAGATGATACCTGTTGCGCTACATCTCCGGGAGTATCATATGCAGTAACTAACATTTGCTCTGTGTTATAGGGTACTGTTTTTCCAGATGATGTTGTTGAAATTGCCCATGTAAATACTAGATAATGTCCTTCAGGAATATCAATGTGAACCTCATCACTCCAGAATTCCTCCCCGGGCAGAACGGTTTTGTGAACTTGACCTTCAAAAGTAATAGGGACTTGGGTGCCCACGACCACATCGCCAGTAGGCTCTACTCCACCATCTCCCACAAAGGCTGATTCTATTCTCCACTCTCCCCCTAGATCACTAGCGGAAGCGACCCCTCCATTGTCCCACGTTGAGTCAATGGCATTGCTGTGCCAGAACTTAAAACGCTGTAGACCACACTCTCTAAGTCGGATATAGGTTCTGTAAGTATGGGTAAACGGCTCTGTTCGGTTCATGATAAAGTTAGTGGCAGTTGATACAACTGTGGCGGATGTATAGTCATTCTGTATTAACATTTTAGTGGATGGATCCAGCTCTTCTATTTGTTCGAAGCAAATTTTTTTCAATTCATCAATCACTGTATCGACTTCAGCTGTAGTGGAGTACCTACCCAGACTGAATCGAATGGCACCTTGTCCAACCTCTTCGGATACGTTCATGGCCTTCAATACAGGTGAGATCGAAGTTTCTCCAGCATGACAAGCAGATCCAGTAGATGCAGCCACATCTGCTAGGGAAGCTATCATTTCATGACCCACTGCCCCCATAAAACTGATATTGAGCGTATTTGGTAACCTCTTCTCTGGATGACCATTTAACGTGATTCTATCTCCAAAAGTCTCTGTTAGTCGTTCATAGAAATAGTCTGTTACTTGCTTAACATGATTTCTAGGCGCTGGGTCCGATGCAATTTCACAGGCTTTTCCTAATCCAACGATATAGGCTGTGTTTTCCGTTCCAGCACGTCTTCCCTGTTCATGACCTGCGCCATGGATCAAAGGTTCAATGTTAATTCCATCTCGAATATACAGTGCGCCGATACCTTTGGGAGCATATAATTTATGACCTGCAATGGTTAAGAAGTCGACTCCTAACTCCTCAACATCCAAGGGCACCTTTCCTGCTGACTGTGAAGCATCTGTATGAAATAGCACACCGTGTTCTCGACAACATTTAGAGATCTCTTTGATGGGTTGAATCGTTCCAGTCTCATTATTCGAATGCATAACCGAGACCAAGATCGTCTGATCCGTAAGCTGCTGTCTAACGTCGTCAACGTTAACCATCCCATACCGATCAACTGGCAAATAAGTAACGCGATAACCCATCTGTTCTAGAAACTGACAGGGTTGGATAACGGCCGGATGCTCAACAGAGGATATGATAATATGCTTACCTTTATCCCTATAGGTGTGGGCTACACCCTTGATTACTGTATTATTGGCTTCGCTACCTCCGCTAGTAAAAAGAACTTCCGTAGGTGCACAATTCAGGAAATCGGCAACCTGCTTCCTTGCTTGAACTACGACAGACTTCACTTGTGTTCCTAAGGTATGACTGCTTGAAGGATTTCCAAAATGACCATATATGTATGGAATTATAGCATCGGCTACTTCCTTATCGACAGGTGTTGTAGCGTTATAGTCTAAATAGATCATTTCTTCAACCTTCCTCTAGTTCATGTTATATGCGAATACTATAGTAACGCGAAGGCTCCATTCACAAGTTGTGAAAAGAGCCTTAAGTTTAACATCATTTTTTCATAAAATAATCACATATCAAGTATTCTGGCTATTTACATCGTTTAAATAAGAAAGAACAGCAGCTTCTGCTTCATCTAAATTGTTTACCGAGATAATAATCTTCTCGATGTCTTCATACTGATTAGATGAATGCTCATATTTGGGGTCGTAATAATACTCTAGCAGTAGCGCCACAGCCTCACCGAACATATCAGCCTGCAGATTCTGTTCGATCTCTGCCGCAATCGGTATATGGATACGCGATTTGATGTTATGAAAGGCTGTAATATATTGTTCTTTAAATTGTTCAGGTTTGTAATCCTCAAGGATCTGTTGCACTCTAGATTCCATCGGCAGTTCTATCCAAATCTGTGTTCCTATTTCTTTCTGGTGAGCCAAGAACTGCGGCATCACAATTTTCCCAATTCTTTTGCTCTCGGCTTCAAACAGTACGTAAGGTGAAGGCTCTAACGCAATTAACTCCTCCAAAAGAAGAGCATCAAAAGTCTTCTGATTGTTCGCATGGAGTCCAATCTGCCCAAATATGGAGCCGCGGTGCCCTGCTAACCCTTCCAAATCTAATATGGGATGACCTAGATTCTTCAGGCGGTGCAAAAGGTTTGTTTTACCTGTACCGGTATACCCATGAATCACGTAGGACTTCGGTTTGAAGTCGTAGGTATCCAAGCTCTCTAATACCCATTTACGGTAAGCTTTGTAGCCACCAATCAATCGGTAAGCATGGATATCCATTAAGGATAATACCGTTGCAGTTGTACGACTTCGCATCCCACCCCGCCAACAGAAGACAGCCTTATCCCCTTCAATGGCTCCAAACTCTTTAATGAAGGTAGGTAACTTAGCCGAGACAATCTCTAGACCACGTTCTTTCGCAGCATGAACACTGACCTGCTTGTACAACGTACCCACTTCAGCACGCTCTTGATCATCGAAAAAAGGGATATTCAGACTGTCCGGCAGTGTTGAGTCTTGAAATTCGGAAGGTGAGCGGACGTCAATGACGGTCATCTGCTTCCTGTTCTTTAGCGCTCTTAACTCTTCTAGCGTAATATCCTGAAACAAATGTTGTCGCTCTCCTCTTATATCTAACAGTCATGAGAATCTTCTGACTAGATTTGAATTGTTATTGTGCAGCTATAACCGTAATTTGACCTGGGTGATCGTTCGTTACTTCTCCGATTAATGCTGCTTCTACACCCGCATCCGTAAGCTCTTTAAGCAATTGTTCACTTTGTTCTGGTGCGATGGAAATCAACAGTCCACCTGAAGTCACTGCATCACATAAGATGTAGCGGTTTAGTATATCCATCTCTTCTGGATAAAGTATAGATCCTTCTAGATGAGCATAGTTATTCTTCGTTCCCCCTGGAACAAAGCCCTTCTCAGCAAGTTCTCTTACTCTCGGTAGCATAGGTACAGATTCTTGTCGAATAACCAGCCCCAGACCACTTCCCTTTGCCATTTCCGAGGCATGTCCCAATAATCCAAAACCCGTAACGTCTGTACAAGCATGCACTTCATAAGGTGCCATAATTTCGGCAGCTGTTTTATTTAGTGTCGACATAACTGAAGTAAGACGCGCTGTTTCTTCAGGAGATAGCTGATCTTTCTTAATCGAAGTCGTTAAGATGCCGACACCAATGGGTTTTGTCAGAATCAGCATATCACCCGCTTGCGCTGCTGCATTCGTTCTTACTTTGTCTGGATGCACGAGTCCTGTGACGGCTAAGCCAAATTTCGGTTCTTTATCATCAATAGAATGACCACCTACAAGCGTAGCCCCTGCTTCCTGTACTTTATCGGCGGCTCCACGCAAAATATCTGCAAGTATGCTTTTATCCAGAACAGAAATAGGAAAGGCTACTATATTAAGAACTGTAAGTGGCTTACCACCCATGGCGTAAATATCACTCAATGCATTAGCTGCCGCAATTTGACCAAACGAATAGGGGTCATCCACAATCGGTGTGAAAAAATCAACGGTTTGCACTAACGCTAGCTCATCACTCAAACGATACACGCCCGCATCATCACTTGTATCTAATCCGACTAGTAAATCGGGGTTACTAACGGTGGTAGGCAGACTGCGAAGAACCTCCATCAGATCGGCAGGACCAATTTTGCAACCGCAGCCCCCTTTTGAAGATAATGAAGTTAACTTTATAGTTTCAGCTTGAGACATCATGACTCAGCTCCTTTAGTTTTAATGAACTACATATAATCTTACACGATGTAGCGAGCATTGTACAAAAATTTTAAGTACCTTCACTTATTCTTTTATGTTATGATATTAATCTTGAATTTTAAGTATATGGAGGTCAATATGAATTATGTCAGCAATTTCCAATCCTTCTCCGCTTGGCAACAAGCGTCCTACGAACTATAAATCAATACTATTAGTGTTCATATTTGTGCTCATTGCGATTGCAGGTCTATCCTATGTCAAATGGTGGCCATACTATCACAAGGCTATAAAGGCCGCAACCGAACATTCAATCGGTTCTTCGATATTAACAGGCGATCTGGCCACTGCACCTGCTCCTTCTATCCAAGCAGCATGGGATTATGCAGTCGCATATTTCCAATCCGTGTGGAAAGCAGCCGTTCTCGGAATTTTGCTGGGCTCTTTGGTACAGGTACTCATTCCTGCGAAGTGGCTAATACGAGTTCTAGGTAAAACAAGTTTTGGAAGTACCGCGATAGGTGGCCTCGCATCTATTCCAGGTATGATGTGTACCTGCTGCGCCGCACCAATTGCTGTAGGTCTGCGTAAAAGGAATGTTTCCGTAGGCGCCAGCCTGGCATTCTGGCTCGGTAATCCCGTGCTCAATCCGGCTACACTTATCTTTATGACCTTCGTGCTCTCGTGGAAATTCACAATCATGCGTATCGTGTTTGGGTTGATACTGACGTTTGCAGTTAGTTATTTTGCGAATCGATTTGCTGGTGCTTCCACGGTTCCGCAAACGGTCGATGATGCGGTTCATAAGACGTCCGAACCCGAAGGTCCGCTTATGTCACGTTGGTTAAAAAGTGCGGGTACGATGCTTCTAACGGTTGTTCCTGCCTACTTCATTAGTGTCGTTCTCCTTGGTGCAGCACGTGCGTGGATGTTCCCTGTTCTCGGAGAAGGCGCTATGAATGGTATTCTTGCCATTGTTATTTTTGCGATTGCGGGTACGTTGTTTGTTATTCCAACCGCCGCTGAAATCCCGATTATCGCTACGTTCCTTTCCTTTGGATTCGGTACGGGCGTGGCGGGTGCGTTGCTTGTTACGCTTCCGTCTATAAGCCTTCCCTCTCTGCTTATGGTGTACCGGTCCTTCCCTCGTCGGGTGATCTGGTTCGTATGCATTTCTGTCGTCGTTTTGGGTTTACTCAGTGGCGTAATAGGAACGTTCATATTATAAAAAAATAGCCAATAAAGATTATTATCCTTATTTTCCCCTTTAAGCAGACACTCCAAAAAAATCCCTATCTTATCATAGGGAAAGAGTTAACTTAGAGGGGATATTTTTATAGAAAAATAGGACAAAATTGTCCCTTAAATAACCCTTGATATTACACACCAGATACACCGGATATTATACACCCAAATAGTAATGTTTGAGTGGTCTTAATTGATCATCAAATTCATAGACAAGGGGAATTCCAGTTGGAATATTTAAATCTGCAATGCCGTTAGAGGGGATATTATCCAGGTATTGGACAAGTCCTCTAATGGTATTCCCATGGGCAGATATCATCACCTTCTGATTCGCTAGTATCGAGGATTTGATAACGTTGTGCCAGTAATTTAGAACTCTTCGCTCAGTGTCCGCCAAATTTTCAGTCATGGGAATCTGACTGACGATATCTTTGTATCTGGGATCAAGTCCATCATACCTCGTATCACTTAGTTCAAGTGCAGGGGGGCTAACGTCAACAGATCTTCTCCAGAGATAGACTTGATCTTCACCATACTTTGTAGCTGTCTCTGCTTTATTCAACCCTTGTAGCGCGCCATAGTGCCGCTCATTCAACATCCATGACTTATGTACAGGAATCCACATCAGATTCATCTGATCAAGTATGATCCATAATGTTCTTATTGCTCGTTTAAGGACAGAGGTATAAGCCACATCGAACGAGTATCCATTTTCTTTGAGAATCTCTCCGGCCTTTCTTGCTTCGACTAGTCCGTTTGTAGATAAATCAACATCCGTCCATCCCGTAAATCTATTTTCCAAATTCCATTCACTTTGACCATGACGAACGAGCACAATTTTCCGCATCATTATCCCCCTGTATCTTATCTGTTTAATTATTGAAGATTGAATCTCTGGCTTATCCTAAGGGACGTAATCCGATAACGAAGTTTAATGATACGTGGTGGTCCACTTACTAATGATTAATGTTATGATCATAAGTTTTCCGTTTAATACCCGATCTATGAAAATATGAAGGATCATTAGAAAAAGAATCGGTAAAAACCGAGAATAGCCGGCACCTGCCAGCTATTCTCATGACTTGAATAATATGAATACTAGTCCATTCTGGAACCAGTATTGACCTTCTCTAGGATCAGTTCTGCTGTCTTCTCACCGTTCGCAATACAATCTGGAATGCCAACACCATAATAAGAACATCCAGCAAGGATAACATTCGGATAGCTCATCGCCATCTTCTTCTCGAGTGATTCGACGATCTGATGATGTCGGATGTGATAATTTGGCATCACATCATGCCATTTCGTCACATCATAGGTTACAGGATAACCTGTTATGCCAAGACTAGTCTGAATGTCTTGCAGTGCCACCTTCTGTAGCTCCTCTTCAGAGAGTTTGATCAGCGCAGCATAATGAGGTCCAGAACTTTTATAAAAGAGTCTGACAAGCAGGCGTTGATGTTCTGATGTATGCGCCCATTTGCGACTTGTCCACGTACAGGCATTACATTTCACATCATCACTGTTGGCTGTAATGAATCCCGTACCATCCGCAGGTAATTGACTATCAGGGATATCGAATCCTAAATAGACACTAATTAGTGAACTGTTAAATAACTGATTGAAATCCTCATTCAATGACTCGTCTTGAAGCAGAGCTTGTGCTGTGGAATGCATTGTTCCGAGTACAACCATATCAGCATCTAAAGTGCGTCCATCAGCAAGAGAAACACGGTATTGCTCTCCTCGCTTTTCGACTTTTTCCGCCGGAACGCCCTTAATAATCTCTGTATCAGACAAGTGCTCATCCATAGCGTCAATCAAAGCAGATACCCCACCCTTGAAAGACATAAACTTCTTATCGCCATTTCCTTGGAACTTCGCCTTATTGGCAGATAGACCTTGAATAATACTGCCATATTCATTCTTATAATCGATTAAATAAGGAAGGGTTGATGCAATCGTAAGATCATCTAAATTCCCAGAGTAGACTCCCGAGAGGACCGGAGAAATTTGCTTTTCAACGAGTTCTTTTCCAAAGCATGCTTCCAGAAATTCACCCACAGAGTCATCCTTCGTGAACTTATCATTCGGAGTGTATAAATCTTTCAGCGCTTCAACCTTTCCTTCGGCAGAGATGAGTTCCGTGCTGGCAAGTGACTCAATAGTTAGCGGTATGCCAAAAACAGAATCCTTCGGAATTTGCTTCAACTTACCCTCTGTATAGATATATGATATTCCAGTTGCGTTATACACAACCTCATCTTGTAGCCCAAGCTCTTCAATCAGAGGTGCGACGTTGGTCTTACGCGTTACAATAGAATCCGCTCCTGATTCCATTGTGAAATCTCCATCATGTAGCGTTCTGATCTTACCGCCTAATCTTTCACTGGCTTCAACCAATACGATCTTAATGTCCAAGTTGCTATTCTGCATGGATCTATTTAAATAGTAAGCGGTGGACAATCCGGTCACACCCCCACCGATCACGACGACTGTTTTCAAAGCGATGACACCTGCTTCCGTAGTTAATTTCTGTTTCAATGCAATTGAGTTCATTATATCATAGGGTCTTACAGAAAATTATATCCCCATCGTGACGTTAATCTGACAATGGTTGCTTACAGAATAGGTTACAAGAAAAGGAGCCAGCCGTTAGGATGACTCCTTTGTTATTATATTTTACCAAATAATAGTTCCCTACGCTTTCCTGTCAATAATCTAACAAAAATCCCCTCTACGTTTCACTCATTCCCGCATGATCACATGAGGTGTTGTTCGAGTGTTAACTTAAGGGGATTAATGTTACATCTGTATTATTCTTGAGAGGGTCATCTACTAATTAACACGTTCTTAGTATGCGCTCCAACCTGAATCTGCGGCAATAATCTGTCCATTCACGAAACTTGAATCATCAGAAGCTAAGAATAATGCAACAGTAGCAATTTCCTCCGCCTTACCCATACGTGGGTTAATAGCCATCCCAAGCTGTTGACGAGAAGCACCAAATGGATTGATATTCGTCATAGATGAACCAATATTGGTCTCAACTCCACCCGGTGCGATCGCATTACAGCGAATTCCCTTTTGTGCATACATGAAGGCAGTGTTTTTAGTGAAGCCAACAACAGCATGTTTAGAAGCGGTATAGGCAGCTCCTGCACGAGCACCAAATAATCCACCAGCAGATGCAATATTTACGATTACACCATTTCCTTTTTCTAAAAAGATAGGCAACACTTTACGTGTCGACCGCATAACACTCGTTGTGTTAATCGCAAATATTCGTTCCCAGTTATCATCTTCTATATCTCCAGCAGGTTCAAAATTATCCATAATACCCGCATTATTCACTAGGATATCCACTGTGCCGTATGTACTAACCGTGGTGTCAATTAAACGCTGGATATCTTCTTCTACAGCAACATTTGCCTTGACTGCTATAGCCGTTCCACCATTGGACTTAATTTCCTCAACAGTTACATTTGCACCATCTAGATTTAAATCAGATACGACTACTTTAGCACCTTCCTTAGCGTAAAGTAGTGCAATAGCTTTTCCCATTCCTGAAGCTGCTCCCGTTACAACAGCAACTTTGTCTTTGATTCTCATAGCAAATCCTCCAAATGTTCGAATGTGGAACTATCGTGATGTTATTGAACAGGTGTTTATTATTTAAAATCTATTTATAGTATAATAAAGAATATTAAATTTATACAATCGGCAAAATGAAGGATATTTGTTGGTTAATAGACACTTCAATAATGATCTGTTCAATATTTTATTTTTTTGTCGAACAAAGGAGACTTAATATGCTTAACATCGCGAGTAATAATGACAGAAGAATTAGAAAATCAAAGACAGCTCTCAAAGAATCACTACTATCGTTAATTCACGAGAAAGATTTTATAGACATTTCTATTACGGATATTGTTACTCGTGCAGACCTGAATCGCGGGACATTTTATAAACATTATCAATATAAAGAAGACCTTTTGGATGAAATGATTAATGATGTCATGGCTGAATTAATTGCATCGTACCGTGATCCATATCGAGATATTGAAGTTTTTGAGATTAAATATCTTACTTCTTCAGCAATCAAAATATTTGAACATGTTAATGAAAATTCAGATTTTTACGCACTTATATTGAGAGCGAATAAATTACACTCTTTGCAAAATAGAATATGTACTGAGCTAAAAAAACTCTTCTTACATGACTTTTCCAATAGTCAGCCTAATTCTAAAATAAACCGTGAATTCCTTGCTAGTTTCAAGCCCATGCGATCTTAGGGATCATCACGGAATGGATGAATAGTGGGTTTAAATACTCTCCTGACTATATGGCTGAACAACTAATCGAAATCATAAAGTATTATCCGATAGATGGAATTTATCATATAAATAACAAGGATATGGCATGAATCAAAGTAGAAATATGAGCTCACGCCTCTGACCGCCTATCGCTACATAAAGTTACCAGAACAATAGAAAGACCGCTTCCCCGATAGATACCGAGAAGCGGTCATGGCTTAATAATTCCTATTTAGTTGTCTATATGATCGTATCCAACCCTCTCATACGTACATCCAAGAATATTAATTAATGTAGTTAAACATTCACATAATTAACCCTGTTCCCACTTCAATAATACCATCTATTTTAGAATAAATGACTCGATAAAATATGATCGTCGACCTTGACTAAGATCTTCGTGATTTTCTCTTTGCCATTCATCAAATAGTATAGAATTAAACGTTAACTTCAGTCTTCAACGTATTCAATTCAGTTACACGTAATCGTACACCCCGCCGAATATTCTGTACCGACTGTGCGAGAGTTTGGGAATTCGTACCCTCTAGATCTAATGTAGAAACAAAACTCATCGCGTCTAGATGAGGAATACTGCTTACCACGGTATCTCGTGGGATCTCCGTCTCTGTACGAATGGAGACGCCTTCCGATAGGAGACTGTCCAACTTATCATATCCCTTGTAGCGATATGTGCATGATGGATCAAGAGGGTTATCCTGTAGATAAATACGCATATTGCAGCGAGACTTATCCGCTTGGTTTAACAAGGTATGCGGCAACCCTAGCGAATCCCCATTCATTAATATTTCCGCCCAGACCTTCGTCATATCCAGACCAAAGACATCGTTAATTTGCGGAATAATATTCCACCCCCCGAAACGGGCAGCTGTTTCGATAATACCCACTTGCCTGTTCTTCATTAGCTTGACTTCGGTATGAGTTGGGCAATACTGCAGGCCCAGACTTTCATTCGCTTTGCGGCAGGCATCTACGATGATTCCTTGGGCTTCAGCATCCAGTACACTTGGCACAATATGTGACGTTTCCGTAAAGGAAGAGAGCATCGGTGTCTTATCGGTAATGGCAACGGGATGGTATTTACCATTAACCATCATTCCTTCTACAGAGACATAGTCAGCATATAGAGGATTATCATACCAATCCGTATTGCAACCTTCCATATATTCTTCTACCAAAAACATGCATTCTTCATTAAAGAGCTGCGAGTCTCTCGTATTTGTCAGAATATCCTTCTGAACCTCACGAAACACCTCTACCGGATCACGTGTACCATCCAGAAGTGTTACCCCAATAGAGCAAGCCAGATATGTGGGTTTGAGTACCAGTGGATAACCAAGTTCTCTTACAGCGGCTAACATATCTCCTTCTGAGCGGATAGCACGAAATTCAGGAGATGGCACGCCCACGATGCGAAACATCTCACGCATGGTATGCTTGTTACGTGCTCTGCGTGCTGCATCAACTCCAGCAGAACGAAACCCCATTGCTTCGGCCGCCCGAGCGACAGACAGAACCATATTCTCGGCTCCCCCAAATATCATACCCTCGACTTTAAATAATTGAGCATAGTGAATCATCTGACCTACCATCTCTTCTTCAGAGAGTGTATAAGCCTCAGCCCCCGTGTATGTCACCCAATCCGGATGATGAAACCCACCGGAGGTATACCCCCTGCCTTCTTTGACGACGCCCGAGGCATAACGGTTAATAGAAGCCATATAATGGCTAGTTACAGCACTCGGACGGGGAATATAGACGAACACATTAGCGACTGCAGATAATGATTGCAAAGATGGCGGAAATCCGCCCAGATCACTGACAAGCAATATATTTTTCATTAGAGGCTTCTCTCCTTCAAGTCGGAATAGGTTCAAACGGACAACATACTAAATGAAAGTAGAGAGACTATATAGGTGAAGGTTCTAAAGGTTTAGCTTCGATATGGAACAGATCGATGGCTTTATGAATAGCGGCTTCAACCTTCGCTTCACTATCACCACGGAACATATATCTTCCACTAATATGATAATAAGAGCCTTTTCCATCCATAATCTCACCGGGCTCCGGTATTTGTTCATGAAATATTTCCGGGATTAGTCCCTTAAGGCTACTCACTTGAACAACTTCAGCCGGTACACATGGGGGTTCAGGAAACTGAAGTAAGCCACCATGAATACCCATCTGCGGAATGGTTATCTTGTTGAACGTTCCAAGTTCAATTTTGATCCATTCTTCGCACAAATTAACTCCGTATAATTCAAGTGTAAGGAATGGCGTCTCTGCTCCACCCATACGGGCGCCAATCTCTAAGAATACAGCTTCGACACTATCCCGATCAATGACTTCTAAATGAAAGCATCCATTTCGGAGTTCTAAAGAGTGCAGTACCGCTTCTGTGAACCGGGTCATTCGATTCTTCAAAGGAAGCCTGTCCGTTACGATAAAAGAACCATTAGGAATTCCCTGAGAGAAAGCCAAACAGCCATTAACATATTGAGATATAGCAATAAATTGTAATTCGCCATGCTCAATTAATCCATCTATATGGAAAATTGGACCGTTGATGAATTCCTCACATTGATAGTTCTGTGATTCATTAGCTTTTTCGATAGAGGTAAGAGCCTCTTCAAGCTCACTCCGGTCTGAGACGCGTCGCACACCTTGACTGGCAGCACCTAGTCTAGGCTTAAGAATAAGCGGATAACCGGTCTCCTCTCCGAACGCGATCGCTTCTTCAGGAGTTTCATAGTCCAAGAACCTCGGGATACGCACTCCATCCGCTTTGAGACGCTCCTTCATCACAATTTTATCGCGATACAAGGCTACCTTTTCTTCAGAAGTGCCCGGAATCCCGAATTGTGAACGAAGCTTGGCCGCGTTAATTAGATCATACTCAGACATCGCAATCACAAGATCCACTTGTCCATACATGTCTATCGTTTGCTTCATCGCAGCTTCTAGAGATGTGTAGTCTTCAATATCTGCTAATTCATGTACTTGTGCCGCTTGATCATGATAGGCTTCTATATCTTTGTAACCACGCGCATTCACTAGGTAAATCACATGATGGGTGCTATGATCAATCACTTGACTGTAATTCACAAATCCTCCTAGAATATAATCCCCAAAGCGGTGAATAGCGACAATTACTTTCTCCTTCTTCATATTCAGGCCTCCGTTTTTCTAAATTGTTATATAGTCCATTTATCGTACTCCTGGGTTATAGGTTGTTTCGAATATTTCTCTGACTGTGCGGTAAAGAAGATAGCGGCAATAACAATCCCCATGCCCCCTAAATGATTCCATCCCATCGGTTCGTGCAGAAGTATGTTCGAAAGGAGGAGTGATGAGACAGCAATCATCCCAGTAAAAGAGGCTGAGGTGGCGGTTGAGACTACGGATATACCGTAATACCAGAGCACGAACCCAATCACGGTAACAACCACTGCTAAATAAACAATACAAAGCCAATCTGTAAAAGAAGGTCTTCCAAAATCATACGAGGCTGCCTGATATATACCCATTGGAAGAAATAAGGAGAATCCCCATGTGGTCACGTATGTCGTGATTGCGAGTGGAGATAATTTCCCTGACAGACTTTTACCAATTAACGTAAACAGTGCCTCACTAATTACTGCAGAACATAGGAGCGCATAGCCTATCCACACTAATCCTCTACCCTCAACTGATACTGAAGTTGTGTCTAGCCATTGAATTGTTGCTACACCCACAACTGCCATAACCACTCCGATCCAAGACCGTAAGGACATCTTCTCCTTGAAAAAAAACCATGAGAGCAGTGAGATAGCCATCGGAGTCGTGCTAGTGATAATGCCGCTCTCTATAGCTGGGGTCCGTTTCAGACCAAACAACAAACATATGTTGAAGAGAAAAACACCTGTTAAAGCTTGTATCAGCAGAAGAAGGAATTCTCGCTTGCCTAATTTAGGTAAGCCTTCTTTTAGAATAAGAATAAGTATAAGTAGCATAGACGCTAATCCAAACCGAAGAAGAGAAGCCAGAAATACAGGGAATACCTGGGTAACCCATTTGCCCACCACGATTGAACTTCCGACAGTTGTCATTGCAACGGACATCGCTATATATGCTTTTGTGGCACCCTTCATCCCTGCATTCCACCCCTCGTTGACGTTTCGCTCTTGTTGCAACCCTCGAATCGATGTTCATGTGGGTTTGCCTACACGCTGCTGCTCCTAATCACACAGGACTAACTTCTCGGTGTTCAACATGTGTAGTTTTTGATCATGAAGTTTTTGAATACTCTTGATCTATGTTAGATAACTTTCCTCATTTACTGGATTGCGCAGTCTGTTATCTACTTTTAAGAACGATTCCTTTTGCCTCTTTAGCCAGCGAATCAGCAGAACCTGCGCTGTTCCTGACACTACGAACAATACCCCTAGAAGTGTAAACATCATCGTTCCATTCCAAGTCGTGTATATAAGACCGCCAATTACAGGTCCAAAGGCAAGCGGGAGTTGCATATGCAGACCGAAGATTGAGAAATAGAATCCTCGTTTGCCTTCTGGAGCCAAGCTCGAAATTTCTTTTTGTAAGTGTGGCCCTACAAGCATCTCGCCGATAGAAAAGATAAATTCGAAGATAAACAAGAGTGCTATATATCGAGAAAATCCGTAACCCATAGCAACAGTCGCGAACAAAGCATAAGAAAGGCCAATGATTCGATAGGTCAACAAAAGTTCTGTCTTCTTGGTTAACCATAGTTGCAAGGTGATAACCATAATGCCATTAAAGGTCATAAGTGAAGCTAGAATATCGGTCGAACGTGCAAAATGATCAGATAAATGAAACGGAAGAATGGAAATAACCAGAGCATAGATAAGCCCAATGGGCATTGCTAATAAAGTTATTCCATAAAGAACTTTATGATCTAATATACGGTCATATGTCCGTACAGTGGTCGTATGATGTTCCTGATGCAGTGACTCTGGCACTCTAAGAAATACCAGAAACATATAGGCTAATAGAATAGTCGCACTGGCTACAAAGACAACCGTACTGTTCCATTGAAACAAGAGTAAACCGATCACAGGACCGAAAGCTGCGCCGACATTGGACGCTGTGTGTAATAAAGCGAATACCTCTGTCTGCTGCTCCTGCGAAACGACGTCCGAGATCATAGCATTCGCTGCCGGTGTAAATAATGCAGAACCGATACCCATAATAGCGGTAATGATAGCGAAAGCCCACACACTATCTGCCATGGTATATGCTCCGAGACCCAGAACCTGAATCAGCAATGCAACAAGCATCACGGGTTTACGCCCGAAACGATCACTGAGTCCCCCGCCGAAGATTCCCATGATCATCCCGGCGAAGGGTTGAAGACCCATAACCAGCATGGCACTGACTAAAGAACCGCCCAGTTTATCATATAGATATATGGCCAGGAATGGCCGGATAATAAAAGTTGTCATGGCGTTGAGTGCATTGCCTAATACCCGAATCCAAATGGCCATATCGTAACGGCGTATAAGTGAAGTACGCTTGTTACCGTTATTCATTGGCGTCTGCACTCCCTTCAGTCTGCAATAATGAGCGTCGTCTCACAGCGATAAACACGCTTTAACAACTCTAACGCTTCTGTCAGTGCATCTTTAACTGCCTTTTCTTCTACTCCCGGAACCTGACAGCCCAGAAGCCAGACGTCCTGCGTAGTGTCCTTCACCTTCTGTGATTCACCATCCCGATAGCAAAAGCGAGACAATATTTTCTCACGATCCGCGAGAACTAATAATCCTTCCGGCAGTTCCTCAGGTTCACTCTCCCCTAGTCCCTGAAATGCCTCTCCCCCCTGGGTAAACGTCAAATGAATTTCCCCACTTACACATTCAGCATCGAATACGCCAAGTGGTATCAAATGTTGCAGGGCAGCTACATTAACTGCATCCACGATGGGATGGATACGGGGAAGCTTGTCCAGCTCCTCTTTGATGAAAAAGCGCTGAATCAAATTTTGCACAGAGGGGGGATATTTTTTAGGATTCAGACCTATAAGCTGATAAAAATCCTGATAAGCTGCCATGATCGGTGTTGCTGCTACTTCCGTTTTACTTTTGCCACGCCATGTGGAATGGATCAATTCCCATTCTTCTGCAAAATCCACCTTAGATTCATGCTCAATTGGAGAAAGTTGAAGATGTAAACCGTAAACTTTAACTCCTACTAAACGATCCTCAACTTGAGGGCTCATTGTGATTAGACTGTACATATCCATGCTCCTCTGTAAATATATCTATTATATTCCGACAAGGCTGGGTTCATTTATGGCTGACATAGAATCGCCTATTCTTACAACGGTTGGAACATCAAAGGCTGCGAACGCATTACGAGTATCCAGAATAGGAACACCTGAGTCGATAATCGCAGACAGATCATAAACGGAATGTGCAGTAAGAAGCACAACACAGTCATATCCTACCAATTCATTGTTGTCTATGTTCTTCTGAATCTTCACAACTTGTCCCTTATCCGTCCGTACTTGTTCGCAAAATGGGTCATTCGCTACCAATATAGCGCCTCTTTCTTCCAGCAGTTCATAAATTTCAAGCCCTGGCGATTCTCGCCAATCACTTACGTTCGGCTTGTAGGCCATGCCTAACAGCAAGATGCGTGAACCCTTAATGCTTTTCCCTTTGGTATTTAACACATCCCCTATTTTCTGCACAATGTACCTTGGCATGTTTCGGTTCAAATCCTGAGACAGCTCTATAAAGCGACTGAAGAAGTTTTCACCTTTTACCTTCCATGATAAATACATCGGGTCCAATGGAATGCAGTGGCCTCCAATACCTGGTCCAGGAAAGAATGGCATAAATCCAAATGGTTTAGAGGAGGCAGCTTGAATAACTTCCCACACATTAATACCAATCCGGTCACACAATAGAGCGATCTCGTTAATAAAGGCAATATTCACACTCCGGAAGGTATTCTCTAGTAACTTAGACATCTCTGCTGCCCGAGTCGTGGATACTCTCACAGTCTGTGCACAAATAGTTGAATATAGCGCATCACCGAGATCTAGACAATTAGGGGTCATCCCCCCGATTACTTTCGGTGTATTATAAATGTTATAAGTGGGGTTACCAGGATCTACCCTTTCTGGTGAGTAGCAGAGGAAATAGTCCACTCCGACTTTCAAACCAAGCCGAAGTAATTCATTGGCGATCAACTCTTCGGTTGTACCTGGATATGTTGTGCTTTCCAGTATAACCAGTGCATTTGGTTTCATAAATTTCTTTAATTCTTCAACGACAGAACGGATGTAGGAAAGATCAGGATCTTGATTTTTACTGAGTGGAGTCGGAACACAAATACTAATCACATCTTGCTCCCGGATAACTGATAAGTCACAGGTTGCACGGAATAATCCAGCCTCTATTACATCACAAAGATCATCTATTCCTGATATATAACTTTCCCCATCATTAAGCGACTGTACCTTCTCCTCATTGAGGTCAATCCCTGTAACAGCAAATCCCTCATGGGCAAATGCTAAGGCGAGTGGTAGCCCTACGTACCCCATGCCTATGACTCCGATGCGGGCCTCTCTATTTTTGATCATCCCTATAAGGTTCAATTGATCCACTCCTTCTTCTCAGTTACCTATACCAAATGCAATCAGCATCTCTACTTCCAGTTTTAAATCATCAGCGGTCAACGTATCCATAGTGGAGATCAGGATATTATAGTGGTTGGGAAAATGACAATCGTCAAAACCAAGAACAGTTCCAATGACCTGATCCTTAATCATCACCGGATCTCCTCGGCCGATAACCCCACCGCACTTCATTTCCGCAAATCCCAGAAAGCCAACTCGGTCGATCCGATCCCCATTTGTTGCTTGATGATGTGTAGTGGTGACAATCTCATGAATCTCTCCTTGCTGTACACATCGTGTGTCAAATTCGATGAGACGCATACCCCGATCTTCCTGTGTATGAAATAAAAGACCTACGAATGTACCCTTAACGATCCGCTTAACCGCTTGATTCATATTGTCATGGGCTCTGCATGATAGGTATCATGTACAAGTCGCACTGCATCTCGCCCATCTTCCCCATGGCATTCGCCAGTAGAGACCTGATGCTGGAAATCAAGTAAAATCTGTTCATATTCATGATACAAGGATGATTTGAATTCTTCGAATCCTGCCAACATGTCTGCTCGAATGGTCTTCCCATTCTTCAAATGAATCACGACATCTTTCTTTTCTCCGTGAGGATAGGCCCAATCTAAATGCACGGATACAGGAACCCCCGATTCCGTAACCAACTCTACTATTGCCTCTACATCTACATGATGCTTGTTGCGTGTAATGGCAGCAGATGTAACGTGAAGTCGACCGAGAAAGAAAGCCAATGTATCGTATACATTCGGGCCATTGTCAGCAATACAGCCGCCCCCGCACCGTTCAGGCTGCAAGTACCATTGGTCATCCCCAGCGTGTTCTTCTATTCTTTCAAGATAACTCGCTGTCACTCTAACAATCTCATCATCAAACTTAAGTTTCTTCAAGGCATTCACGAAATGGATATTATAACGCCTGTGAAATGCGGTAAACATGGTGAGCTCAGCTGTTATAGAAACATTGACTAGCTCTTCCGCTTCATCCATATTCATGGTCATGGGCTTTTCGCAGCATACATGCTTGCCCATTAATATCGAATCTCGACAAATTTCAAAATGCTTATCGTTGGGTACATTAATGATGACTGCATCAATATCCTCACGTCTCAGCATTTCTTTATAGTCGTTATAACAGGGAATTCCCTCCTGTCGAAAGGGCTTTAGCCGTTCTTCGCTTAAATCACAAACTGCTATAAGGACAGGATTGTCTAACGTATTCCGTAGCGCATGTAAATAAAACTTGGAGATAACACCCATACCTATAATTCCAACCCGTAGTTTCATTAATTGATTTCCTCCCCATATGCAACCTTGATCGATTCACTTTGCTTCGGCTTCTTCCTTAGAAGTAGGCAATGTAACATTCAATTGAGATCCCAAACGTACCAACTGTTCATAAACCACCTGATCGATGGTCACCTCATCCGTTTCGTGCCGCATCGTTGCTTCCATATAACCGGGGTAAATCACCTTTTTCTCCGGCGTGACTGGAGGACAATCTAGCAGCGTTTGCAACATCTGATCCATATGTGATGTAAATTCTTCCTGCGGTCGAAATGCAGCCACATCTATAGCTAGGAAAAAATGTCCGATATTCTGGTCCTCTTGCCCAGCATCCTTAAGATTCTGCTCTAAAAGTCTCGGATCTGGTCCCACATCTGCACCAGATAATACTCCACACAGAATATCTACCATTAGAGCAAGCCCATATCCTTTGGCTCCACCGGTTGCAAGCGAACCTCCGAGCATTTGCAAATGACCTGTACCTTGATCAAAAGCTGCAGGGTCAGTTACTGGTAAGCTATTGTCATCTATGAGCCATCCCTCTGGGATTGATTCACCCCGACGCTCTGCGGAACGAATCTTACCTGTTGCCACTACGGTCGTACTCATATCCAACACAAAAGGTGGCAGAACGCTTGCAGGTGCACTAAGAGCAATGGGGTTAGTCCCAAGCATGTTCACCTTACCGTTTAAAGGTCTGGCGATCGTCTGTGTTCCCAGATTAGTCATCGCCATTCCGATCATTCCTGCCTGCAATGCTTGTCCTGTATAATAACCGGCACTCCCGAAATGAGACGAGTTGCGGACAACGACACATCCTATCCCAGCTTCTTTGGCTTTGTGTATGGCTAGATCCATGGCCTTCACACCGGCAGTTAAACCAAGACCATGATTCGCGTCAATAACCGCGGTAGCGCCCGCTTCAGCTACTACAGTCTGCTTGGCAGTGGGGTTCACCCGTCCATCCAATAGACGTGCCACATAAATCCGTTCCAAATTAGTAACTCCGTGCGTGTCAAAGCCATTCTCATCCGCATAACAGAGCACACCTGCCGCAACATGACTGTTATCAGCATCTACACCGCAAGCTTCAAACACTTCAGTTACGAATTGATGTAAGCTATCCTTGTTCATTTTCACTTTGTTATTCTTATTCATATTCCTTAACCACATCCAATCGATTCATATTTCTCCTGTGGGTACCATATGTTATCAGTAATTTTCTGATTTCACTTGCGTAACGTTCAAGATCGTCTAATGTTACAAATTCTCCTTCAGCATGAGCTAAATTGTTACCAAGACTCCCAGGCCCATATACAATCGTATAATTTACGCTATGCTGGGCCCACATGGCATCACATGTGAATGCTTGTCCAATCATCCCATCGGGGTTACGTAACCAGCCTAATCCATCAAGAAATGCTTCCCACTCCGGGTGACGATTGTTCAGAACAGGCAGCCCTTGCTTTACCCAAGTGAGTTCGCAAATATCTTCGGCCGCTTCCGCCGTATAACGTGCTGGAGCGATTCCGCTAAATTCAATTGCAAATTGTTTGAGTAGCTGGTGAACAGCCTCTTCCACAAGTTGACGAATCCGCCGTCCACCTTCGATCGAATGATAGGCGAAGTTAATAAGTAACCGACCGGTTCCATACACTTTGTTATGCATCATACCCGTATGAATGCCTGCAAGGCACATTTTCCCCCCAGCACCTTCAATTGGACCTGCTAACCGAGCGAGCATATGTTCAGCTAGATAACTGAGCAAAAGAGTCGCGTTATGTCCCGCTTGCGGGGCATCATCCGTCGAATCCTGTCCATGAATATCAATCCTTGCAGTCATGGAAGTGGTCGATTGATCAAAGAAGACACCGTCCGAGGGCTCCGCGAACAAGTTGAGGCTACCTAACCAGCCTTGATCCGCAAGTAGCTTCGTCCCATAGACTCCCATGGCCCCTCCTTCTTCCCCAGAAACACATTGAATAAGTAGGCTGAATTCGTCCAACCATGTGGGATGATCCCGCAGGGCCCCCGCAATGCCAGCAAGTAGTGCAACACCAGGCCCCTTCATATCGACTGCTCCACGTCCAGTGAACCGTCCATCCTTGTACGACACAGGCAGAACGCCATCGACAGTATCCATATGAAAGTTAAACATCAGCGTTTCTTCAACCGGTCTCTCTGGGCCCCATCGCAGCACCAGATTCGGTTGAGATTCCCAAAAGACTGGCCCCATCTCAGTAGCGCACTCACTTACACTCAATGGCAACATATCTGCTTCCAGTTCAAGTGGTTCGGGGGGAGAATGAAATACAATTTCACAACCTAACCGCTCCACAGCGAATTTCGCGTATTCCTCTTGTGCTTGTGCAATCTCTGAGGGTTGTTTGAGTTCCAGCGGTGAAATCGTGTTGATCTGGAGCAGTCTCATCAGTAATGTGGAATATTCCTCTGTAAATAGAGTACTCATATCTGATGCTCCATTCTTGTATCCTTACCTGGTGCTCCTAATCCGTTGCCCTGATACCCTATGTGAAGCTCCTGTAACAGCTTCTCAAGTCTTCTTCCATAAGCAATATAAGAGTCCTTATGATTAGTAGAACTATTGTTTTGTCTTAGATGTGGGATGAGATGCAGATGCGGTTCAATGGACAATATGCCTTTATAGTTCTGTTCCTTCAGCCAAAGTAAACATTCCTTCACCTTAGAATCACCTTCACCCGGCAAAGTGTAACTTTCTTGCCCATCCTTCCAAACCCCGTCTTTGATATGAACATGCTCGACATATTTCCCAACCTTAGTTAAATAATCGAACGTATCATAGCGGTATGCTATGCCGTTTCCCGTATCAAACATCAGGCGCAGATGTGGACTGTTAACTTCCTCAACAAGCGCTAACGCGTGTTCTGCACAAGTACCGGCCCAGCCGGAGCAATTTTCATGGAGGAGTATAATCCCAGCATCCATCGCCATTTCCGTCAGCTGGTGCATTCGTTCCATCACCCTTTGCCGCCATTCATGATCCGGCAAACCGTCATTGGGATAAGACATAATTCTTACATATTTGGCTCCGAGCACAGGCATTCGGTCAGCTAAGATCTTCAATTCTTCCAGATCAGGTTCAAATGCTCCTGTAATAGGTCTTTCCCAATTAGCAATACGTGAGGCCACCGTAGTAACTTTCAATGAAGCTTCTGAAATCCCCCTCCGTACCTTCTTTAAGAGAGTAGTATCCCAATCACTTAGAGCTCGTCCCTCCACCGTGCGAATTTCAATCTCTCTCCAACCTAATTCCATATGTGCCTGCAGCTGAACCGCAAGTTCCGCACCAGCTTCATCACTAAGACCTGACAGAGTCATGCCGCTGGGTCTAGACATGAACGTTCACCTTTGTACAAAAATCCGCTACAGCAGACATGACCTGGAATACATGATCATCTGGCATCTCAGGATATAGTGGTAGTGCCAAAGCCTTGCCCGTGATCGCTTCCGCATTCGGAAAGTCACCGGGTTGGTGACCCAAATAAGCAAACGCGAGCTGAAGTGGTAAAGCCACAGGATAATAAATTTGTGTCTCGATGCCACGTTCCAAGAGAAAAGTCCGTAGTTCATCTCTCTTCTCCGTTTGAATGACATAAGTGTAATAGACCCGTTCTTCGTGCGACGCCGTAACGACTTGTAACATAGGTGCCCAACTTCTGAATGATTCATTATATAGCCCTGCAATCTGACGCCTCCGATGAAGCAAATCGTCATAGCGGTGTAACTTGTGTAGTAGATAACTTGCGACAGTCTCATCCATTCGGTTGTTGTATCCCACTAGATGATGATAAAAACGAGTAATGCCATCCTGTCCATGGTTGCGTAGCATGCGGCTGACTCGTGCCAACTCATCGTTGTCCGTGACAATCACTGCACCGTCTCCTATACCACCAAGAGGTTTGGCTGGGAAAAAAGAATATAGCCCTGCATCCCCAATCATTCCTGCTATAGCACCCTTTTGACGTGCTCCTAAGGCTACGGCGCTATCTTCCAGCACCATTAGATTATGCTTACTAGCGATTTCTTGAACCGCTTCCATATTAGCCATAACAGAAAACAAATGCGTTGGAATAATCACTTTGCTTGCTGGTGTTATTCTCTTTTCCAAGTCCTGAGGATCTATCATTCCAGTTAATGGATCTACGTCGACAAAAACGGGACGACCACCGAGTAATCCGATGGCACTGGCTGTTGAAATGAAGGAGAACGCTGGTGTAAGAACATCCACCCCGGGTCCCACACCCATCGCCTTCAACAGAATCGTAAGGGCCGAGGTCCCATTAGCTACTGCTATGGCATGCTTGGCACCCGTATACTGGCGAATAGCATCTTCAAATTCCGTAACTCTTTCCTTGAGAATGAAGTTATCCGAGATGCCCACTTCATACACAATTTCCTTAATCTTTTCCCGATCTTCCTCATATCGACTTGCATAATTGAAGAATGGAACTATCATTATTCATCCCCCTTTGCAAAAAAAAGATGGATTTGCTCGCATACCTCATCCACTTGTTCATCCGTCATGTCTGGATACATGGGTAGACCCACTGCTCTTCGTGCTGCTTGCTCAGCGTGAGGCATATCCCCTTCTTGGTATCCGAGGTGAGAGAAACATGGCTGCGTGTGGAGTGGAAACGGATAATAAACTTCAGTACCTATCCCGTGCTGAGTTAAATAAGCTACTAGGTCATCACGCTGCTCGGTTTCCAATAGGTACACGTAATATACAGCGTTCGCTGTTTCATCCCCACGCTTCTTGATGAGCGGAGTATGCACTTGCGAGATATTAGCCAGTTTACGATTGTAGAGGGCCGCCAAGTAGGCGCGACGGGCAATTTCCTGTTGCAGAAATTCCAGTCGAACAATCAGGATAGCTGCCTGAATATCATCCATTCTACTGTTATATCCGACTCTTTGATGGATATATGGAACCCCTTCGTTCTGACCATGTATGCGCAGAAGACGTGCCTGATCCGCAATCGTGTCATCATCCGTCAGAATCAGCCCAGCATCTCCAATAGCTCCCAGTGTCTTAGTCGGAAAAAATGAGATTACACCCGCATTACCAAGTCGTCCGGCATGTTTGCCTTCATGGAACATACTAATCGCTTCGGCACTATCTTCGAGTACCAACAGGTTATGGCGTTCTGCAATCTGTCTAATCACTGTCATATCCGCCATCTGCGTGAATAAATGAACCGGCATAATGGCTTTTGTACGTTGCGTAATTTGATGTTCAATCTGTTCCACATCAATGGTGTATGTAGAAGGATCAATATCGCAGAAGACTGGAGTCGCGCCCACATGTGCGATACTTGAAGCCGATGCAAAAAAGGAATAACAAGGAACGATCACTTCGTCACCGATACCCACTCCGGCAGCGCGTAACATGATCATTAATGCATCCGTTGCATTTCCAACAGCAATGCAGTGTTTAGCACCCGTGAAATTCTCCAGCTTTCGTTCCAGTTCTTGAACCGTAGGGCCATTCGTAAATTTGCCATCATCAATAATTTGATCCAGTCTTTCAGAAATAAAAGGCCATTGTTGTTTGAAAGACGTAGACCCCGAAAAAAAAGATACACTCATGCTCTCACCCCATATTGACCAGATTATAGGACTGACTATTACCTTCAGTTATTTCTGCTTCAGCGGTCAACAACCCGCATTGTTTCTTAGCCTGACAAATCATTGTTACGACCTGAACATTGAAATCTAGATCACTAACCGGTTTCACCCCTTGCCCAGAAAAATAACGATAATATTCTATGAATACTGCTGATAAAGGGTCATCGTGTAAAATCTGTTCTTCTAGCACATGTCCATACCCGTCGCAAATCTCTAGCCAAGAATGGCTATCATCTTGTGCTGAAGGGTAATATCCGAATATAACATGACTATCAAAATTCAACTGAATTCTTCGTTTCCTTACGGGAGTTGCTAGATTCGAACTCAATCTGGAGACTAGACCGTGGTCATGCTGGAGTGTCAGCTTTGCCATCCCCATATGGGGGATCACGTGCTCACCAACTTGCATATCACGAACCTCAGATTCAATGACCTGTGCATCTTTTCCCCCAAGCAATAATGCCAAAGCTACCAGATGGGGAATCTCCACATCAAAAGCATTATGATGACTTGGATTCGCCAAGGTACGTGATAGCCGTGATTTGTTCTGTTCTGCTGTCAGAAAACGGAGCGGGCCATAAATGCCTGATTGAATCAATGAATGAATACTCCGAGTCAGCGAGCTGGAGAGCCAGTTCGCTACCACCAATATCTCGCATCGGTAACTATTCTGGATTTCCCGAATCACTTCTAGCTCTTGTTGGGTTGTCGTCAGTGGCTTTTCCATCATAATCATCCGATACCCACGTTTGACGACTTCAAGCAGTGTCGTAGTATGCAGCTCGGGCGGTGTACAGATGTGCACTACCGTATTAAAGAGATCAAAGCCCTTGACCTCATCCAGACGAGAGAAACCCGTTAGAATCGGATTGCTTGAACCTATTTCTGCAAATCGAGGGTCTACAACTCCAACATGTGGATTAAAGAGATCCTCGTTATTCTCCATCAGGTAAGCCTTACGAAGACAATGATAATGAAGACCCTTCCCCGCTCTTCCAAATCCGATAATCAAAGATTGAAGCATTAACGAACCTCCTTCATGAGTCTTAAGTCGGACCCCGGGGTACAATTTGGCAAGTGCGAAAGCACAGCCTATTATTCTCTTTTATATTAAATAGGGGTTGGAGTTTTCCGTGTCGCTTGTTTCATTTTTTGAATAAAACGGCGTACCTCTACTTCTGTCTCGTGAGGTTCAGAATGTCTGATTACATTAATCAGCGCACTGCCCACAATGGCCCCATCTGCATATTCACTTACTTCACGCACATGCTGTTCATTGGATATGCCGAAGCCGACAGCAAGCGGTAGCGTAGTAACGGTTCTAGCTTGTTTAATAAACTGTGGTAAGTCCTCAGACATGGATTCCCGCTCTCCTGTAACACCCGCCACGCTAATACAGTACAAGAAGCCCTGACCCTGCTCCACAACAGCAGTCGCCCGTTCTTCACTCGTCGTCGGAGCTAGAAAAAAAATGACTTTCAATCCTCTGGATTCAAAAATTTGGACCCAAGACTTAGCCATCGTCGAAGGTAAATCCGGAATAATAAAACCGTCCACCCCAGCATTCTTCGCATGCTCTGCCAATTGATCTAACCCATAAGCAAGAAAAGAGTTGCAATAACCCATCAATACGATCGGTGTCTCCATACCAGAATCTCGCAATGTTCTAACCATCGATATACAGGTCCTTAAGTTCGTTCCATTCGCAACGGCAGTTAAGCTAGCTTCCTGTATCGTTGGACCATCCGCCAATGGGTCAGCATAAGGAACTCCCAGTTCTATGAGGTCTGCTCCGGCATCAGCGATCGCACGAATCAGAGACTCTGACTCTCCAGCTGTTGGATATCCCACTGGAATATAAGGAATAAGAGCACACTCCCCTTTTACCCGCAAACGGGCAAACATCTCATCAATACGGCTCATAGCAATACCTCCGATTCCTTGATTTGTTCCAAAGCTGCAATAGCTTGAGTCAGGTCCTTGTCACCTCTGCCGGATAAGTTAACTAAGATGAGCGCATTGTCGGGTAAATCACGAATTAATTTAAGTGCATAGGCAACAGCATGCGAAGATTCAAGGGCTGGAAGAATACCCTCCATCCGGCACAATTGCTCAAAGGCTAGCAATGCCTCCCTATCATTAATCGATGTATACTCGACCCGTCCGGTATCCTTCAAGTAACTATGCTGTGGTCCCGCACCTGGGTAATCCAGACCCGGAGCAATACTATGAGTTTCTAGAATTTGTCCATCTTCATCTTGAAGCATATACGTCATGCTACCTTGAATAATACCTAGAGTACCCTTGATCAAAGGTGACGCGTGTTTCCCCGTCTCAATCCCTTCTCCAGCAGCTTGAACGCCGATCAACTTGACTTCGGCATCATCCAAGAATGCATTGAACATACCAATGGAATTGCTTCCTCCGCCCACGCAAGCGATAACGTAATCCGGTAATCGTCCTTCTTCATGAAGGATTTGTTCTCTAGCTTCTTCTCCAATAACGGACTGAAAATCACGAACCATGTCTGGGAATGGGTGAGGTCCTACGGCCGATCCGAGTAAATAATGAGTATCTTCAACATTGGTTATCCAGTCACGAATTGCTTCGCTAATCGCATCTTTCAGTGTCTTTTGACCGCTGTGTACCAAATGTAGTTCAGCCCCAAGTAACTTCATCCGCTGTACATTAGGAGCCTGACGTTCAGCGTCTACTGCTCCCATATACACGACACATGAAAGTCCTAACAAACCGCAAGCTGTCGCAACAGCAACACCGTGCTGTCCTGCACCTGTCTCCGCAACGATCCGAGTTTTCCCCATTCGCTTAGCCAGAATTGCCTGTGCTAGAGCATTATTAATTTTATGGGCACCTGTATGGGTCAAGTCCTCACGTTTTAGATATATCTTGGCCCCCCCCAAATCCGCCGTAAGGCGATGAAGCTTAGTAATGGGAGTCGGTCTACCGACGAAGTTCTTTAACAGTTGCGATATTTCGTCACGGAAGTCGGGCTCATCTTTAATTCTTTTGTATTCCCTATTCAATTCTTCCAAATTACGAATCAATGTCTCTGCCACGTAAGCACCACCATATTGACCAAAAAATCCTTCCATATGTTCTGATCGCCTCCCTTTATCCATTCTGGTGTTCAATGATTTCTAGACCAGCAAATTCCCGAACGCGTCGTGTAATATCGTCTGCTTTTAGTAAAGCTTCACCCACCAATATGGCATCAAAGCCTCTATTCTGAGCTTCCACGACATCTGCCGGGTTCGAGAGTCCGCTCTCGCTAACGGTAAGAGTCGTATCTGGAATAATCGATCGAATCTCTTCAGAACGCTTCAAATCAACCTCAAAAGTCTGCAAGTCCCGATTATTCACACCGATAATCCTTGCCTTGGCTTCAACAGCTGCAGCAGCCTCTTTAATCGTGAAGCATTCAACTAGAGCCTGCATCCCTAGATCATGAACAGTACTTATCATTTCAGATAGTAACCCTGAGTCTCCGATACTTCGGACAATAAGGAGAACCGCATCAGCTCCTACCGAACGAGCCTCGTATATCTGGTAGGGATCAATAATAAACTCCTTGTACATCACTGGCAGATGAACAGCGGGGTCATTTGCAACTCGTTCCACAACATGCGCGCCTCCGCCGAAAAACTTCTCATCAGCCAATACAGAAATGGCTCTGGCTCCATTCTGAGAATAGATACGAGCTAACTCAGTCGCTGTAAATTGGCTTGGAAACTCCCCTTTAGACGGTGATTTCCTCTTGATTTCAGCAATCAACGAAATCCCCGGCATTTGTAAAGCACTGTAAAAGTCTCTTACCGGTCTGGCTTCACGTAATTTTCCCTGTAAATCTTCCAGGGTCCGAACCCGCTTCTTCTCATCAATCTCTACACGTTTGTTCGCTATAATCTCATTCAACATGTACATAATCGACTGCCCCTTTACGTAATTTTCTGCTACCCTTCACCATTGCCTGTAACTGTTCTGCGGCTAGACCTGAAGCTATAGTCTGTTCTGCCATCCAGTAGCCTTCCCGCAGATCAGCGACCAGCCCTGAGATCATTAGCGCTGCCCCAGCATTCACACATGTTACTTTTCGAATGGACCTGACTTGTCTACTACCCTCAAATAACTGTTGCAGTATGGTGACATTCTCGTCTACAGTCCCTCCCTTTAACTCTTGTATGTCAACGTAACTCAGACCAATAGATTCTGGTTCCCATAGCGTTCTATTTACGGACTGGCCCTTGACTTCATAAATCAACGTAGGGGCAGATAGGCTGATTTCATCCATTCCGTCCATGCCATGTACCACTAATGCATGTTCAGAGCCAATGGATGAAAGAATATCTGCGTATACGGGAGCCAAAGAGGCATTAGATACGCCCATCAAACGCCTTCTAGGTTGAATAGGATTACCGAGTGGACCCATCAGATTAAATACAGTTCGAAACCCGAGTTCACGCCTTAACGGAGCCCATGCACTAATCATTGGATGATAGGCGGGTGTGAAAAGGAAGGCGAAACCATACTCTCGTAGCCAGTCTGTGGCCTCCTCTTGTGTCAGATCAATGCTTATTCCTGATGCTTCCAAAAGATCGGCACTACCACAAGCACTACTAGACGAACGATTTCCGCATTTAGCTACTTTGGCTCCTGCTGCACTAGCCGTAATTGCTGCTGCCGTCGAAATATTAAACGAACCTAGCATATCTCCTCCTGTGCCACAAATATCCACAGTATCTGCATACCCCGCTATGGGAACCATCTGTGCCCACATCGCCTTCAAGAAACCTAGTAGCTCTTCTTTTTCTGTTCCTCTGGCTTCCGTAATGCCAAGAAAAGCAGCAACATGGACAGGGTTTGCAGTCCCAGACAGTATATGGTTCATACATAATGTGGCCTCTGACTCCGACAGAGGCTGTTTCCCTAGCAATTTCATGAGAACGCCTTTGATCATTCATATGCACCTCCTACGATTACTAAATCAATGTAGAATATACCAACTTATAAGAGACAAATCTCACAAAAGGGTTAATCTACCAGATATCATTAATCTAGTAAATTAAACTGATATACCCACACTGAGTACACCGTAAAAAAAGTAAATATTGTGTCCATTATTCGCGCGGGTTCATAAAGAAATTTTTATACAATTATTACATTTTTTGCACTTTAAATGTTTCTGTTGCTAATTATAACTCTATCTTAATTTGGATGTCAAATTTATACACATAAGTTATTTTAATGCTATTTTAGTACAAATATCTTATAAATATTTCACTGATAGAATCACTTATCCGTACAAAATAGAGGTGCAAACGATTTCATCTTTTATAGAAATCAGCTAGCCACACAAATAAAAAAGACCACCACAAATGTGGTAGTCTTCCCGTATACAATCTAGTAGAAATGCCTTTTGTCAATCTATTGACTAATGATCCGCCATCAACAACGCTAAGTCGCCCAGTTCCGTTGATAGTTTAACTTTCGGTCCACCAGTTCCTAGTGAAGCTTCATCAACATTAGACAAACCAGGTAATTCAATGGTTCGTTCACCTAATCCGCTTCTTAAATTCGTTTGGATTGCTGCAGGCGCAATTTCCGTTGTTATCGTTATATTTCCCAATGATGTTTGCGCATCAATATCACTTTCGAAAGCTTGTAATTGAACATTGATGTTTCCAAGGCCCGTTACACTGTAAATGTCCCCTTGCAATTTATTTGCCGTTATACCACCGAGGCTTGACTCCAAAAACGATTGCTTAGTCTGTATTTTCTCAACATTTATGTCAGCTAAATCCGTATGTACCTGGAGTTTCTCATATTCCTTTTGCGGTAATTGTACTAGGAGTTCATATGCTCCAGAGTTAATCACAAATAAACGCTTCTTTTCGAATTCTTCTGCTTCTATCGTGATCTCACTTCCATTTTCCTCCACTGATAGTCTGTAATTATCTTGATATCTCTTTTCTGACTTCCCTTTCATATGAACTACAATTTCCGTTCCGTCATATGGAACAATATTAACATCACCCGTATTAGACATAATGCGTATGTCCGTTACGTTAGATGCAGATATTGAACGTGTATGATCAATCACTGCTAAATTAAACGGAGATAGATTGAAACTGTACATCAGCATATTCCCAATGACGGAAACAATGATCAGAAGAAGAGCAAATTGCATGACCCTTTTATATTTTCTCTTCAACGCCAATTCCTCCTTACCTTGTTCAGATTGTAATTCAAATACCTGATTACTAACCTATAGTACAGAGCCGTGCTTCTCAGGGCTCCAAGAAGTATGAGCAGTCCAATACCAACAAAACCGAGAATTAAGAAAAGTTCTTTCACATACGTGACTGTAAAGCCATCTTGTATTAACAAAAGAATGGGCGAGATCAATAAGAATACTGAGAAGACAAATAACGCTAGAAGAACTGATAAACCTAGTATAAATGGAACCAATACAAGTAATAAATTGAGAACCCCAAGTCCTAATGTGGCAAACACGGCTCTCGTTACACTATTCAACGATGGATTTACTTGCGCTTTTGTAATTTCATATTGAACCAAAGCCTCTTTCGCAATCACATGAGGCTCGCCGAAACTTTTGATAATGTCACTCTCCGTACGACCTCTGAAATGCGCTTGTTCGAAATGATCTTCATAGTCTGCTAATATTTCGTTCAGTTCTTCTTTTGGTAGCACTTTCAATAACTTACTAAGTTCGATTAGATAGATCTCTTTGTTCACCCCATTACTCCTCCTCAATCATTTTTTCTACTCCTTTAGAGAATTCCTTCCATTCTTTAATAAGATCATCTTTTAAATTAATACCTTTGGGCATCAGCTTGTAGTACTTTCTTGGAGGACCCTCTGTTGATTCCATAAGGTACGTCGAGAATAACCCTTCTTTAGTAAGCCTTCTTAGTAACGGATAGATCGTTCCTTCGGAGATCTCGAAGTTCTTTGAAATTTCTTCAACCAATTCATATCCGTACATATCTTTCTTTGCGGTCAAACTCAAAACACATAACTCCAACACACCTTTTTTAAACTGTACGTTCATGAATATATATCACCACTTTACTTAGTACTGTACTTTGCAAGGTACCACAGAAAAGATAATAATTTACTTTTATGAATAATACAATCTCAATTTACAGATGATGGGTATTCATACAATGTCTATCCTCATTATCGTATTTATGAGTTATAGTCCAAAAGGATTTCACGGTACTAGAAATGGAGCGCTTAGCATAAAATACTACAAGTGCTGAGTGCTTACACTCTCTTGTATTATCTACATTGAACTTTTTATTGGGCGAAATCTGAACATAAATCCCTTTAAATTCGTGCTGCTCATGATCTGACCGCATTTGTTCGTAAAGTGACTTTCATTAATTTGTGTGCAAACGTTTGTAATTTAATCAAATTCATTAAATCATCCTAATCCTTGAACTTTTTGTGAATATGGGTATTTTGGCTATTCTTTATAGACTTTTTCCATAGGAATATGCTACCATATGTGTGAAATCGCTTGCAACAATTCATAGTTTCAAAGATTGGGACAAACGTTTGCACCTAGATAAGCAACTACATCATGTTTATAAAGGAACTCTATAATATAACTTGGGAGGCTTTTCAATTGAGTGAGAAAACATTACCAACAGTAGCTTATTTTAGCATGGAGTACGGACTTCATTCCGATTTCAAAATGTATGCGGGTGGTTTAGGCATTCTTGCTGGAGACTATATCAAGGGAGCAAAAGACACGAATATGCCGATTGTAGCCATCGGGTTGAAATGGAAACAAGGCTATACTGACCAACGTATTGATGCAGAAGGAAAACCTTACGACACGTATCATAACTATGTTTACGATTTCCTTGAAGATACTGGCGTTAAAGTAACGGTTAAAGTTAGAAATAGCGATGTCGTGTGTAAAGTATGGAAAACCGAACATTTCGGTAATAACCCCCTCTACTTGCTTGATACGGATATTCCTGAGAACAACGATGCCTGGATTACAGGTCAGCTGTACGGATGGTTTGGTGAAGAACGGATCGCGCAAGAAATTGTAATAGGAATAGGCGGCGTTAAGGCGATGCGTGCGCTTGAAATCCCAATTGACGTTTACCATTTCAATGAAGGACATGCCGCTCTTGCCGCTACCGAATTAATTCGCGAGAAGATGTGTGCGGGCGATACCTTCGAAGAAGCTTGGAAAGCGACTAAAGACGAAGTTGTATTTACAACACACACACCTATTAAAGAAGGAAATGAAACTCATCCACTAGACCGTCTAGAATATATGACGGCTTTCAATGGGCTGACGCGTGACCAAATGGAGCGCATTGGCGGCAATCCATTCAATATGACTGTAGCTGGATTACGTCTCTCCCGTATCTCCAATGGTGTAGCTCAATTGCATGCAGATACTTCCAATAAAATGTGGAAAGAGGTTGCAGGTAGATCCCCTATTATCGGCATCACTAATGCTATTCATACACCGACTTGGGTAGATGAACGTATCACGCGTGCCTTCGAAGATGGCGGTGACCTATGGGCGACACATATGGAAATCAAACATGAGTTGATTGATTTCATTAAAGAACGCTCTGGTATCCAACTGGATGCAGACAACTTACTCATCGGATTCTCACGTAGAGCGGCACCATACAAACGTAGCGATCTAATCTTCTCGACACCTGAAATCATTGAACCTTATCTGAAATCCGGTAAAATCCAGATCGTTTTCTCAGGTAAAGCCCATCCATTAGATGATATTGGTAAGAAAATTGTTAGTAATCTAGTATCTATGATGAAGAAATATCCAAAGAGTGTCGTATTCTTAGAAAATTATGATATGACCATTGGTGCCATGCTTACCCGTGGCTCAGATATCTGGCTTAACAATCCACGTAGACCCCTTGAAGCTAGTGGAACCTCAGGAATGAAAGCTGCGATGAACGGTGTACTCAACTGCTCGATTCTAGATGGATGGTGGCCTGAGGCTTGTATCGACGGTGAGAACGGTTGGCAGATCGGAGATGGCTTCGAGTCGACTGACTTCGAAGAGTTAGATCGCCACGATACTGAAGCTTTGTACGACACTTTACTTAATAGAGTGTTACCTACGTATTATGAAAACCGTCCAAAGTGGATCTCCATGATGCAGAAGAGTATTGAGACAACTCGTGAAGAGTTCGCAACCAAACGTATGCTTGACCAGTATTTTAACGAAATGTATATTAAAAAAGCTTAATCCAAACTTCATTCAATGCAACTCTAAATAGCAAAAAGCCGATCATACTCTTTCTTGAGAATGACGGCTTTTTTGCTATGCTTATCAAGGTTTGTAGATAAATCCATTTATCCTAACTTCAATCCGCCCAGACTTGCCCCTTTGCCAAATAACCGCTCGATATTTTTCTCAACAACTGGATCGGCAATTAATGGTGGTGCTTGATGTGGCTTAATACGTGCGTCAATAATCACATTATCACACGCCCAATGCTTATTCTCGTATTGACTATTCACACCATATATATCATGCGAAGGATTACTGCGCGTAAACGTAGCCCATAGGAAGTTCTGGATGGTCGCACTCATGAATGAGCTATCATCACTTAGAATGATCATTGGACAAGCCGGGATGGCTCCCTTGGCTTGAATAGCGTTACATAAACCTTGTAATTCCTGCCCTGCTTGAGCATAATCCTTAAACTTCGGTCCTTGTAAGACCACAACACCTGGCATAATTAATTTAGCGTTCTCAAACCCACGAATGTCTTTCAAATCATCGGGAACCTCTTTGCACAAGTCCCTTTTCTTATCTCCATAGGCTGCGAATACAACTTTACTACCACTGTTCAATCCGGTTCCTGAATAATCTAGCGTATCAATCGTCGTATTGGTATGGAAATGAATGTCTCGACGTAGATCGATACGTTCTAAAATATAGGTTAAAAACTTCACTTCTTTGTGTGTATCCACAGGTTGATCCTCTTCAGCCGTTATAAATAAATATTTTGCCAAACTCAGTTGCCCTGTTCCTAATATACGATTAGCTATCGTGAGTATCTCAGTCGGCTGTTTGACTTTCTGATAAGGCGTATAGCGCTCACTACCAATCGCAAAAAGCAATGGATGCACGCCAGTAGCATCAACGGCATGGACTTCTTTGACACCTGGAATTTCATGTTTGATCGCATCCCCTGTTAACTCATGGATGAGTTCACCAAATGAAGTGTCTTCTTGTGGCGGACGACCCACAACAGTAAACGGCCATATAGCATTCGCCTTGGCGTATACTTTATGTACTTTCATTAATGGAAAAGGATGAGTAAGACTGTAATAACCTAAATGATCGCCAAACGGTCCCTCTGGTTTCGTCTCTCCAGGATGAATCTCTCCAGTGATTACAAAATCAGCATCATTACTAATACAGTAACCATCAACATAACTATAGCGAAAATTACGTCCTGCAAGCAATCCTGCAACAGTCATCTCGCTCAGACCTTCTGGTAAAGGCATGATAGCTGACAAAGTATGCGCTGGAGGGCCACCAATGAAAATGCTCACTTTAAGCGGAACACCTAATTTGTTGGCCTTATCCTGATGTATTCCAATACCACGATGAATCTGATAATGCAGTCCAATTTCTTTGTTCATCTCATAATCATTTCCGCTTAATTGGACACGGTACATCCCTAGATTAGAATTCATAATCCCCGGTTTCCCTGGGTCTTCAGTATACACTTGAGGCAGTGTGATGAACGCTCCACCATCCATAGGCCAATGTTGGATCAGAGGAAGGTCAGATATCTGGATTTCCTGTGTCGTAGTGGGTAAGCTACCCAACTTTTTCAAAGGGAGGGCTTTCACTGCCGCCAACCCATTGCCTATATTTCTAAAGGGTTGTTTCAACGCTTTCATGGGATCGTCACGTATAGCCATTACATTCTGTACCGAAGCCCATGTATCTCGGAACATAAACTTACTTCGTTCTAATGTACCGAAGAGGTTGGATGCCGCTCGAAACTTCGAACCTTTTACATTTTCAAATAATAACGCTGGACCGCCAGCCTCATATACTTTCATGTGAATCGCAGCCATTTCAAGATAGGGATCCACTTCTTCTTGAATACGGACTAGATGTCCATTCTTTTCTAAATCAATGATACAATCTTCTAAATTGCGATACATAATCGTTAGCTCCATTCTCTATTCATTACTACATGATAACACATTATGATGTTCGAATTCCTTTTAAAATCAACCTACTTATATGTTGACATAGGAGCTACTGGAACAAGAAAAAACGAAGCACCCTTCCCCCTGTTCATAGGTTGAGGCACTTCGTTTTTTTGAATTATTGGAAACTATATGATCCATTCATTACATCTAATTTAGGAATGAAAGTCTTGTCCTCTAAGGACTTCGTTGACATAACCAGCACGAATGACAAAATCCCCGAAATGTTCGCCGTCGTGTCGTTCCTTCCCATATTGACTAATGATCGGTTTCAGCGATGCTAGAATCTCAGTCTCGCCAATGTTTTCTTTATATAACTTATTTAGACGGTCTCCGGTAAATCCGCCTCCCAAATACATATTGTATTTACCAGGGGCCTTACCAATGAAAGCAAGCTCAGCCAGCATCGGCCGGGCACATCCATTCGGACAGCCCGTCATGCGTATGATGATTTCTTTCTCGCTCAGACCAGATTCCTCAAGCATAGGCTCAATTTTATCCATCAATGTAGGAAGGTAGCGCTCTGATTCAGCCATCGCTAGTCCACAGGTTGGGAAAGATACACAAGCCATAGAACTTCTCCGTAACGCAGAATAATGGAGTCCATCTGTGAGCCCATACTCTTTGATCATGGCGTCGATCTTTTTCTTTTTCTGTATGCTCACATTAGAAATAATCAGATTCTGGTTTCCCGTAAGTCGGAAATCTCCAGTATGCACTTTGGCAATTTCCCGAAGTCCCGTCATCAGAAGGTAGTCATCCTCGTCTTTGACCCGGCCGCTCTGGATAAATAGCGTGAAATGCCATTTCCCATTACTGCCCTTCACCCAGCCATATCGGTCTCCGTTATGGTCGAAATGGTAAGGACGTGCTTCCGCTAGACTCCAACCTAAACGATTTGTCAGTTCATTAATGAACCAATCTAAGCCGCGGTCATCGATCGTGTATTTAAATCGAGCATGCTTCCGAACAGCACGATCACCATAATCTCGTTGAATCGTGACTGTCTTCTCTGCTACGTCGATCATCTGCTCCGGTGTGCAGAACCCGATTACTCTATTCACTTGAGGATATGTCTTAGGATCGCCATGAGCCATCCCCATTCCTCCACCTACCGCGACGTTGAATCCGATTAGACGTCCCTCTTCGACAATTGCAATGAGACCCAGATCTTGTGAAAATACATCAATGTCATTCGAAGGAGGAACAGCAATACCGATCTTAAACTTACGTGGTAAATAAACAGCACCATAGATCGGTTCTATTTCTACATCATTATCTTGGCTATCTACTACTTTCTCCCCATCAAGCCAAATCTCGTGATAGGCCCTTGTTCGTGGATCAAGATGATCACTAACCTTTGCGGCCCACTCGTACACCTGAGAATGTACCTCAGATTGATACGGATTCGGGTTACACATCACATTACGATTCACATCTCCACAAGCGGCAAGCGTGCTTAACAATGCATCATTTACTTCACGGATCGTATTCTTTAAGTTCCATTTCAATACGCCATGTAGCTGAAACGACTGACGGGTCGTTAGACGAATCGTGCCATTGGCGTACTTTTGGGCAACAGTATCCATCATTAACCACTGTGCCGGCGTAACCACTCCACCGGCAGCGCGTACACGTAACATGAACTGATAAGCGGGTTCCAGCTTCTGTTTCAAACGCTCGTTGCGCAAATCGCGATCATCTTGCATATAACTGCCGTGATGTTTCATCAAACGATTATCATCTTCGGGTATAGAGCCTGTGATCGGGTCTTGTAATGTCTCAGTAAGACTTCCCCGCAAATATTGACTTCTGCGTTTGATTTCTTCTACATCGCTGTGCGGAGCACTTTGCGTTGACATCAAATTATTCTCTGACATGTAAGGTTTCTCCTCTCGTGATCTTTGGGACACCTCTTAGTAAACATCCCGCTGATAACGTTTCTGCTGTTGCATAGCTGTTAAATACTCCGCTGCTTTCTCGGGGCTAAGACCACCCTCTCGTTCGAGGATCGTTAGTAGGGCCGCATTCACATCATGGGCCATCTTCTTCTCGTCACCACAGACATACACGCATGCGCCTTCTTGTAGCCATTGATAGAGCTCTTGACTCTTCTCAAGCATCCGGTGTTGTACGTATACTTTCTTGTCTGTATCACGCGAGAAGGCGACATCCATACGTGTCAGCACGCCATCCTTGAGCCACCGTTGCCATTCTGTCTGATAAAGAAAGTCTGTCGAGAAATGCTGGTCGCCGTAGAATAGCCATGTCTTACCTTCAGCTCCAGTCTCCTCTCTTTCGCCCAAGAATGCTCTAAACGGTGCAACACCCGTACCAGGTCCAACCATGATGATCGGTGTATCAGAATTCTCAGCGAGCTTGAAATTCGGATTATGCTGAATATATACAGGTAATGTGTCGCCTGACTGTACTCGTTCCGCCAGCTGAGTGGAACAGACGCCGTAACGTTCTCTTCCTTGTGCTTCATAACGAACGGTACGAACCGTAACGTGCACTTCATCTGGGAACGACTTAGAACTACTTGCAATGGAATATAAGCGTGCAGGCATTTTTCGAAGAATCGAAACAAAATCACCAGCGGCTATACCTTTCAAAGCGTAGTCTTGAACCAAATCTAATAGATCATGCTCGTCCAGATACGTTCTAAGCTCTACTTCACGTCCGGCTTCCAGAAGCTCATTCAGCCCAGTACTCGAAGTGAGATTCGCCAATTGTGTTAGTAGTGGCTTCGTTAATACTGTAATCTCGAAATGGCGAAGCAATGCTTCACGCAATGAACGCTGATCACCATTCTTATGTACTGCAACAGACTCTTCTGCATTCCAACCCATGGCTTCGATCAATTCCTCCACGAGACGAGGATGGTTCTCTGGATAGACACCTAAGCTATCTCCTGGTTCATACTGAAGATTCGATCCCTCCAGCGATATTTCAAGATGGCGTGTTTCCCGATCTGATCCACGGCCATTCAGATTCAAATTCTCTAGAACTTCAGCCTGAAAGGGATTCGTTCTTGAGTATTCTGACTCCGCATCGACTAGAGACCCATTATTTGCGACATTAGCAATTGGTGAGATCGTAGATGACTCACTTAAGGAACTGATGATTTGATTCATCCACTCCGCCGCAGGCTCGTCAAAGTCCACATCACAATCGACACGAGGGATAATCCGTTTGCCGCCCAGCTCTTCCAGACGCTTGTCGAAATCTTTACCCGTCTGACAGAAGAATTCGTATGATGTATCTCCCAACGCGAGTACAGCGTACGATAAGGCTTCTAATTGAGGTGCTCTTTTGCCATAAAGGAACTCATAGAAAGGAATCGCGTTATCTGGTGCTTCTCCTTCACCGTGAGTACTGACCAGAATCAACAAATTTTGAATTTTCTTTAAGCTATTCGTTTTGAAGTCGCCCATCGACGAAAGCGTTACCTGAAAATCACGCTCCTCCAATTTCTTGGATATCTTCGTTGCCAATCCACTACAGTTACCGGTCTGTGATCCGAACAGGATAGTTACTTCTTTAGAAATTTGAGTTATGTTCGCTGTCTCTGCCACAGATACTGACGGAGCTGTGCTTGGCGTCACCGCTACAGCTGATCCCTGAACTGCTGTTAGATAGCCGCTTAGCCAAATTTGTTGTACTGCTGTTAGCGTAGGTAAAAGGCGATTGAGTAGTTCTACTTGTTCCTGATTAAAAGGACTGTTCGTTACTTGAAATTCCAACAATTTCCACCTCACGTAGGATACAATGATATTAATTCTCAGTAATACTATCAAATTAATTTTATACTCTCTTGAAACTAACACAGCAGCTACAAGGGGTCAATTAGAATGTTCTTATAGGTTCTATCAGTTATATTGATAAAAAGCGACAATGACGACAAAGGAACATATATTAGCTTGGTCGATAAGATTTAAAGGCTCTCTTTCCAGCTTCCAATTAGGAGTACCTAGAATCGATAACACCAGCTTTTACGACATGGATAAGGATGGAACCGTAGTTCACGATAGCTCGTCCGTAGGTCCATCTTGGGCAATCCCAACGTGCCTAAATCATTCTGCAGTGATCATTGGATTGAATTACAACTATATAGAGGCCGCCTGCTCAAGCGCTCGAATTACCACTAGTAACTCCCGCTTCGTTTCAGCGTCCGTAATCACACCTTCTTTATTCAGTTTCAAAGTGATATACGGTATCATCATCGTTCCCTTTTCTACAATCTCAGCACTAATCATTTTAAGTGTAAGCAGAAGTGAAGCATGCGCTTTATCACCTCCCATAGGAGAGGGTGATGCACTAATAACTGCAGTAGGTTTATTCACAAACTCACCTGAGGAAACAATCCAGTCCAAGGCATTCTTCAAAACACCAGGGACACCGTTCCCATACTCCGGTGTACATATAAGCACACCGTCTGCCTCCTTAAGTTGTGTTCTCAGTTCTACGACAGGAGCAGGTCCCTCATTGATATCAATGTCAGGATTAAAATGCGGCAAGTCGCCCAACCCGCTATAGATGGTAAATTCCATATTTTCCAGGGCTAATGCGATAATGGCATTCATTAATGCTGAATTGGAGGACTTTTGACGAAGGCTTCCCGATATAGCCAAAATTTTAATATTTTTGTTCATCTAACACATCCCATTTCTTCTGTGAATTCTAAACTTGTAACAGTCCTGTTCTCAGAATCATATTTATATTCTCGTTTAAGATAAGATTGATATTACCATGTTAGGCGAAGTTATATCGTATATCAAGAAATAACGATTGGGGAGATTATGGATAATATCTTTGTATATCTGGAAAACTACACAATGTTGTTCTTTACCAAAGGAGGTGTGTATATGAGCAACTCAAAAAATAATGAACCCACGAAAGCAGAAGTCCAAACAACAAAGTTAAACAAATTGCCTCTTCCAGGTAAATTCGATCCGGAATTTTCCGCAGAAGAAGCTGCCGAGGTGTTTGAAGAACATACCTCTTCTACGAACAAATCACAGAAACAAGGATAAACAAAAATCGGCCTCACATTTCAAATGGAATGTGAGGCCGATTTTTTGCTTATCCCCTAGGAAACGATTCATGGTTACATTTATATGCTCATACTTAAGAGTCTAAACGAAACCAGTAGAAGAAATAAATAAGTGATGCCTACGGTACGAGTATCCAAGCTAATCTCAACATTCTTCATATAATAAAATTGTGCTATACGCTATTACATTCACACAATAATCATCTCGATTACCGAGATCCTTCGATGTCCGAGATGATCTAATGGCAATTTATTGGTTTTAGGTCAACAATCTATTTATTCCAAGGAGGATTTGAAAAATGCAATTAATAACACCGATGACGGAAGAAGGAATCAGACCTCACATAGGTAAAAGAGTATGTGCTGTATTATGTAATGGATGTCATTATTCTGGAACAATCACAGATATAAGGGACGGTCATATCATCCTAGATGGCCCTACTAATCCAAGTGCGAGGGTATGTAACGTAAAGACTAAATCTAAATCCAAAACAAAGTCCAAATCAGCTTCCGTTTCCGCATTCTATCCAGGCTATGGCTATGGCTATGGTTTTGGCTTTGGAGGGGGATTGGCTTTATCCTTGGGACTACTTGCACTGTTATTTTTAATTTAACTTATAAATCTAATGATCGTTAGGTGTACTAAAAAAGAAGAAACTACTTCCCAACAGAAGTAGTTTCTTCTTCATTTTCACGGATCGTATTACACCTAGAATTTACTAGGTTGAGAACATGATTTATTCACCCGTTACGGCGAACATTCGAATTTACTTCACGGACTTTATAAACAAATCAATAAATAATTAACCACAAATAAAGTCCTAATAGCGTGATAAATAGCGTCGGAATCGTTAATATCATTCCTATTTTAAAATATGTTCCCCAGGCGATCTTGACCCCTTTAGATGATAGAACATGAAGCCATAATAGTGTGGCTAGCGAACCAATTGGAGTGATCTTCGGACCTAAATCGGAACCAATAACATTAGCATATATCAATGCTTCCTGCATCACACCTGTTGTATTCGTAGCCTTTATAGCCAGTGCATCAATCATCACTGTTGGCATATTGTTCATAATCGATGAAATGAAGGCTGCGATGAATCCCATAGACATCGTTGCGATAAATAATCCTTGGTCGGCTGCCAACTGAATCACAATGGATAATAGGTCGGTTAATCCAGCATTCCTTAGTCCATATACGACTACGTACATTCCAATAGAGAAGAACACAATCGCCCATGGTGCACCTTTAATCACTTCTTTCGTGGGTACGTGGGGACTTCTTCTTGCCAGAAGTAAGAAAAGGATCGCAATTACTCCAGCCACAACCGATACGGGGATATTCAAAAAACCGCTGGCAAAGTAGCCAATTAAGAGTACGGCCAGAACAATCCACGAGAGATTGAACATTTTCTTATCCTTGATCGCTTCAGTAGGATTTTTTAGTTGCGCAGCATCGAAGTTTCTCGGGATACTTTTTCGAAAGAATAAATAAAGTACTAAGATACTAGCCACTAAGGAAAATAGTGTAGGGACAATCATGTGACCCGCATATTCCATAAATGTAATACCAAAGAAATCAGCAGATACAATGTTAACTAAGTTACTAACCACAAGAGGTAACGAGGTTGTGTCTGCGATGAATCCACTGGCCATAATAAACGGGAACACTTTTTTCTCATCAAAATGCAGTGCTCGAACCATCGCAAGTACAATCGGAGTCAAGATTAAAGCGGCACCGTCATTTGCAAAAAATGCAGCAACGATCGCTCCAAGAATAGTGACATAAATGAACATCCGAATTCCATTACCTCTAGCCGCTCTAGCCATATGTAAGGCAGCCCATTCAAAAAAACCTATTTTGTCTAAGATCAAAGAAATTAAGATAATGGCAACAAAAGCTAAGGTAGCATTCCATACCATTAAGGAGACATCCAGCACATCACTGAAGCTCACAACTCCTAAGAGTAATGCTAGGATAGCTCCACCACATGCAGACCACCCAATAGATAAATTTTTGGGTTGCCAGATGACAAAACCTAATGTTATTACAAATATGATTATTGCTAATATTACAGAACCCACTACTCAAACCTCCATTTATTATGCGAATCACTTAAGTCACGAAACACGATATTACTCACACACTGAGATAATCAGCTTCTTGTTTAATCGAGAGAGTATTGTCTTCGAATCAGGCATCTGCCCAAGAACGGCTTGGATATATGGCTTGTCCTCAACGTTTAATGAATAATGTACCCATTGTCCCCGTTTACTCTCTTTCACTATGCCCTGTGCTCTCAATTTCCTCAGATGTTGACTAATCGCAGGTTGTGAAATATCAAAAATCTCAACAAATTCACATACACACCATTCGCGCTCTTGTAGAAGTGATAACATCGTGAGACGTGTAATATCCCCAAGAAGCTTCAAGTTATCTGCAACCTCCGTAAGTTCCTCCACGGTCACCCTTCCTTTCCAATCATTCATTCATAAGCATATGCTTATATATTATATCTGGATCAACGAATACGCAAGAAATAAACAATCACTATATAATACTTGCATTATGCAATTATATAACTATAATGGTATCAGGAGGTGAACCTCGATGGAGAACGCTCGAGAGTTGTTTCAAATCATGACGCGTCGTTTTGGTCTACTTAACAAAAATTGTTGTAGTGTCGGGGGTTGTGATATCTCATTAGTACAAAGTCACTTGCTTTATGAAATTGATCGACAACATAACCCCTCCATGCAGCAAATTGCAGAAACACTAGGAACGGATATTACGACCTTTAGCAGGCAAATACAATCTCTAATTAAGATGAATTTGGTTACCAAAATGGCTGATCCTACGGATCGTAGAGTCTTTACCCTGTCGCTAACAACGGAAGGAATGATGATTGCTAATCTGATCGATCAACAAATGAACGATTATCTGGAAGAGATCTTTTCATATATGACGGAATTTGAGAAAGAATCAGTATTGCGGTCGGTGGAGATAATGAATGAAGCTATGGGGAAATCAAGTCGTTGTTGTGCCCCTATCAAAAGCTGATTTGTCTCGTTATATAATTGCATATAACAATTAATATTTCGGAAGAAAAGGGAGTGTTTGCTCGTGGATAAATTAATAAATGACCAAATACGTAAGAATGTAAGAAGCAGGTATCAACAAATCGCCGTTCAAAAAGTAGCTGTGAATTCTTCTTCACACTCGTCAGAAAGCTGCTGTGAGAGTCCCACAGATTTCAATGCAATATCAACAAAACTAGGTTATTCCAGTGATGAATTGTCCGCTGTTCCTGAGGGTGCAAATATGGGCTTAGGCTGTGGTAATCCACAAGCCATTGCCGCATTGATTGAGGGTGAAGTCGTTCTTGATCTTGGTAGTGGCGGTGGTTTTGATTGCTTCTTAGCATCACGCCAAGTTGGGGTTAACGGTCGAGTCATCGGTGTCGATATGACACCCGAAATGGTCAGCAAATCTCGAAGTAATGCCATCAAAGGGGATTTCCTTAATACAGAATTCCGTCTAGGTGAGATTGAGCACCTTCCTGTCGCAGACCATACCGTGAACGTTATAATCTCGAACTGTGTCATTAACCTATCCCCTGACAAGCAACAGGTGTTTAATGAAGCCTATCGTGTTCTACTGCAAGGTGGGCGCCTTGCCATTACCGACATCGTCACTTCGACTGAACTTCCAGCAGATATTAAAAACGATATGAATGATTTATATTCCGCATGTATCTCTGGTGCTTCATCCATTATGGAGCTGAAATCGATGCTTCAGCAAAGTGGATTTATTGATATTTCAATTGAACCGAAAGATGAATCAAGATCCTTTATCAAAGACTGGGTCCCGGGTTCTAATATCGACAACTACATCACATCTGCATTCATTAAGGCCATTAAACAATAGGCACGAGTCAAAGACAACCACATTAACGTGATATGGAGAATTAATTTAAAACAGAAAGAACCTGATGTGTACCCTTCAGGTTCTTAAATGTTCTCATAAGCTACCACACATCGAAGTTTCGTCTTTGTTACCCTTCAAGTTCCACATCCAATCGGATGATTTCAGATCGACTGGCGATACGAATCGGGGGTCCCCATGTACCAAATCCTGAGGATACAACAACATGCATAGTTTGCTTAAGCATATAGCCCCAGACGATTCCCCACAATATTCCCCAAGTGTATATCAGAAGCTACGGCAATGGTTAACTTACCTCTCCCTCTTCCATACTTAGAGATGGGTATACCATAAGTGCGAAGGATCGGACTCCATGCGTTATAAGATCCCCAGCTGAACAGAATAACCAATAAGATAACAGTCGTCCACCCAACAATTGGGATACAAAAGGTTTCAGCATACCCTACTCTTCTTAATAACCATGCTGCGATATCTGCAAAAGGTAAGAGGATGATCAAGAATTCCATAAAGGCTAAATAATATGACCCTACCACTTTAAGGAGGCGACCTGCCGCATTATGTTTACCCCACCGACCTAATAGATAAGAGCATACAAGAATACTGAACACGATCGAGAATCCTATAGCGGATATTGTAGTGCTGTAATGTGAAAGGAATATATAGACGTTCCAAACAATATAGGCATTCAATCCTCCAAAGATGATTATAATCATCGTAAAACTAAGAATCATTCGTAATACTCGCTTCATATGTATTACATTCCCCTTTTAAGATAATCGGTGCGTTGAATTTTTAGCGGATATGTGTCAATATCATACTCGTTATTTTCGTTTCATGCTACGAATCATTTTTTTAGTTTCCTGATCTATGCGGAATGACTCTGTTATTTTTTGTAAAGCTTTGTTAAAGGTGAAATCGTCGAGTGAGTTACTTTCTAAGTAGATCAGCGTAGGTTCAGGCAGTTTCACATAACAGCTGGATAATGCCCAAGCCACAGCCATTTTCACATAATAGCCCTCGTGTTTGACGTTATCCAAACATTCTAGAACTCGAGTGATATACTCTTCTTCGATATAGAAATCTAGTAGCATGACCACACCAAACCTTAATTCATATTCTCTATCTGATGATAGAAAAGGTTGCAAGAAATCCCATACCTGTTGCCTATTCATTTTAGTGAATTTTAGCCCTGTACAAAAACTATCGCACACCGACCAATTATCAATCTTGGGGACAAAAGTTGCCACATAGGGCAGAATCTCTTTAATATCTGCCTTTATATAACCCATGACCATACCATGTAACATGACTTCCTCAAAGTATTCACTTTCCGCCTGCTCCAGATAAGTTCGCCAATCTCCCTTAGCAATTGTCTTGGCTAACTTGCGGAGCTCTGGTAAACGTACACCTACGACATTATTGATATTCGGAATAAGAGCTGAACTGAATTTTTGATATTCCTCGTCTACCATCTCTAATATTTGTTCCTTAATCGATATCTCCATCTGGGTTCTCCTTGTCACTATCTTCCAATATTTTTCTAACTTAATATACTCCTTAATTTGAATTCATTCTAGCTTTGTTTTAACTACATCCCTGCCTATTCAAAGATATGGCCCACAGATATATGGAAGCAATTGAACCCAATCTACTTATGTTGAATGCAAAGCAGGCTTCTTCATAGTCATCCCCCTTACTTGTATTTTAACCTCATTAATGAGCGTTCTTCACATGCTGTGATATAACAGCAAGATAATGAAATGACTATTGCCAAGAATAAAATAAAGATGTATTGTGCACATTGTATATCCATTATAGATATTAAATGTACACAATGAAGTCAAGCGGAGGTGAATCCATGAAATTAACAACAGGTGTCGAGCAAGCCATCTGTATCATCGTATTATTATCTACCCAAGACAGTCGTTCACCATTGGCTTCGGATGAGATTAGTAAAAAATTAGATGTATCCCCATCCTATTTAAAGAAAATCATTCGTAAATTAGTAGTTAAGCAAATTGTCACTTCGGTTTCAGGTAATAATGGCGGTATCTCTCTTGCCAAAGAACCACAGTATATTACAGCGCTCGATATTATCGAGGCTATGGAAGGTCCTATTTCCATATTCTCCGATTCAGGGCTGATTGCTAAAGTCTTTAAAGATGGGAAATATTCCAAGAAAGGAACGGCAACGTTGTTGAGCGTCTTCGATGGAGCAAATCATTTATTACGTGATTACTTTTCCAAGATTACGACAGCCGATCTATTAAAAGAAATTATGGAGCAATCTGGACTGCCAGAACTAGATTGGAATACGACATCATTAGCAGATTTTCTTAAGAAAGAGATGAAACACGATGAAAATGCTTAAAATTGAATGGGGAAATCTGTTTAAAAATAGGATTCTTCTTGTGAGTCTTATCGTCATGATGTTCATACCCATCATGTACAGCGGTATCTTTCTAAGCTCCGCTTGGGATCCATATGGAAAAACAGCTAACTTCCCAGTTGCTGTGGTGGATCAGGATATACCTGCAGAGTATGGTGACAAAACGTTGGATGTTGGAAACGAACTTGTGAAAGAGCTACAAGGAAATGATGACTTTGAGTGGCACTTTGTGGGTCAAGAAGAAGCTACTAAGGGATTGGAAGATGGCGATTATTACATGGTCATCACGATTCCTGAAGATTTCTCTAGTAATGCTTCAACAGTCATGGATCTTGAACCTAAGCAGATGAATTTGAAGTATGAGGTTAGCCCTGCACGAAATTACTTCGGTAATGTTGTCGCGTCTCAAGGGGGCAAGCTACCTTCGGAGCACTTGTGCTCGATGCGATCATGATATGGGGAATGGGTTTACAAGTAGATCATATAGGACAATTCATACTCATCTCTATTATCTCTTCTGTGGCTTTTATGTTCTTAGTTATGCTTCTTACTGTAGCATTAGGTAATCCTGGACGTTTCTTGGCCATGATCCTACTCGTGATACAGCTTGGTGCGAGCGGCGGTATGTTCCCTATGGAACTGAACAATGGTTTCTTTAATGCTATTCACCCTTACTTACCCATGACTTTCGCTGTAGCGGGTCAACGCCAAGCCATAGCATCTGGTATGGGTAATGGAGTCTTTGGAACAAGCATTCTGATCCTGATCGGATTTATCGTTCTCTTCAATCTATTGTTGATTCTTACAATGAGTGTACGTACACGCAAAGATCACAATATTTCAACAGAGAACGAAGCGATAGCATTATAGAATATCCGTTGAAACACAAAGTCCTTTGTATCACGGAAAATGGAGAGCATTAATTTTGTGTAAAGATTATATTCAACATGATAACAAAAACATTCCTGTAGATTCATCTTCAGGAATGTTTTTTACATTTCATAACACTATTCTTGAATGGCCGCACAGGCTATCCGATCACCGGAATTCCCTGATGGATCGGTTACATAATCATCCGCCTTCTCGTGGATCACTAGGGCCGATCCTCCTGACTTCAACAGGGAGTTGGATGCACCTCTTGTAAGTGTGACCGTGTTGCTCTCTAAATCAGCTATTACGCTTCCATCCTCTTTGACATCAATGTTCAGTAGATCACCCGCATGGAACCCCTTTGGATTGTTGAACCCGTGTTCTTTAAGGTTAGGATTCAAATGCGCCCCTGCAGTTTTAAAGTCAGGAATCTCACATTTACCCACTTCATGAAAATGGATTCCATGTAGGCCTGGGGGGAGATTCTTCGCTTCGATATGTATCTGTACAGCATCAGATTTTTGAGTCAATAAGGTAGTACCTATCTGTTCACCCTTAGTGTTAATGATATTTGTCTTCACCTGCGATTCTTTCGAATTGGCGAACGCAGCTGGGATCACGAAAGCAATCACCAATAGTAGAATACCAAGCAATCCAACAACATTTTTCTTCATTACGTTATCGCCCTCCTTTATCTGAATGGGTTTCCTATTTATATGGTTACCTTTTTCCAGTAAAAGAAAACATGAATTCTCACAAAATTAATTCAATCTAATAATTCGTATTAGACAAAGCCATTTAGGAAATGAAACGATCTCAAATATGACTTTTCATGATTTGCAACGGTAAGAATTGGTGAAATCTGTTCATATATCGTACCAACGTTCTCAGTATCGCTGGCCAATAGTGCCGTTTTATCTAGTATTGCGGCACATCCCACTACTTACGCATTGGAGTATAAGATATGTTCTGAAAACCAAAATGTAGCAATGGCTCAATTCCACAGAGTTCTCCAAAGATAATACTTGTAAGACCTTGATCTAGTTCCCTGAACTCCTCACACATGATGTCATGCTTCACAACAGTAGAAGTAATACTAGTCAAAAGCTCCACTTGCACGCAATTGAATGGCTTAATAAGATGCTTTCTTTTCTCGTCACCAATATAGTTCTCATTTATCACTATGCTTTCTAAGATATCCACGGCCGATTCTAGGTCGTCATTAGTTAGCATATAATCGAATTCACCAATCAACGACTTCTCATACTCCACTGCTTTCTCACGCTCGACGGCTAGTTCACCATCCCGTAATTCTAAACGTTTATGTCTAATCTGTGTAGAGGGGGTCTTGACAAACACAGTAACACAATCATCCCCAAACCTACGCTTGAAGCTCATGGCACCATCGACATTAATATCAACAATAGGCGATAGATCTTGTTCTAGTGCTTCTAGATAGGGCTTTTCTGGGCTACCATAAAAACTACCATAGTGCTCGCTATACTCAATGAATTCATTATTCTCTATCATCTGATTAAACTGAGAAACTGTACGATAAAAATAATTAATGCCCTCCTGCTCTCCGGTCTTTATCTCACGTGTCGTCACACTTGGAAAATAAATTAGTTCATTGTCCAACCCCAACACTCTATTGATTAGGGTGTTCTTACCAGCACCAGTGTGCCCACTAATAGCAAAAAGTTTAGTCATAAACTCAACCCCTAATATGTATTAAAATAACTAACACATTTGTCATCCTCGTACAAATAATAATTTTTTCCACTCAAGCTATTATAACCGTTACGGTCTACTTTAGGTACAGGCGCTAGCCTGTACATCCTCCCCAACTTTCTATTATCAACTTAATATAAAAATAGAAGTTGAAGCTTGTCCTTCTGCTCTCGTTAAATTGGTCTTTGGTCTAAATGATCCATCCACATAACCATTAATTAAATTGCTAATAGTCAGAGTTCCCACTTCACTTCTAGCCCAAACTGATATCTTGTCGGAATCAATAAAACTTGGCACCACATCTAAAGTTGCGTCCCCATACAAAACGTTGGCTAGGATCTTAGTTGCTTGTTCTCGAAGATCAATTCCCCCAATCGATAACTTCCCAAATTTAAAATAAAGGTATATGATTAATTAATAGTATTAATCTTTTTAATTAATGCCATTAACCAATAGTTTGCTCTCCACAAGTTTTCAAAGGTACACAGTGTGCTCAGCATACTTTTTGGAGACTTAGGTTAATACTATATGGTAGCTATTTAAGACGATAGACAAAAAATTGATGGAGGCTATTACAATGACTGAATTCGTAAAATCGATTACCTCACCTAGCAAATTTCTTTCCGGACGTAATTTGCTTTCTAAACTGAACGATTATATAAAGAATTACGGAGACAATGCATACATTATTTGTGATGAATTTATTCTAGATCGTGCTAAAAAAGAAGCAGGATCTTCCATAGAATCAGCAGGCGGAAAAGTAACCTTCGAGAAATTCAACTACGAATGTACAAAAGAAGAAATTGAAAAACATCGCGAGTCGGTCCGTAACGCAGGAGCTAACATCATCGTTGGAATTGGTGGGGGTAAAACTTTAGATACAGCCAAAGCAACCGCCTATTATGAGAAGTTACCTGTCGTAATCTTCCCTACCATTGCATCTACAGATGCTCCATGTACAGCTCTAGCTGTTATCTATAAAAAAGACGGTTCTTTTGACGAATATCTCTTCTTGCCTAAAAATCCTGATATCGTTCTTGCTGACATTGAAATATTGGCTGCCGCTCCAGCACGCTTCTTTGCAGCTGGAATTGGCGATGCTCTCGCAACCTATTTCGAAGCTCGTGCTTGTTACCAATCCAACGGAGATAACCTCGTGCTAATGAAGCCATCTACTACAGGACTTGGCTTATCACGCTTGTGCTATGATACCTTGCTGGATAATGCCGTTAACGCTAAAAAGGCGGTAGATAAGAAAGTGGTAACAAAAGCGGTAGAAAATACAATTGAAGCGACAATCTATCTCAGTGGTGTCGGCGCAGAATCTGGTGGACTGGCAGCGGCTCATGCGATTCATAATGGTATGACTGCAGTTCATTCCCTACACAAAGCCCAACATGGTGAGAAAGTAACATTTGGCCTTCTGGCACAGCTCGTACTTGAAAATGCTCCAAAAGAAGAATTAGAGACCGTTATCCAGATCATTAAGGACGTTCAGCTTCCACTCACCTTAAAAGATCTTGGTGTTGATAAATTTGTAGAATCCGAGTGGCGTCAAGTCGCTGAACTGTCATGTGCACCTAATGACACTATGATCAATATGCCATTCCCTGTAACTCCTGACGATGTGTATAATGCGATTGTGGCAGCTAACGCAATTGCCGAATCATATAAAGAACAATAAAGGAACTATGACCCAACGAACCGTTTAAGTGGCTCTTTGGCAGTCTAACATGTGTTTGCAGGTCTTCCTAATATAAAAAAAAGCTCTGATCGCGAACGACGCGAACAGAGCTTTTTTTCCATTGTTGCTAGGACACGCCTACGCCAATCTCGGTGTACCTCTATTATCGGTCATTATTCATCAACCGTTTCTTAATCCGTCCCTTGTCACACATTACTTATACTGTGGTAACCAGTCTCCATGGGCAGTGATCAACTCATCACACATGCTCACAATATCATCCATTGATAACTCGGACGCCGTGTGTGGGTCCAGCATGGCTGCGTGATAGATATGCTCTCTCTTTTGTGTAACGGCCGCTTCTATCGTTAATAGCTGTGTATTAATGTTTGTGCGATTTAATGCTGCACATTGTGGAGGTAAATTACCTACGAAAGTTGGCGTTACTCCACTGCTATCAACAAAGCAAGGAACTTCTACACATGCTTCTCTCGGCAGATTGGTGATCAATCCCGTATTCATCACATTACCACCTATTTTGAATGGAACATTGGTTTCTATGGCTTCTAAGATGTAGGATGCATATTCGTGTGAGCGCTCATGCTGAAGTTCTTTATTATTGACCAATTCTTCACGCATTTCCTGCCATTGATCGATTTGTTCTACACAACGGCGTGGATATTCATCCAGCGGAATTTGAAACCGTTCAATTAATTCAGGATAATTACGTTTGATAAAATAAGGATGGTATTCCGCATTATGCTCGGACGACTCAGTAATATAATAGCCAAATTTCAGCATCATTTCATAACGGACCATATCTGTATGATGTTCTTTTTGCTTGTCCGCTGCGCGTCGTTTGATTTCAGGGTACAGATCTTCTCCGTCTTTCGTAACCTCTAGCAACCAAGCCATATGATTAATACCCGCAATCTTAGCCTGAACCCCCGTCTGATCCATTCCAAGAGGCTCAAGCAAGCCAGCAACACAATGTTGTACACTATGGCATAGTCCTACGGTCTGCACGCCTCCATAGGTACTCATAACATTCGTCAGGACTGCCATCGGATTGGTATAGTTCAGGAAGAGCGCATCAGGACAGACCTCTCTTACATCAGCTGCAAAATCCAGCATAACCGGAATAGTACGCAAATTACGGAAAATACCACCAATGCCAACCGTATCTGCAATGGTTTGACGTAGACCATACTTCTTCGGAATCTCGAAATCTGTAATTGTGCATGGATCATAGCCACCCACTTGAATCGCATTAATGACATATTTAGCTCCACGCAGTGCTTCTTTGCGATTCAGGTAAGCTTTCACAGTACAGGTACTGCCACTACTTATTTTTATATTATTTAACATGTTCTCCGAATCCGTAAGCCGTTGTAAATCAATATCAAACAAAGCAAGCTCGAAACCCTGCAGCGCTGTAGTCTTCATACAGTCACCCAATACGTTTTTGGCAAACACAGTGCTACCTGCTCCGATAAATGTAATTTTATTCATGTAGAATATTCCTCCTTATAGTTGATGAGAACGATACTGACATAACTATGTAATATGCTACAACAGAATGATCATAGCCTATTAATGCTATACTGACAGTATTATTCGCTGCTCTCTTCTATCTTCACTATAAATTAATAAGAGCATAATGAGTATGGATAAATACAGGCAACATATGGATCTTTGTTGCATTTAAACTAAGTCCGTAATAATCTAATTTTATTGCAATCTATCACAGGAGGACGTCAATGGATCCCGAACATTATGACTTTACATCAGGTTTTAATCCCTACCCTGATGAACTTGACCTAACCGTATTGTTTAGCGGCGAAGGTAAACCGCTCCCGTCTCATAAGATTGGGCCATCTGTTCACGATTACTATCTCATTCATACGGTCATGGAAGGAGAAGGCATCTTTCAGAGTGGCAATATCTCTTATAAATGTCAGGTAGGTGACACATTCGTTATTTTTCCCGGCTCACTATTCAGCTATCAGGCAGACATAGATGCTCCCTGGCATTATGCCTGGGTAGCTCTGCAAGGAAATACGGCTCTGCAGCTACTTAGCGAGATTGGCATTACTCAGAATAGACCCTTGTTACACTTAGAGCATCTGACAGAGATCCACTCCATATATGAACGTATTCGTTTGTCTTTTCAACAATCTGCTTATCCACGTCTGGAAAGTCTAGAGGCCTCAGGTTGGCTGCGGTTACTGCTCCATCAGTTCGGATTAACGAATAGAAGTATTCTACCTGTGCTTCCCAAGGAAATGCCTGATGTCATTGACCGTCAGATCGATCAGGCGATCCGTTGGATCTCACTGCAGTTCCATCAACATATTAGCATCGAACATATGGCCACAACCCTAGGCTATCATCGGGCTCATTTATCCAAAGCCTTCAAACAGAAGACCGGAATGTCTCCTAAGCAATACTTATTGAAGGTAAGAATGGATAAAGCAAAAGATTTGCTTAGTGGATCTCTAACGATCGATCAGGTATCTTCATCGGTTGGCTTTAATGATGCGCTTTATTTCTCTAGACAGTTTCACAAATGGAGTGGTATGTCACCTACAGAATACCGCCAGCTCAATCGAAAGTCGTAAGGACCAATAAGGTGTAGAGATCCCTATCCCATTGTTTCTCCAAGATGAAGTGTCGTATCGGATATCCTTTGAAAATGTCATAACCCTTCCTATGGAAATCGATTATACTAAATATGTTGTATATATTTCCAAATAAGGAGGGTGAATTGTGAGTTCAAATTATCCTATACGACCAGCCAGTACTAAACATCATTCTACATATGTCTCCGTTAGATGGATAAACTGGGTTGTTATCCCTGTACTTATTGGAGCTTCTATCTTAATCGGTCTACTACAGATTAAAGCCCCTAGTCCTGTCGATTCTAAGGCTCCGTTAGATCAGTTTTCTTCCGCCCGAGCGATGGAAAAGCTACACATGATTGCGAAGGAACCACACCCTATTGAGACACCTGCGCATGATAAAGTACGCGATTATCTGATATCAGAGCTTGAAAGTCTCGGCTTAAAACCTGAAATACAGATGTCCCATGTGAGTTCAGCTTTCTCTACTGAAAATTTCAACTTGTCAGGGAACATTGAGAACATCATCACGCGTATTCCAGGTACAGATCATAGCAAAGCCGTTATGATCACAGCACATTATGATACCGTACGCACTGGGCCCGGTGCTTCTGATGATGGTGCAGCGATTTCAGCGATGTTGGAGACGGCTCGTGCTGTGCTGGCGACAGCTCCTTTGAAGAATGATCTTATATTGCTAATGACAGATGGAGAAGAAACGGGATTACTCGGGGCTAAAGCTTTTGTTAAAGAACATCCGTGGGTTAAAGATATTGGTCTTGTACTTAATTTCGAAGCTCGTGGTAACAAAGGTCCTTCATTTATGTTTGAGACTAGCGATCAGAATGGGTGGCTTATTCAAGAGTTTATTAAAGCAGCTCCTCAACCCATCGCATACTCATTCATCTATAATATATATAAGTTAATGCCCAATGACACGGATATGACAATGTTTCGTGAAGGAGGACTTGCAGGACTAAACTTTGCCTCTGGGATGGGGTTAGATGCCTATCACCAACCTATCGATACTCCGGAAAATCTAGATCAATCAAGTCTGCAACACCATGGCGAATACATGCTTAGCTTATCTCAGCATTTTGGGAATTTGGATCTGAACCAAATTGAACAAGAAGATCGCGTATACTTCAATATCGTGGGTTCAACCATGGTCAGTTATCCGCAGTCTTTAGGCATCTGGTTGATGACATTCGGCGTACTGCTGTTTCTCATAACAGTGTGGTATGGACTTCGTCGCCGGAGGTTGAGTCTTAGGGGCATAATGGGAGGTTTCTTCATTTCGCTGCTCAGCATGGTAATCGTAAGTGGAGGGATTACACTCTTATGGGACATATTAAGATCAAATGTTTCAGATAAACAATATGAATCTATTCTGCTAAACCCTCATATTAGTATTTACTATCTGCTGAGTGTGTTATTCCTTACGTTTCTCGTGGTGTTCGTGTTAGTTCGTTGGCTTTCACAATATATTCGTACGGAGAATGTATGGATTGGAACACTATTGTTATGGCTTATTATGAGTGTAGTAACGACAGTATATCTGCCTGGCGGCAGTCATCTGTTCATCTGGCCACTCCTATTTAGCCTGATTGGATTGAATTTGTCGCTTGCCATGCGGGAAGGCGCTTGGACATGGACCTCGGTTCTATTTGCTGTACCTGGTTTCATTCTCCTCACCCCCATTGGGTACTTGATGTATATATTGTTAACACTCCATTCGGCAGGAGTCCTGATGGCGGTTGTTACGCTAGCGCTCTCTTTGATTTTCCCTGTGATATGTACGATAAAGAAACCCAAACTAGGTGAGTGGTTAGCATAGACAACAAGAAACTGATGTTGACTTCCGATAATGTATAATGGATTATAGTATATTAGATTCTCAAGCACATCATGATTATTGAAGGAGCGTGCGTATATTATGATCATTCAACTAACTCCACTGGCAGAAGATAGATTGAAAACAAGTCTTGGTGATCAACCAGGGTACTTCAAACTTTTTTATGACACGGAAGGTTGTGGTTGTGATGGCATATCCGTGTTGTTGATCATAAACGGACCAGATAGCGGAGATATTAACGTCGACGCCGGCCTAATCCCTTTACTCATCAACCCCCAGCAAGCGATTTATTACGAAGAATTCATGCGACTTGATGCAGATCCTAATTATCCTTCTTTTAAATTGTCCAGTGATTCTATGGTTTACAGTACGAATGTTACAATACGAGATATTCGCTAGACTCCAACTCCAAAAGCCGTAGGGGAATCCGCAGCGATTATTACTCCTGTTGTCAGCAGAAAATAAAGTATTAGACTGGGTTTCATTTTCTAACGTCAGTCTAATACTTATTTTATAGAGTCTGGCGGTATGACAATTCGAAAAGTCGAGTGGAATATAGACACTATCGTATCCCGTTAGATTCCTGTAGATGGATAAATTTCAGCTTTGTAAAAAAACGAGCGCCTCTGTACGATGGAAGTACGCTACGGGTCAAAAGCCCTTTAAT
>NZ_JBNPWS010000006.1:0-201613 GCF_050433705.1 Paenibacillus sp. DS2015 | reverse complement strand
ACGCATCGTCGCCTTGGTGAGCCATTACCTCACCAACTAGCTAATGCGCCGCAGGTCCATCTATAAGTGACAGATTGCTCCGCCTTTCAACATCTTCTCAGGAGAGAAAATGTATTATCCGGTATTAGCTACCGTTTCCGGTAGTTATCCCAGTCTTACAGGCAGGTTACCTACGTGTTACTCACCCGTCCGCCGCTGAGTATTAGGAGTGCAAGCACTCCATCAACTCCGCTCGACTTGCATGTATTAGGCACGCCGCCAGCGTTCGTCCTGAGCCAGGATCAAACTCTCCAATAGAGATGATTTCTAAATTGCTTTGCAACAATTTCGGAATCATCTGGAGATGAATGCCAGATCAACTTTGCAGCGACCCAACATCCATCGAATGAAAAGAGCGATATGCTCATTTTGAAACAAACTGGCGAGAATTTGCATTCTCTACCAAATGATTTCTCATTTGTTTTGATCTCACTTTCGTGAAATCTTTACTCACTCGTTGTTCAGTTTTCAAAGATCAATTACTCTTTCGTTGTCATCAGTTGTTCTCGGCGACAACTTCTATATCATATCATGTCTTATGTTTTAATGCAAGAACTTTTTTTGAAGTTTTTAATTGAATTATATCATTCTATTAAAATATCTCTTCAACCATTCGCCTTAACAACGACCGGATAAATAATATAACATATAAATAGCTAGTATTGCAAGCAGTAATTTTAATGAAATCAAAAGAAAGAAAAAATACAAAGGAAATCTCCAAATCCACTATTATAGTGATTTTGGAGATCTCCTTTGTATTTTTGAAGCACTAGGAAATCATCTTGTATCTATCTCCCCTTCACTTATCCATTAATCCACGGATTATGACGTCTTTGCCGGGAAGTTTTAGATTTCGCTTGTTTTTTGCGCGGTGTTACATTGCTCTTTGGAGCAGATTTAATTATTGCTTGATAACCATTAGTCGCCTCTTCACCTTCTACTTCCTCTCTTGGACCCAACAGTTCATCAGAGTTCTCAATGGTGGCTTCTTCAATTGAATCAAATTCAGATACTTCTGCTTGTAGTAATTCATCCGGTTGTCGGCAACCGCAGTCTTTTGGAGGAGCATTCTCCGGCATTGAATGACCTGAACCATATGCTCCATATGGAGCCATTGGGACTGTTTGATATCCACCTTGTACCTCTGGCTGTGGGTAAGTCCATTCATAAGGTGGTGTGCATGAATAGTAAGGAGAATAGTTTACGGATACCGATGCCATTTCATTTGCCATAAGCATTGGTGTAGGAGCAAAGTTCACAAATTGAGAATTCTCCTCGAATACTGACTGTGATAGAGGTGTAGGCATACTAGATGAAATGTAACTTTCCGGGTTCGCATAACTCATTGGGAATACTTCAGGATAACAAGGCTGCTCGCCTTGAGCATTAGCCCAATTCTGTCCTCCTAAGTTCGATTGTTCATAGAATGGTGAACAGTTAAACTGCGTAGGTTGCGTAAAAAAACTATTGTCTGTTAAACCTGGATAATATGATGTTTTCTCCATACCTTGAGGTATCGTATCACTACAAGATATAGGATTAACTTCTACTACTGGTTGTTTCTCATACATTACCTCTTGAGCTGGAACTGGAAACTGAATGAATAAATGCTGCTTCATCTCGAAATGCTCAACCTCTAAGCTTTCTTTAGTAGGTAAAGGTTGGACAGGAGCTACTGACTTCTCAAAGACTGGTGATTGTATTGGTGCTACAGGTGTTGGTGTTGGTGTTGGTGTTGGTGTTGGTGTTGGTGTTGGTGTTGGTGTTGGTGTTGGTGCTGGTGCTGGTGGAGGATTCGGCAGAGGTGTAGTGGATACTTTCTCCTGCTGTTGCACTGGCATTTCTGGAAGTTGGGGCAATTGCGGTATAACGGGTGGCATAGGCTTAGGAGCAGTCACAATTTCCTTAGGTACTGTCACAATCTCTTTAGGTGCAGTCACGTTCTCCTTAGGCCCTGTGTAAGTTTTACTACCCGGCACCGTCTTATCCACAACCTGATTATGCTGCTGCGGTTGTTCCGATACCCCTGATTTAGGAATATTCACAATTTCACCAAGCAGCAGAGCATTAGGATTCTTCAGTTGCGGATTAGCCTCAATCATCTCTTGTAAAGAAATACCCCAAGCCTTAGATAACTTCCAAAGACTATCTCCTTGCTTCACAGCATGTTTATGGATAATATGTTCAGGTACTGGAACTGGGGTAGCTTGCGATGGAATTTTAATCTTATCTCCCACGCTTAGTTGATCTGGATTAGAGAGTTGAGGATTGACCTCGATTATCTTTTCCAATGCGACCCCGTACTTCTTAGATAATTCGTATAAAGTATCACCCTTCTTAACCATGTGTATTTTCACGCGACAATAACCTCCTAAACTTCTTATAAGCAGACTATAGCCCGCCTTCGTTACTTTCATCTTATGCAAGTGTTGGGCGGATGACATCATTCATCACAAAAAAAATCCTTCCATGCTTATGCATGAAAGGATTTTCCTCATATATTAGAACCTAACATCCGTTTTATTTACGCTTCCCACACCTTATATCCGTCTAAACTTACGATTTTGCGGAACTCTTCAAGCAGCTTTAATGTAATTGGTCCTGCTTGTCCCGAACCGATCACTCTTCCATCAATTTCTCTTGCCGCAATAACTTCAGCAGCAGTTCCTGTGAAAAAGACTTCATCCGCAATATACACATCATGCATTGTAAAAGGTTCTTCTTTAAGTTTATAACCTAATGTTTCACATAATTCGATAATCGCCAATCTAGTGATACCCTCAAGTGCTCCTAGATAGCAAGGAGGGGTATAAATGACATTATTTTTCACTATAAAAATATTGTCTCCCGATCCTTCCGTTACATAACCCTGAGCATTCATCATGATAGCTTCATCAGCATCGGCAAAGTTAGATTGCATTTTCACTAGAATATTATTCAAATAGTTCAATGACTTTATCTTAGGATTAAGAGCATCCGGAAGATTCCGACGTTGGGATACAGAAACTGCTCTAAGCCCGTTAATATATGCTTCCTCAGGATAAATAGCAAGTTGCTCCACTATAATTAATATCGTGGGGTTTGCACAACGACGAGGATCTAGGCCCAAGTTACCAACACCACGAGATACAACTAAACGAATATAGCCATTACGCATATCATTGCGGCGAATCGTTTCAGCCATAGCTTCACGTATTTCGTCTTGGGCGAGTGGAATAACAAGACCAATCGATTTCGCTGAATCGTAAAGGCGACCCAAATGCTCAGCACACTTGAATATGTTACCGTCGTAGATTCGGATTCCCTCAAAAATACCGTCCCCATACAAAAAACCGTGATCAAACACAGACACCTTTGCATTTTCTTTTGTTACATATTGTCCATCTAAGTATATCCATTGCTCTGACATGAATTACTGCACCTCCGAATTTTGTTTCTCATAGCTATAAATAGGATAACAACCCAAGATACGCACCTGACAACCCACTGCTTCAATCTCAGCAATAGAAGCTTGTAGCAATAACTTATTCATTTCTTCAAGTATATCAATATAAAAATAATAACTCCCAAGCCTCTTCTTCGTAGGGCGAGATTCAATCCGAGATAAATTCAGTTTTCTCCATGCGAAGGCTGATAATACCTGATGAAGTGCTCCTGGATAATCTTCAGGAAGTGTAACAGTAATACTTGTTTTCGTCTGGGTACTTGGACGTTGAAGCTCAATCGAGTCTGCACCAATAAGCACAAACCTCGTAAAGTTGTTATCATGATCCGTTATACGTGTTGCTATGACATCCAAACCATGAGTTTTCGCTCCAAGTAACGTTCCAATAGCAGCCCACCCTTGTCCCGTATGAGTCTTAACGATCTCAACAGCCTCAGAAGTACTTCCTACGTTCTCCAATATAGCCTGTGGAGCATGATTACGTATAAACTGCTGACATTGCGCAGTCGCTACCGGGTGAGATAAAATTTTAGTGATTTTACTTAGATCTAAGTTATCATTTTCGTTCATAAATTCTTCTTTATTACCAATTAAATTCTGTATTGAGGGATATACCCATTCCAATTGCATAGGGATATCCACCTCATTCACTAACCAATCCATATGCAGGCTTACAGAACCCTCAATTGTATTCTCAATCGGGATCACGCTATAATCACTGTTTCCTTGAACTGTAGAAAGAAATACATCTGATATTAGTTTATGGTGAACGAATTCCACCGGCTCATTTCCAAATAAGTGAACTACAGCCTCATGGGAGACCGATCCCTCTGGCAGCAACGCTATTCGTTTCATGCCTTAACTTCCCCTTTTATCATATCTATAAACGCTTCCGTCTGAACATCTGTATAGATAACAACACCGTCTTTTGAGGGTTCAAGCCATCTTGCAGATACTTGAATACCATGTTCATTCATCGTCCGAATCAAATAGGATTCTAGATTATGTTTCTGCTGACTTCCTCGATCCACCAGGGCAAGCAAAGTTGGGCCAGCACCACTCAGCGCAATACCTAATGCTCCATGATTGGATGCATCCCTTAAGATCGTTGACATCCCAGGGACTAGACTTGCACGATAGGGTTGGTGAAGCCGATCACGCATAGAAGTTCCTATCAGATCAAACCTCCCACTTGAGAGTGCCGCTACTAACAATGAAGAGTGACTAATATTGAATACAGCATCCTCTCGACTTATCTGCACGGGGAGTACTTTACGCGCTGCGGACGTAGACAACTGGAACTCAGGAATAACCACAAGTACTTCTAAATCTTCATGCGGTTCCATTCTTATATAATCTGCATGTGTACCGTCCCAAATAGCTGTAATAATACCACCGAATAACGACGCTCCAACATTGTCAGGATGTTTCTCTAGAGCCGCTGCCATATCAAAAAGTTTAGCATCAGTTAATGGTGAGCCTATTAAAGCATTAGCAGCAGCCATTCCCCCTACAATTGCCGATGCACTACTTCCAAGTCCTCTGGTTAACGGTATTTCTGAATACATAGAAATTTCAATATCTGGGATCTGCACACCCGCTTCATCAAACACCATTTGGGCAACTTGATACACGAGATTACTTTTATCCTTAGGGATTCCCTTCATTTCATCTCCATAGAAATGGAATGATGTCTGTTCAGAGACTTTCATTTCTATCCATGCATATAGCGATAATGCCATACCTAACGTATCAAACCCCGGTCCCAAATTGGCTGTACTCGCTGGTAGCTTGACTCGTACACCTTCCGATCTAATCATACTCGTACCTCTTTCAATTCCGTCTTTAATTCCGCAGTAGAACTCACAGTCATCTTCCGACCCTGCCTGATCACCTATTCAGATCATTGTTGTACAGACTGAGTCTGTATTCATCCTTAATACAAACTTCTAGAATTAACGATTAACCTTCGACACGATACACACTTTTGATTCTACGAATGACTTCAAGCCCTTCAAAATGATGTAGCACTTTATTCATACTTGCCTTGCTTGCATCATGTGTAACAATAATGATTTCAGCTTCTGGGTTATGTTCACTCGGCTGTTGTACTACGGATTCAAGACTGACATCAAACTGAGCAAATACCTGTGTAATTTGAGCAAGCACACCCGCTTTATCATCTACATGTAATAGAATAAAGTTCTTATATTTGATTTGTTCATCACTCTTGAGCTTTTTCTCTTTGTACGGAACGATTGCCTTAAGGCCATTCACACCAAGCTTCAAATTCTTAATAACAGCCACGAGGTCAGCTACTACTGATGTTGCTGTAGGCATTGCCCCTGCTCCAGCCCCATAGAACATCGTTTCTCCAACAGCTTCTCCGTATACATATACCGCGTTAAAGACTCCGTTAACAGAAGCTATTGGATGATTACGACGTACCATCGTCGGTTGTACACTAATGCTGAACTCTTCATCTTCACGTTCAGCAATACCCAGAAGCTTCATTTCATAACCTAGACGCTTGGCATAGGTAATATCCTCTTTGCTTACCTGGGAAATACCCCGCACACTCACATCATGAAGTTCGACATTAGTACGGAAACTAAGGGTCCCTAGAATTGCCATTTTACGTGCAGCATCTAAGCCTTCGACGTCAGATGTAGGGTCAGATTCAGCATATCCAAGCTGTTGAGCTTCTTGTAGTACATCATCATAAGAGGCACCTTCCTGACTCATTTTGGTCAGAATAAAGTTCGTTGTTCCATTCACAATGCCCATTACTTTCAATATTCGATCTGAAGAAAATCCTTCTATTAATGTACGAATAATGGGTATCCCACCGGCAACACTTGCTTCATAGAACACATCACATTGCTTCTCTTGAGCCTTCGCTAAAATTTCTGAGCCATGGAGGGCCATAAGATCTTTATTAGCTGTGATAATATGCTTACCACGTTCTAGAGCTTCTAAAATATAAGCCTTGGTCGGCTCAATACCTCCCATAACTTCTACTATGACATCAATCTCAGGGTCACGAATAACTTCCCATGGATCTTCTGTAAGTTTATTAGGATCAATCGGTATATCTCGAATTTTATCGCTGCTTCTCACTGCAATTTTCTCAATAATGATGGGTGATCCCACTTGACTACTTAGATCCTCTTGGTTACCTTCTACAATACGAACAACACCTGTTCCTACAGTTCCTAAACCTAATAAGCCTACTTTTACTGGTTTCATTTAACATAACCTCCCGAACTACTTATCCTTATATTCTATATTTCTACAATGCTACAATGACTAGCCTTGACCAATCATATGAACACGTTTAACTCCTGGGACAGCCTTCATCCCTATAATCATATCACCAAGCTCCTCACTCATTCGCGAAATCTCCACCGATATGACCACATTTGCAACACCTTGCAACGGAATACTCTGATGCATCGTTAGAACATTACCTCCAAAACCTGCTACAAGACTGAGCACCTTAGATAACATTCCTGAGCGATGTTCTAGATCAATGGATATGGTGACAATCCGTTCACGTTCTAATTGATGAATGAGATGGATTCCATCTTTATATTTATAAAAGGCACTGCGACTTAAACCAACTTGTTCGACGGCTTCATGTACCGTCTTCACTTCTCCGGCAGCAAGTAATTGCTTCACTCGCATCGTCTTAATGACCGCTTCCGGTAAAATGTCCTCCCGAACTAGGTAATAGCGTTCTTTCACGAACGTCCTCTCCTCAAAGACTGCTGTTTGCGTATTGTGGACAATTATAATAGATTTTACCTTTAGTGGTCAATAGACTCTAACCTTTTTCCATAAAAAAAACCGTATACAGTACTTTGAAAGTACCACATACGGTAGTGTCTCACTTAATAATAACTGCTTCCTTCGACAAATTCGAACTCGAAATCAGCAATTCGAACAATCGTTCCATCAACAGCTCCAAGCTCACGAAGCTCGTGGTCCACACCCATACTACGAAGAATACGAGCTAGCTTTAAGATCGCTTCATGGGAATTCAACTGCATTCTTTTCATGATATGCTCAATTTTGGCGCTATGAACAACAAAGGCCTCATTCTCACGAACGATCTTGAATGAATCTTCATCCTTCTTGTCTAACTTGTATACTTTTCTTTCGGCTATTTCTGAGACTTCCTCAATTACAGGCTCTTCAGAAATTTGGTCAAGGATATCCGTGGCACGATACAATAATTCCTGAACTCCATTACGTGTAACTGAGGAGATTGGCATAATCACCATTTCAGGTCTGAGTTGTTGTACACGCTCACGGAAAGAGGCCAAATTTTCTTCGGACTCAGGCATGTCCATTTTGTTAGCTGCAACAATCTGCGGACGCTTCATAAGTGCAGGGTTATACAATTCAAGCTCTTCGTTAATCTTAATCCAATCTTCAAAAGGATCTCGTCCCTCAGAACCAGACATATCCACAACATGGATAATAACTCTTGTTCGCTCTACATGTCGCAGAAACTCATGTCCAAGTCCGATGCCTTCATGAGCACCTTCAATAAGTCCTGGTAAATCGGCCATAACGAAACTACGTCCATCCCCTACATCCACCACTCCAAGATTAGGTGTTATCGTTGTAAAATGATACGCACCAATTTTTGGAGTAGCTCCAGAAACAACAGATAAAAGTGTTGATTTACCTACACTCGGAAATCCAACTAATCCGACATCTGCCATAACTTTCATTTCAAGTACGACATATCGTTCTTGACCTTCTTCACCATTCTCAGCAATTTCAGGTGCGGTGTTACTGATCGTAGCGAATCGCGTATTCCCTCTTCCGCCTCGTCCACCCTTTGCAATTACAATTTGTTGACCATGCCGAGTTAAATCCGCAATGACCTCACCTGTATCATCATCTATCAATGTAGTCCCCGGTGGAATACGAACAATCACATGCTCTGCATTAGCACCATGTTGATTTTTATTCCTACCTTTTATTCCGCGGTTTCCCTTGAAATGGCGTTGATAACGGAAATCCATAAGTGTGCGAAGACCTTCATCCACTCTAAAGATGATATCGCCACCTTTACCTCCATCACCACCAGCTGGTCCACCCTCTGGTACATATTTCTCACGTCGGAAAGCGACAAGCCCATCTCCACCGTCGCCACCTTTTACATACACCTTTGCTTTATCTACAAACATAACTTCACCTTCCTCATGTATCACACGGTACTCGCAATTGAATCGAAGCTTGTGAGGACTGAAGCTGCTTCGTTGTTAATCTTCCGCTCTGCACCACATTATGAATTTGCTTCTGCAACATTTCTGAATCAACCTGAGATCCTTCACCTTCAAAATGAGCCACAACTTCACCTTGCTCCTCGTACAAAGTAAGGATAAGCTTTCGACTCTCCCCCGAGGTTACAAAGTGACTATATTGATACGCTCTCACTGTCTGCATAATGGCAGAGACCCAAATCTCACTGTCTTCCTGTCTCATTCTGTCCGCCAGTTGAAGGTCATTCAAGACAACGACCTCAAGCTCAATATTGCTTCCTATTGTGCGAAAGGATTGTAGGTAAAATACCAAAGAAGGAATTCCGAGCGTTGAAATCTTACTTTCAACTTCCATCCTCTCCTTTATTCTACCCACACATCCTACCGATTTATCATGTTTTCCGAGTTGGATATATCCATACAGAATTTGTAGTTCATTCATCCAATCATGTCGATGGTGATTCAAAGTCTTGATAGCTGTCTGTTCAATACTTCGAATCGCCACTTTCTGTTTCACTTCACTGTTTCTTTGAATAGATCTCATTCCGATCCAGAGCACTGCAACTACCCACAAAGTGAATAGGACACCCCACAGTAAAGACTCATACCTCAATAAGAAAAACAAAGGAAACCATATGGATATGACAGCTAAAGCCAATAAACTTGTCCAGGATTTCACGGCTTCTCCCCGTTCCTCTTTTTGCAATTGGTTGTTTTAACCAATTATAAGTATAGCACAGTCCTTCTCTCCAAATCATCCTAAAACCTACAAAGAAGCCCCCGGCACTTATTGGCCGGAGGCTTCTTGTCCTAACTCTACTGTTACGTTAGCAATTTAAGCTTCCAATGCTGCCGCTACAGGAGCGAGATTTACCGGGTAGACGCTCACTTTCTTGCGATCGCGGCCCCAACGTTCGAATTTCACAACGCCTTCCACTTTAGCAAACAAAGTATCATCTTTACCGATGCCAACATTTGTTCCTGGATGAATTTTTGTTCCGCGTTGACGAACCAAGATACTTCCACCAGTAACCACTTGACCGTCTGCACGTTTCACACCAAGACGTTTCGACTTACTGTCGCGACCGTTCTTTGTGGAACCTACACCCTTTTTCGAAGCGAATAACTGAAGATTCAACTTTAACATGGTTTCTACCTCCTTCTTTAAAGAATAACTTCCTCTATTTGAATATACTCACCGTATGATTCAGCAATATCATTCAACATAAGTACCATGGACTCCAGTAATAGCTGCACTTTACTTGCTGTTGACTCATCCTCAATATGAGGGAGTACTCCACTCAAGAAACCATCATGCATTGTAGCTTCCAACAAGATACCCGTTAATGACTCGATCGAGTTAACCGTTCCGACTGTGACTACTGATACTCCAGCGCACACAATGTCTTCTCCGGCTTTCGCGTAACCAGCATGTCCCTTTACCTTGAAACTTTGGATAGCTCCATAACTATTCCGAAAAATACGTACGATAATCAATTCATCGCACCTTCTTATGCCTGGATTTTTCCGATTGTTACTTTAGTGTATGGTTGACGATGACCTTGTTTCACATGATAGTTTTTCTTAGGTTTGTATTTGTATACAACAACCTTATGACCTTTACCATGTTTCTCAGCTGTAGCAGTTACAGTCGCACCAGAAAGTAATGGTGTACCTACTACCAAACCATTGTCACCAGAAACCGCTAGTACACGATTGAAAGTTATACTTTCTCCGTCTTCTACGCTCAATTTCTCAATGAACAATACATCGCCCTCTTGAACTTTGTACTGTTTACCACCTGTTTCAATAATTGCGTACATATTCTTGCACCTCCTTCATGTCTCAGACTCGCCTAGTCTAGGTGGCAGCATTGTATACAACACTGCACTTTATAACCCGATTGGAGCGGTTACAGCATGTGTAGGAGAAATCTTCACCAAACACATACTAATAGATGATAGCACAGTCAGATACATGAGTCAATATACATGTAAAAGATTTATCCTGCCTGTTCCACCACAAGTATCACAAGGACAATAGAACATCATGGATGTATCATCCCTAACTTTTTTACGGGTGATTTCAAGCAAACCTAACTTCGTCCAGCCAACAACTTGACTCTTGGTTCGATCTTCCTTTATTCCCGCTTCTAGAACTTCAATTACGCTTTGGCGATTCTCTTCTTGTTCCATATCGATGAAATCGATCACTATAATACCACCTACATCACGTAATCGAATCAACCTAGCAATTTCTTCGGCAGCCTGTAGATTCGTCAATGTTACCGTATCCTCCAGACTATCTCCGCCCGTATATTTCCCAGTATTAACATCGACTACAGTCAAAGCTTCCGTATGGTCCCACACAATAGTTCCCCCACTTGAGAGTGTGACCTTACGGGCGAGGTCTTTTTCCAATTGTTCTTGCACACCATAGGCATTAAATATCCATTCAGACTCACGATATACCCTCACAGGGTTATATCCCACACCTGCAATTTCCTCTAGGAAGGTTTCCGCTTCTCGAGCTTCTCGATCATTATTTATGATAAGTTCATCATGAAATGGATCCAACACATCCCGAATGAGACGCTGAACAATACTAAGGTCTTTATGTAGTAAGCAAGGTGCCGATGCAACCTCTGCACGCTCTTGTATCAACTTCCATTGTGATCGTAAGAAATCCAGATCACCATGAATGGCCTCTGGATTCTCGTCCTGAGAAACAGTTCTCACAATGATTCCTTCGCCACTCGCTCTCATTCGTTCACTGATCGCTTTAAGTCGATTTCGTTCACTTTCTCTTTGAATTTTTTTGGATACCGCTACATAATCAGCAACAGGCATATAGACAATCCATCGTCCTGGAAGAGAATAATGAGTTGTTACACGAGGACCTTTACCTCGTAATGGTTCTTTCATCACTTGAACAACAACCTCTTGTCCAATTTTCAATAACTCTTCTATCGAAGGCTTATCCTTCGGCTGCTTCTCAAGATGGGGGTGTAACACATCATCAACATATAGAAAGGCGTTCTTCTTATGACCGATATCAACAAAAGCTGCCTGCATCCCCGGTAGAACATTGACGACACGGCCCTTGTAGAAACTGCCAACCAGACTTTGACTCTGGCTTTGACTACGCTCAGCTGCGAACTCCACAAGCTTTCCTTCCTCCATGAGAGCCATCTGTGTGAACTTCGGTTCACAGTGAACAATCATCTGTTTCATTTCATGGGTTCACCTCTGCTAGAAGAAATCTCATGTTCTATATGAGATCTCAAATATTAATGTTATTCTATTCCATGTTAAACGTCAGGGTAGACGACGGTCTTGGGCAAAATAGGCTGAAATTATACTTTGTTCTGGAAGTACACCTTTAATTATACCTCGTTTATTCATTACATAGATTAAATGATACTTATCTCTTTTAAATAGACGTAATATACCACCTAAATGTTTCGCTGGATCAGCGATAATGGGATGCCCATAATTACCATTAATAGAATTTTTTATATATAACGGCTCTCGATTCATTAAAAACCTCATAAATCGGTAAGGTAGATTCTTATAATCTACGTAATTTGAATAAAATAGAAATATTCCAATCATGAGTACATTGAGTTGAATCGTCCCTTCACCTCGAGCTAACGGCAATAAGGAATACGAAATTACAAAACCGCTTGCTACAATGCTAATTCTCGATGACCACAGCAAGGTGGAGTGATAGGCGATATAACGACTAACAAAAGCTTGCGTAATTTTCCCCCCATCAAGTGGAAGAATAGGAAGCAAATTAAATAAAGCAATAACAGCATTACCCTGGATCACATAAGATAGAAACGCACTATCTCCTGAACCTATCTCCTTGAAGAACATTGCGATTGCAATCATAATTACATTCTGTAAAGGTCCCGCCAAAGCAATTGCGATTTCCTTCCAGACAGTCATCTTACCTCCATCTTCAATCGTAACGACTCCGCCAAAAGGTAACAATTGAACCGACCGTACGCGAATTCCGAATATCATAGCTGCGCTCATATGTCCCATTTCATGAATTAACACAATCGCAAACAACGTAATTAATTCTATGAAGTGACCGGTTAAGATGGAAGTTAGCATTACAATCACAAAGAGTGGATGCAAGGATAAGCTTATACCCCCGATATTAATCAAGATGAATCACTTCCGCTGGATCAATATACGTGTTGTCCTGCTTAACAGCAAAGTAAAGGTTGGAGAGCTGACCATTTGCGCGATTCGGCAATTGACCCACAATATCTCCCGCCTCTAGCCAATCGTTGACTTTGAGCTCAGTGTTAGATAAATGCCCATAGATCGACACAATCCCACCACCATGCCGAATGGTAACGGTCCTTCCCGTTAAGGAATCGTCCGACACCTCTAGTACCAGACCTGTTGCTACGCTTTTAACCTGAAGCGCCATATTTGAATCTCCTGTTGGAGCAATTTCTATTCCTTTTAAACTTAAAGCATAAGATTGAACAATGTTTCCTTCAATAGGCTGGACTAATGAAAGGGATGCGTTCATTTTCTGTGGCGTTTCAGCTTCACTATTAAATATGGGTATGAATGAGGGAGCGCCACCAAAATGAGCAACGTACCAAGCTTCAGTTGCCTGAAAATTCATTTCTCGATTCAATGATTGGGTAATATAATGTTGGATGGGCAATGCCCATGACTGATGTGTACGAAATACCCCCCATATCATTCCGAACAACACACAACTAACGATGATTCGCCAAATAAAGCCTGACACAAAAGAATGTTTATTATTCTCCTCTTCTATCCCCCCCCATCGTCCATGTTCTTTCTTCCATAAGGCTTCAGGGTCCCGTTCTTGATATTCAGAATATTCGTATGACAACTGATCTTGCGGGTCATACGATCTAACTGTAGCAACAGGTGACACTGGCAGTTTCTTGAATTGTGGACTGACATCGAGGAGTTCCTGTATGCGTTCCTCTCTACGTTGCTTCATTGATGAATTTTTTATCATCTCGTCAATCCCCCTTGGGAGGCTTTTACTCCCATGTTTATGTAGGATGTCCGGTTATTTAGAACAAGCTATTCCCTATATAAATAACAAACGATAAGAAGAAGCATCTAAGGATGCCTATCTTATCGCTTATAAATCACTAGAAATAGTGAGATTCACAGACTATGGTCTTTATCTTTTTGAACCTTTGGCCCAGAACCCACCGTGCAATTGAATAGGCTCAGTAATAACTATAAAAGCCTTAGGGTCCATGTCGAGAATCGATTGATAAAGTTTCTTTTGATTTTTCCGTTTAGCTAACACTTCAAATACCAGTCTATCACCGTCTCTACCACTTCCTACCCATGCTGTTACACCGTAGCCTAAGTCACGAAGATGATTAGCCATGTTACTCTCTGGATCATTTAGGATTACCTTCATCGTAATATATCCTAGTGCAATTTTTCCCTCAAGCCATGAACCTGTGAGTACACCAAGTCCATAGCCTAAAGCATAAACGGCCAGACTCAAAGGCTGATTCACATACTTCAATACCATATTTAATCCGAGAACATATACAGTGATTTCAACAGTACTTAGAGCTGCCGCAAGATATCGTTGGCCCTTCAATGTAAATATCATACGCAAAGTAAAAAAAGAAACATAAATAATTTGTATAATTAATATCGTAGCTAAAGTGGTTAGCATGCGAGTCAACTCCTCAGATGTACAATTCCTCCAGCTAATCACAAGAAGAACCAGTTTCGCTATCCCTACCTAAGGGAGGCTAACCGCTTCACTTATAAGTATAGATAGTATACTGAGAGGCCATACTTGCTATATTAAAAAGACCAGTGCAAATGCACTGGTTCAACATGAAAGAAATAACCCGTATTATCCCATTCCAAATAACTTCTTAAATCGTTTAAATGCACCCTTTTTATTATCCAATTGCATCAATGGAACAGTATCCCCCAAAATACGCCGCGCAATGTTACGGTAAGCAATGGCTGCTTTGGAGTCTGGATTCATGACGGTCGGTTCTCCGTTATTAGCCGCTTTAATGACATATTCATCATCAGGAACAATTCCGATGAGATCAATGTTAAGCACTTGAAGTATATCCTCAATATCTAACATATCTCCTGATTTCACCATATTAGGACGTATTCGATTCACAACTAACTTAGGTGACTCCACATTGGAACTTTCGAGCAATCCAATAATTCGGTCAGCGTCTCTTACAGCCGCATTCTCAGGTGTTGTAACTACGATGGCTTTATCGGCTCCTGCAATGGCATTCTTGAAGCCTTGTTCGATCCCTGCTGGACAGTCGATAATGACATATTCATATTCTTTCTTCAATTCAAGAATAATATCCCGAACTTGTTCTGGTGAAATAGAGTTTTTGTCTTTAGTCTGCGCTGCTGGCAGCATATATAATTCGTCGAATCGTTTATCCTTCACAAGCGCTTGATTCAGGCGACATCTTCCCTCAGCAACATCACATAAATCATATATAATACGATTCTCCAATCCCATGACAACATCCAAATTACGCAATCCAATATCGGTATCCACCAAACACACCTTTTTGCCAAGCAGCGCAAGTGCTGTTCCAATATTAGCTGAAGTCGTTGTTTTGCCAACACCACCTTTACCTGAAGTGATGACGATTGCCTCTCCCATGTGCTACACCCCCTTAAACATGTTAAAATCACGCCGTAACCGCACAATATTATTCATCTTGTCAATCTGCATCATACCATCCTGCAAGTATGCAAATTCCATACTCGTCTCTCGGGTCTCCCACTCATCAGGTGGGCGGCTAATGATTTCGGATATTCTTAGCTGTGTGGGAGAAAAATGAGATGCTGCAATAATAGACTCATTGTTACCATCTACACCCGCATGGGCCATACCACGAAGTGCACCCAAAATATAAATATCTCCTGTACAAGTTATTGAACCACCCGGATTTACATCCCCTAAAAAAAGAAGCTGGCCATCGTGATGTAAAATTTGTCCAGAACGCACCATTCCGCTCATTACAGTGATACCACTATCACTTTTTTCTTGAGGTAGTAGTTCCGCTGATTCAACTGAGCGTACCAGTAGATTACCTTTTTGCTTCAAAATATCTAAGATACTTTGCTTTTGACCTTCTGTTATTTGTCGGGAGCCCATCTTCACGTCCACGTGAATAATAGGACCCGTCAAAATATTTTGGTGGCTGTGTTCTAACTTAAACCGAAGCTCAGTCAACACTTTCTCAAATTCACACTCGTCATTAAGTAAGAAAACCAGGCCATCTTTGATGCCCTTAATCACAACGTGATTGGATTTTACAGTCATAGGCCTGTCCCTCCCATCTTCTTTCATTTCGTGCATGGAGTCCAAAGTTCCTGCTTTGACCTCTAAAATGTCGGAATAGGTCTAAGCTGTCTTCTCATTGCTGCTGCGTTTATTCACCTTCTCCAACTGCGATCGTAGGGGAACATAGATAACTAATCCAAAGACAAAATGAAGAAACAAATTGGGAAGTATATGGTTTACTAAAGCCCAATCGTACGTCATGTGATTCAACTGAAATATAGTATAAAGACCAAACAAAGTACTATCCAAAACCAGACTGCCCAGGACAATAACAGTCATCATGATCGGCATTGGCGCTCGTGGAGTTTGAAATATGAAGCCCATTAAGTACGCCGAAAAACCCATAGCAAAAGAATATGTACCCATAATTTGTCCGTAATAAACGATATCGTGCAACATCCCAAAAGTGAGTCCTAGTACCAATGCTGTATGCCGATGATTATATATCGTGACAAATAAAATGACGATATAGACTAAATTTGGAACGATTCTAGTCTGCCAAGAATCGGGTACAAGCCAAGGTATAACAGCCCCCTCTAAGATGAACAGGACAAATAACAAAAGGATAAGAATCGGTCTACGCATCATCACTATTCTTCAACCTCTGGTGTAAACACCACAAATAATTGCTTCCAGTCCACGAAGCTTGCAGATGGTGTAATCGTTGCTGTTCTCAACAATCCCATCGAGCCTTCTTGAACGCTATCCACAGTTCCAATTACAATTCCTTTGGGATAGAGACCGCCACTTCCCGAAGATACAATCGTATCATCTTTTTTCAAAGGATCATCGGCTTTGATACTTGTCATTAATAACTTCTTCGTTTCCTCATTGTAACTCTCAATAATTCCAAATGTTTTGTTCTTATTATCAAGTGCTGTCACGGCAATAGAATTGATGTTAGGATCATTAGCATCCATAGTTGTGATCAACTTAACCGTGGAAGAAAAGTTACTCACCTGACTAATTACACCAACAAGCCCTTTTACGGAGGTCACAAACATATTGAGTTTCACACCCTCACGGGAACCAATATCGATGACTAAAGATCGGTTATTAGGATCAGAATTCACACTTACCACTTGTGTAATATTAAATTCATAATTATTTTTGGTACTCTGTGCAGTAGTGAATTTAAGATCCTCTTTAAGCTGTTCATTCTCTGTTTCCAGAATGTTGAAGTGCGTTTTCTCACGCGCATACTGTGCTAACGCAATTTTCAATCTCTCATTTTCATCGTAAATCTCTCTCATATTACCAACATCTTCAAACAAGCCCGCTATATAGCCAGCGGGCTTATAAAAGATATTTTGTACGAATCCTACCGTGTCCCTGACAAACTTCTCAGGCCAAGTCAACGTTGTTCTAGGTCCAATTGTGAATCCCATTAAGCCAATAAACATAACTAGCCCAATTAATATAACAAACAGTCTCTTGTTACCAAGCATCTTAAACAAGTTTCAGCACCCTCTAACATTACTGATTTCTCTCCCATATTAGGGGTTGACACACATCCATCCTACCGTCTTGATCTAGCAGAGGATTTAAACAAATGAATGTTCTCAAGTGCCTTACCCGTCCCAATTGCCACACAATCCAATGGGTTCTCCGCTACAATAACTGGCATACCCGTTTCTTCAGCAAGTAATTTATCCAAATTACGTAAGAGTGCTCCACCACCTGTTAATACAATACCACGATCCATAATATCCGCTGCAAGTTCAGGCGGGCATTTCTCAAGTGTTACTTTAACAGCCTCAATAATGGCATTTACTGTATCACCTAGTGCTTCACTGATTTCATCCGAGGTAATTGTAATCGTCTTAGGTAAACCCGACACTAGATCGCGACCACGAATTTCCATCGTCTCCACTTGTTCTAGCGGTAGAGCAGAGCCCACTTCCATTTTCAACTGCTCAGAAGTACGTTCCCCTATCATTAAATTATACTGACGTTTAATATACTGGATAATAGACTCATCCATCTCATCGCCTGCTACGCGAACAGAACGACTTGTTACAATGCCACCAAGGGAGATGACCGCTACTTCAGTCGTTCCTCCACCAATATCGACCACCATGCTTCCTGTGGGTTCCCACACCGGAAGATCTGCACCAATGGCTGCTGCAAATGGCTCTTCTATAATATAGGCTTCACGTGCTCCTGCCTGCTTCGTAGCATCCTCTACTGCACGTTGTTCTACAGCCGTAATACCTGAAGGTACACATACCATAACATTAGGATGACGTTGAAATAATGAACGTTGCTTCTGAGCTTGTTTGATAAAGTATTTAATCATCGTTGCTGTGATATCAAAATCAGCAATAACGCCATCTTTCATCGGTCTGATTGCCTGAATGTTACCAGGTGTACGACCAATCATTTTTTTGGCTGATTCACCAACCGCTTCAATGCTCTTCGTATCTAGTCTAATAGCCACCACAGAGGGCTCTCTCACAACAATACCTTTGCCACGAACGTACACGAGTGTATTCGCAGTCCCCAAGTCAATTCCTAAGTCTTTCGTGAAACTACCAAACATGCTGTAATCTCCCTTTCTCATCAATTTCACTTTATATTACATCATGCCTTTTTCCTTCAAACTCACATATTCACCATCACCAATAATAATGTGATCCAATACGTCAATCCCCACAATGTTCCCTGCCTCCACTAATCTGGATGTCAGAGAGATATCTTCGGGACTAGGCGTCGGATCTCCACTCGGATGGTTGTGTGCACATACAATAGATGCACTGCTACATTTGATAGCAGCCCGAAACACCTCACGTGGATGTACAATGGAGGCATTTAGACTCCCAATGGAAAGCGTTTCTTGGGCAATGATGTGATTTTTTGTATTTAGAAACAAACAAATGAAATGTTCCTTTTGCAAATACCTTAATTGCTCTCTGAGAACATCTGCTGCATCACGTGGACTACGAATGGTCACTGGATCGCCCATACGTGCTTTGACCAATCTCTGTCCCAATTCAATAGCTGCCTTGATCTGAACAGCTTTAGCATTCCCAATTCCTTTGATCTGTGTTAATTCTTCGATGCTGAGGTCTACCAGATTCCTAATACTTCCCACTTGATTCAAAATACGCTGAGCCAAGTGAATAGCCGATTCCTGATAAGATCCGGTTCGTAGCAATATAGCCAGCAATTCAGCATGGCTTAAGGCATCTACCCCATAATGCATCATGCGCTCTCTAGGTCGTTCTTCATGGGGGATGTCGCGTAATAAAATAGATTGCGACTCCACTTCTTTCCCCTCTTTCCATTGATCTCAAACAACACACACTAGCATTATAATACGTCTAGGCCCAGTTCCGATAACATATCTGAGAGAAGAGATACCGGTAATCCCACAACATTGAAATAACAGCCATCAATTCTATCGATCAGTGTTGCACCAAGCCCTTGAATAGCATAAGCACCGGCCTTGTCCGATGGTTCCCCACTGTTAACATAGGATTGGATGGTCTGTGCAGACAAGGACTTCATTGTCACTGAGGTTACTCGATGATTCACCAATGTTCTTCCAGTCGCTGCATCAATACATGCTACACCTGAATATACCTCATGCGTTCGACCCTGAAGTAATGACAACATCTCATATGCTTCATTATCGTCATTGGGTTTACCCATGACCTGATTGTCTAACAGCACAATCGTATCACTGCCTACTACAATGCAAGGTTCCTCAACGTGTGAGACCTTATTATACACCGTTTCTGCTTTGCGTAAAGCTAATCCCTCAACGATTTGTCGAGGGGTCCAGTCTGGAGGTGTATCCTCGTCTACAAAACTAGGCTGTATTTCATATGGGATGCATAGGGAGGCAATAATCTCCTGCCGACGCGGTGAAGTTGAAGCTAGAATAATTCGACGTGATTGTTGTGATATCAATGGAGTTCTCCTTTTTGTCCTAGTTACAGTCTGCGATACAGCCACACGGAGACAATGATGCCGATCAAACTAAGCAGGCTGAGTTTCATTTGAATGGTAAAATCATAGCTAATAATGTCTAAATTTGCTTGAGGTGACCATTTAATCATGGTTGATGCAGTAAGAAAAGAAAGACTTTTGACAGGTTCAAGCGCTTTAGCAATCCATGCCCCTACTAGCCAGCCAAGCAGAAGAAACAATAATAGTAAACCTTTGTTTTTCTTCATTCTTCTCTTCCCTCGCCATTTTTTGACACTCACATTATTATACGGTTAATTCAACTTCAATACAAACAAAAATCCGATAGGGGGAAGTATTTCCATATTCCCTAACGGATTGAACCCTCTGTGCTTATATTTAAATTCATTAAACAACGACCCTTCTCAATCCTCTAGCTCTTTTTGATCCTATCTATTAATTGTTTCTGTCCCATAATATATTGCATCATATTAGACTGAATTTCCCATAAATGCCCTTTAGACATATTCTTATTATACTCTGTCATAGAAGACAGAGCGCTGTTCATAGATTGTTCCATTTGTTTACCTATTTCGGCAGCCTCTACTGTAATTCCACCCTGCATGGTTTTCATAGTCTCGATCCATTGCTGATGTAATTTCGTTAACTCATTCGTCTCGTCACTATTCAAAGCTGTTGGACGTTCAATGCCAAGTCGCGTAGCGGAAATATTACTTAATGAGGAAATTAATGCACTGCTAACAGTATAGTATTGACTGATGCTCTCTGAGTCTCCAGCGAAGGCAAGCTCAGTAGCCGCAGGCAATTGAATCTCTCTCACATATAACTCTACACCTTGAGTCTTCAGTTGATTGCTTAACAATTTAGCCTGCTCCCGGTCAGGAGATACTCCTGCATAAACACGATTTTCTTGATCAGGATCGTTCCCTGCCGCAAGACCTATGCCTTGTAGTTCTTTTTTGGCCTGTTCTACCCTGTCTACACTGCTAAAGACACCATACTGTAGCATATAGTAAGTCTGAGGTTCGATATTCACCATAACCGTCATCAGCTGTTCTCCCGCTCCACCTTGTTCGGGACTACTGACAATGTCAGATTGTTGTATTGACACAGGCACAGCATCCTGCCCCATTATATCGCCTATATCAAAAAATGAGAGCACTACAAATCCAAACAACCCTCCCGTAACAACGGCAGCCGTTACAGTTCCAAATACCTTCCACAATGAAGTAGGGCGGCGTGGACGGTGTATTCCATAATACTCCTTATTGGAGTTCTCATTCTCCACCTCGTTCGACTGAATATTCATTTCGTATACAGAGTTAGATTCGTATAAAGAATTTGATTCGTATAAGGAGTCAGCTTCTGCCTCTTTAGAATCATTTAGTTGCTCAAGATTATCGAGTGTCAGCATCGTTTCCCAATGGTCCCTCTTACTGAAGGGATCACCCCAACCTTCCATCGATTCAGGTATTATCGCTATATGGGGAGATTTACGCATCTTAGGAACTTCTAAAGAGGGCAGGTCCTCGCCCTTCTGCAGCTCACCACTCCTATCCTCATGTAGATCTGGCAGACGTTTTCCTTCATCAAATCGGAATGTCATTTTTGCTTTGTTCACCGTGAACACCTCACCTTGTCTCATCTTCTATTATTAGTTATATGATAGATTCCGAGAAGATATGTTCACTATCTGTTATATATAAAAAAAGGCAAATTAAGGGGGATATCCTTAACTTGCCTTTTATATATAGTGTGTTCTTAACAATATAGATACAGTCTTATTTCACATATCATTTCATATCTTTGGCGAGTTCAGCTCCAACTTTCCAGATGTCACCCGCCCCCATGGTTAGCACTAAGTCTCCAGATGTTAGACGTTTCTTCAGGTCCTCTAGCACTTCTTCTTTAGTAGGAAGATATCTAGCGCCTGCGTTACTATTCTTTACAATGAGCTCAACTAATTTAGCTGAGTGAATACCTTCTATTTGCAACTCACCCGCAGGTGAGTAGATGTCTGTAATAATGACTTCATCCGCCTCACTAAAAGCACGACTAAAAGCATCAAGCAAGAAAAAAGTTCGGCTATATCTCTGAGGCTGAAACACAGCTATAATTCGCTTGCCTGTTGCCTTCGCAGCGCTAATTGTAGCCTCTATTTCAGTTGGATGATGAGCATAATCATCAATGATGAGAATACCGTTCTGATCACCCAGTACTTGGAAGCGCCGCTTGGCTCCATGAAATTCAGAGATCCCTTCTACAATAGAAGCAAAAGGTATACCCGCCTTTATGCAGACAACCACTGTAGCCATAGCATTGTAAATATTGTGAAGACCTGGTACCGGCAATTCCACACTACCTAGCATGTCACCTAAATGACTCAGAGTAAAAGAAACACGACGGTCTCCAAGAATAATGTCACTTGCCATATAGTCAGCATCTGATTTAATACCATACGTCGTAATGTTGCAACTTAGACTCGGAAGAATAGACTGAATATTGTGGTCATCGCCACATACAACAGCCATTCCATCCTCTCTAATCTGATTCAAAAACTGGACGTATGCTTCTTTGAGCTGCTCGAAGTCACTATTATAATTCTCCAAGTGATCTGCTTCAATATTAGTTACAACACCAAGCCATGGATGATATTGAAGGAATGAACCATCGCTTTCATCTGCTTCAGCTACCACATGTTCTCCCTGTCCCGCTTTCGCATTGGTACCCATATTCATAATTTCCCCACCAATAATATAGGTTGGGTCTACACCACACTTCTCCATTACGAGCGCAATCATAGAGGAAGTTGTTGTTTTTCCATGAGCACCTGCGACAGCTATTCCTTTACGTTCATTAAGTAGTCTGGCTAACATTTGGGAACGATGCAAGACTGGAATGTTAAGATTCTCTGCCTCTACTCTTTCTACATTATCTTTAGACAATGCAGTTGAATAGATCACTAGATCAGCACCATGTACTTGCTCTGCCACATGTCCGATATATATTTTGGCTCCTTTAGCAGCCAATTTCTCTGTCAACTCTTGTGAAGCCACGTCAGAACCCGTGACTGTATAACCCATTTCTAACATGACTCGTGCAATGGCGCTCATACCGTAGCCGCCAATACCTATAAAATGAACATGTTCTGAAGTATTCAACAGTTATTCACCAACCTTTTTCAGAATCGGATTGATTTAAGAGAGATCCCCGCACGTCGGCAATTAAGTACAATGTACCGGATATCACCCCAAGATCCTCCTCTTCCGTCCGTAACTTCAATATTTCTAGTGCTTGTTTCCAATCTGGTTCTACAATAATTTGCAAGTTCGGTTTGGCATAGTCAGGCTTAAGCCGCTCTACAATGTCCAGTAATGAATAAACATCCATTTTTTTACGGAAATTAGGTTCAGTAAGAATTAAGGTATCCACTATAGGAAGTATATGCTTCATATAGGATTCATGATGCTTATTGGAGAGCATCCCCATCATCAAATTTAATGATCGATAGTTATAATGTTGAGGAAGGCTCTTCGCAAGAGACATGGCACCTTCAGGATTGTGTGCACCATCTACAACAATTCTTGGAGAACTACCCATCTCTTCTAGACGTCCTGCCCAGAATGTATCTCTGAAACCCTTGAGTATATCTTCATCTTCCATAACATAGGCACTATATTGACGTAATAATTCAAGTACCATCATAGCCCCAGCAGCATTAGCAATCTGATGCTCACCCTTCATGGAGATATCGATCTTGAGTTCACGAAAGGGTCCGTCAAATTGAAAGGATTGTAATCCTCCCTCATAGTTGAAACGATGGACCTTAAATTGATCCCCTGCAAGATATAACGTCGACTTATTTCTAGCAGCTGTTTCTTTTAGCACTTCTATTACCTCAGGCTGCTCAGCACAACTAACGACGGGCACACCTGGTTTAATAATCCCTGCTTTTTCAGAAGCAATCTGCGTCAGAGTATCTCCGAGAATATCTGTATGATCCATTCCTACATTCGTAATGACAGAAACAACCGGATTTACAATGTTCGTTACATCCAGCCTTCCCCCAAGCCCCGTCTCCCATACGACCACATCAGGAACACAGACCTCAGCATAATATAACACAGCCAGTGCTGTAGATATTTCAAAAAAAGTGGGCGAACCCTCAGATGTAATCGAAACTTTATCCACTATTGGATGTAATCGATTCGCAAGCTCTAACAAGGTTTCCTCTGGAATGTCTTCGCCGTTATACTGAAATCGATTGGTGAATTTTGTGATGTATGGAGATGTGAATGTACCCACAGAATATCCTGCTTGTAAAAGTGTAGAAGTCAAAAAAGCACATGTTGATCCTTTTCCATTGGTTCCAGCAACATGTATAAATTTGAGTCTCCGCTCGGGATGACCTAACAGGTCCATCATCATTTCCATACGTGACAATCCAGGCTTAATTCCAAAAGGAATCAAGCCATTAATCCAATCTACCGCTTCTGTATATGTTGTCAAAGGAGTCTGAAGTTCAGCTCCAAGATGATCCCCCATGCATTCTCACCTTCAGATCCATTAATATAGTGTGTCCTTAGCCTTTTAACTCTTCAATTCTTGCTAGCACTTTACTACGTTTATCCGAATAATCCGCTTGCTTAGCACGTTCTTCCTCGATGACCTTAGCAGGCGCCTTAGATACGAATCCCTGATTGCTCAGTTTCTTCTCCACACGATCGACTTCACTATCTAAGAGCTGCACTTCTTTCTCAAGACGTACAATTTCTTCTTCGATATTAATTAGCCCAGCTAGTGGCAAATATAACTCAGCTCCAGTTATAACAGCAGACATCGCTTTATCTGGCGCAGGCATATCAATACCTACTTGGAAGCTTGATGTGTTACAGAAACGCTTCACATATTCTTCATTCCGGCTAATAATATTCAGCACGTTAGCATCCCCTGCTTTAATGATTAGCTCTACCTTTTTACTCATAGGTACATTTACTTCTGCACGTATATTACGAACCGTCCTAATGATATCCATCAGCGTATTCATCTCAGTAACTGCTAAATCATCCACAAAAGCTGCATCGAACTTAGGCCACGCAGCCAAAGTGATGGTATCTCCTGAATGCGGAAGGTGTTGCCATATTTCCTCAGAGATAAACGGCATGAATGGATGAATCAGACGTAATGTCCGATCTAACACAAAGCTAAGAACAGATTGAGTTGTCTTCTTGGAACCTTCATCTTCTCCGTATAAAGAAAGCTTGGCGAACTCAATGTACCAATCACAGAGGTCATCCCATATGAAATTATAGAGCAACCTCCCTGTCTCACCAAATTCGTAAGCATCTATTAGACGCGTAATATCACGCGAAGTTTCGTTCAGACGATGCAATATGAAACGGTCTGCCGTCTTCAAGTCACCTGTGATGTCAATATCATCATATGTGAATCCTTCTAAGTTCATGAGAGCAAAGCGAGAGGCATTCCATATTTTGTTAGCAAAATTACGAGCCTGTTCAACTTTCTCCAAGCGGAAACGTAAATCTTGCCCTGGAGTACTGCTCGTTGAAATCATGTAGCGCATAGCATCAGCGCCATATTGCTCGATTACATCAAGCGGATCTACTCCATTCCCAAGTGACTTGGACATTTTACGTCCATCGGCGTCTCTTACGAGTCCATGCATAAGCACATCTTTAAAAGGAATTTCTTCAGTGAATTCTAACGCTGTAAATATCATTCGAGCTACCCAGAAGTAAATGATATCATAACCCGTTACGAGTACATCCGTTGGATAATAACGTTTCAAGTCTTCTGTTGTATCCGGCCAGCCTAAAGTAGAGAAAGGCCACAATGCCGAGCTGAACCACGTATCAAGTACATCATTGTCTTGTCTCAGTTCAGTACATCCACATTTGGTGCAGACCGCTACATCCTCGTAAGCAACATGTAGTTCGCCACATGACTCACAATACCAAGCCGGAATACGGTGCCCCCACCATAGTTGTCTCGAAATACACCAATCACGAACATTCTCGATCCAGTGCAAATAGATTTTATCAAATCGATCTGGAACGAAATTAACACCGTCCCCTGATTTCTGAGCTTCAATAGCTCTCTCAGCTAAAGGCTTCATTTTTACGAACCATTGCGTAGATAGATAAGGCTCTACTACAGCTCCTGAACGCTCACTGTGCCCTACTTGATGAACATGGTCCTCGATCTGGTTAAGAATACCTGCCTCTTGCAAATCCTTAACAATTTGCTTCCGGCATTCTGTCCGATCTAGTCCTTGATATGGGCCTGCTTGTTGATTCATCTTACCGCTCTCATCCATAACAGTAATCTGAGGTAGGTTATGGCGAAGTCCCACTTCGAAATCATTCGGATCATGGGCAGGGGTTATCTTCACAGCACCGCTACCGAAATCTTTCTCTACATATTCATCGGCAATAATAGGAATTTCGCGGCCTACAAAGGGCAACACAAGCATCTGACCAATCAAATGGCTATAACGTTCATCCTCAGGGTGAACAGCAACAGCAGTGTCCCCTAGCATCGTCTCTGGCCGTGTAGTAGCCACAGTGATATGACCACTTCCGTCTTTGAGTGGATAGGTCAAGTGATAGAGATGCCCTTGTACTTCTTTGTATTCTACTTCGATATCAGATAATGCTGTTCTAGCCACGGGGTCCCAGTTAATAATATATTTACCGCGATAGATCAGACCTTTATTGTATAGTTTAACGAATACTTCACGAACTGCTTTAGATAACCCCTCATCTAGGGTGAAACGTTCCTTAGAATAGTCAAGGGATAGTCCCATTTTTGCCCATTGTTCGTGGATCGTATTTGCATACTGATCTTTCCATTCCCATACTTGTTCCAGAAATTTCTCACGCCCTAAATCATAACGAGATATACCCTGCTCACGTAGCTTTTGCTCTACTTTCGTCTGGGTAGCGATTCCCGCATGGTCCGTTCCTGGTAACCACAATGTGTCATACCCTTGCATTCTCTTCGTGCGGACAAGAATGTCCTGTAATGTAAAGTCTAAAGCGTGACCAATATGGAGCATTCCCGTCACATTAGGTGGTGGAATTACAATCGTATAGGTCTCTGCATCTGGACGTTGTCCAGCCTGGAAGAAGTTATTATCAATCCAGTATTTATACCACTTCTGCTCGGCTGCCTTTGGATCATACGTAGTCGGCATCTCAGCCGTCATCTTCGATTCATTCTCAGTCATTATTGTATACCCCCATTACATATAATCATCATAGCCAAATCATCAGCCAAAAACACAAAAAAACCTTCCGTCCTCAAAGGACGAAAGGTTACTCTTTCGCGGTACCACCTTTGTTTCGCGAAAATCAGGCAAAGTCCCTAATTAAACACGACACTCATACAGATAACGGCTGCAACCGGCTTATTCTACCCTATAAATATGCACAGAAATGCACAAAGGCTCAAATAGGCAACTCCAGGGTGACTTTCATTAGTCTGTACCCCACGGAATCTTTCAGCGCTGCAATTCCGCTCTCTGATGGGCATTCTAATTACTCTTCCCGTTCACAGTTTCTAATTAAATATTCTACTCCATAATAACTTGCTAGATGTTCTTAGTCAACTTCTCAAAATTATGAAGAACCCCATACATCAAGAATGTACGGGGTTCTTCACCAAATATAAGTCCAATCCTACACTTATGGAATATAAAGAACTTGCCCCTCTTCAATCGTCTGCTCTGATAGGCGGTTGTATAGAAGTAGCTCTCGCGAGCTCATTTGATATCGATCTGCAATCATATCAAGCGTCTCTTCCCTTTGTACTATACACAACCGAACCTTACTAAATGGGCTTTTTTCTGATGAACTACCCAGAAAAATACTCTTCCATTGTACGTCCTCAGCCCCACCTTTATCCAGTTCGATCTCTTCCGCTAATTGTTGTACTTCCTGAGCTTGTTGTTCTAATTCTCTCCTCGAACGACTAGATGACAAGATAGATGACAATCCAAAGTTTTCTTTCGCTTCCACTGATGGTTGCTTAGTCCCTAAGGCTACTCGCATCTCCAATTTCTCATCACTCGACTCAGTAGAGTGAATGCCATGCGCGCTTGTAAAAGGAGAGTTCGTTTCTTCTTCGCTGTCTTTTTCCAGTGAATTTAATGAGATCCCACCGTATTGGTTTTCTCCACTCACTTCTGCATCTACTAAATTCATGTTAATCTCAGGATACATCAATTCCGTCTCATCTTCGGGTTCGAAATGCCATACATTCGAGACTCTTGCAGCCCTATCCGCATCATTGGATTCGTTACCCGTATGTAATACGGATCTCTCAGGTAAATCCTCCCTAACCTCGTGGTCAGATATAACGTCCGTGTCCTTACTTACCTTATCAGGATCGTGAAGCTTGCCTGACTGTTCTGTGTGGGCGTTGTTCTCCGATGAAGACTGAGCACTTAACACATCATCTATCGGCCAATCTGGTGCGTGCACAACCGTAAACTCATCGGCATTCCATGTAGACTGCTCAATGGGTGGAGCCTCGATCCCCCGCAAAGAAAGAACACCTGTGATGTTAAGACTGCGCGTAGATAGAAGATCAATATCAAAATTCTCAATTTCTACAGCAATTTCATCAAGCGAAGTAACGCGGCTCAAGGGAACGGTAATTTCCACAGGAATGAAGTGTTCCAAACGCTGCGTCCCTTCTTCTTCACCTTCTCCTCTGTACAAACCAGTCAAAAGTAAATGACCTCGTAAAGTAGCTTGGTCTTCTTGACTGATCACCTGAATATGCGGAAGTAGTTCAATCTCCTCTAGCTCGGCAATTCCTGCAACATTGTCCGATAGTTGTATACGTTCATAAATATCAAAGCGCAAACCGTAGGACTGGTCAAACACAGTTAACGTCCTCCTTTTTGGCATATTCTTATAACCATGAGTCTACTCACGGCATGAGCCCAATATTCTTAACTCATTTTATTTATATGCTATAAAAAGGAGAGCATGACTCTTTTGACGTTATCCACTCCTTTTATGCTCGTAAAAGATCGTACAATTCAAGCATATCTTCTGGCCACGGATCATCAATTTCAATATATTCTTGGGTGATTGGATGTGTAAAAGCTAATCTTTCGCCATGTAGCGACTGTCTTGTCATTATAGTAGTATGACCACCGTATAACGCATCCCCTACCAGCGGATGCCCCACATGACTTAAGTGAACACGAATTTGATGTGTTCTTCCTGTCTCCAGTCTAAGACGAACTAGGCTGACTTCCTTGAATATTTCCTCAAGCTGAACATGGGTAATCGCTGTCTGGCCTGTGGAAGAAATACGACGTCGCTGTGGATGGTGTCTATCTTTACCAATAGCAAGGTCTATCACAGATAAACTCTGCTTAACGTTTCCTTCCACGAAAGCAACATACTTACGTTCAATTCTTTTATGTCGCATATCTTCATCTAGCTTTAATTGGGCCCATTCATTCTTTGCGTAAAGCACAGGACCTGTTGTATCCAGATCCAACCGATGAATATGCCTTACTGCCACTTCTTGACCCGTAGCTTCATAATGAGCAGCCACAACATGATCAAGCGTGACTAACCCTGCACGACCATCGGGGTGAATCGGCATTCCCACGTGTTTGTGAACAACTAGGCAGAAATCATCCTCATAAAGAATCTCAAGTTCCTGCCAAACAGGTGCAATTCCTAAAGGTTGAGAGGGAAAAAGATGTAGTTGTATCCGATCACCTTTCCATTGAATCTTCTTCTCATGTTTAAGGCGCTTCAACAGCTTCTCAGGCATCTGTGCTGAATGAAGTAACCAATCCAGTACTGCAGTGTCAGGATCCCCCGCACTTGAGATCGCTTTTCCTGGGATCAATTCCAGCCATTCACCTCGTCGGCTCCAGTTCACTAGATGACTCAAAGGCTTTCGAGAGCCTTATAATTGGCCGCAATCGTTGCATCAATATCTTCAATCGTGTGGGCAGCTGACACAAACATTCCTTCAAACTGGGAAGGGGCTACGCTAACGCCATTCTGAACCATCGCCGCGAAATAACGGCGGAAATGATCAATATTACTACTCTTAGCCGTGTCGAAGTTAATAACGTCGCTATCTGTGAAGAATGGACATACCATCGAACCTACACGGTTAATGGTGACCGGAACTCCTAGCTTCTGAGCATTGCTCTCAAATCCAGCCTGCAAGCGTGTAGCACGTGCTTCTAATTGCGCGTATACTTCTGGCGTTAGCAACTTAAGCGTTGTATATCCTGCGATCATAGCTAATGGGTTACCACTAAGTGTTCCCGCTTGATAAATAGGTCCAGTTGGCGATATTTGCTCCATAATCTCTCTTTTGCCACCATATGCCCCTACAGGTAGACCTCCACCAATAACTTTACCAAGGCAAGTCAAATCTGGTGTAATCGCGTACAGTCCCTGCGCACAATTTATATCCACACGGAATCCAGTCATCACTTCATCAAAGATGAGCAAGGAACCATACTGGCTAGTGATATCGCGTAACCCTTGTAAAAATCCAGGTAAAGGAGGGACAACCCCCATATTTCCCGCGATAGGTTCAACAATGATGCAGGCTAGTTCTTCACCATACCGTTCAAATGCGATTTTAACAGATTCTAAATCATTATATGGAACTGTGATCGTATTCGTTGCTACCCCTTCAGGTACACCAGGACTATCAGGCAATCCAAGCGTTGCAACACCCGAGCCTGCTTTGATTAGTAAACTATCAGCATGTCCGTGGTAAGAACCTTCAAATTTCAAAATTTTACTTCTCCCTGTATAACCACGCGCTAAACGGATCGCACTCATCGTCGCCTCAGTGCCCGAATTGACCATTCTTACAATATCAATGGACGGCACACGTTCACAGACTAGCTTTGCCATTTCCGTCTCAATTAAGGTTGGAGCACCGAAACTTGTGCCCTTCAAAGCCATTTCACGAATGGCTGAGATGACCTCAGGATGGGCATGTCCCATAATTAAGGGTCCCCAAGAACCGATGTAATCTATGAAACTATTTCCGTCGATGTCATAAATGGTTGAGCCTTCACCACGCTCAACATAGATGGGCGTAAGCCCAACACTTTTAAACGCACGTACCGGGCTATTCACTCCACCTGGAATGTACTGTTTCGCTTCTTCAAAAGCTGTGCGTGAAGCCTCTTCCTTACGAATACCAGAACCATTGCTCATTCTCGACACTCCTATCATCTCTAAGTAAATTTATCGTTCAAGCAACCAGCGAGCCGAATCTTTGGCAAAATAAGTGATGATAATATCTGCTCCTGCACGCTTCATTCCCGTCAACATTTCTTGGACGATTGCCTTCTCGTTAATCCACCCCTGTAATGCAGCAGCCTTAACCATGGAATACTCTCCACTAACATTATAAGCAACTAATGGCAGATCAAATTGATCTTTGATCATGCGCATGACATCCAAATAAGCGAGCGCAGGCTTAACCATTAACATATCTGCACCTTCAAGTACGTCTGATTCTGCTTCTCTAAGCGCTTCTCTGACATTTGCAGGGTCCATTTGATAGGTTTTACGATCTCCAAATTGAGGGGCTGAATCAGCAGCTTCGCGAAACGGACCGTAGAAGGCTGAAGCATATTTAACCGAATAAGACATAATCGGCACATTCTCAAATCCTGCCTCATCCAATCCACTGCGGATCGCATGTACGAATCCATCCATCATGTTAGAAGGTGCGATAATATCGGCTCCTGCTTTGGCTTGAGAGACCGCTGTCTGAACTAGTAAAGTAAGAGATTCATCATTTAGTACATCACCATGAATATGACCTTCATGTTCAAATGTATGTACCATCCCACAGTGCCCATGATCCGTAAATTCACATAGACAGGTATCCGCAATCACTAATAGCTCTGGATACCAAGTTTTGATCAATCTTGTTGCTTCTTGCACAATGCCATCTTCAGCAAATGCAGAAGATCCAATACTATCTTTCGTTTCGGGTATGCCGAATAACAACACTGCCGGTATTCCTAAAGCAGCAATTTCATCTACTTCTGTCTTTAGGGTATCCAAGGAGAAGTGATAAACGCCTGGCATCGAGGAAATTTCATTTCTAACGTTAGTTCCATAAGTCACGAAGATAGGTTGTACTAAATCTTGCACATTCAGAACCGTTTCACGAACCATATTACGTATGCCAACGGATTGACGCAAACGACGATGACGCATCATTGGAAAACTCATATTTATTGCCTCCTAAATATTTATGCCTGCACGGGCATCCTGTTGTATCTTCATTTTCTTAGTCATCAGTATTTAAAGACTAGCCTAAAAAGGTTTGCATATGTGATTAGACCTTAGCGTATGTTTGGGTATTGCCATTCCAGTGGCACAAAGCTTGCACTAGACTGGCAAGTGTAGCCTCCTCAGCAATCATTCCAACTGACAGACCCGCTTCCTTAGCTGTCCGAGCTGTAATTTCTCCAATACATGCCGTTTCGATACCCTCAAGTTGCTTCACTGGATCTTCAATTCCCATCCTCCGCATAATTTCCAAGAGATTCGTTACCGTTGAAGAACTTGTGAAGGTTATGGCATGAATACTGTGCTCCTCAAACATCCTCAACAACTCATCATCATCTTCACCACTGATAATCGTCTGATAGGTCACTGCTTCTGTTACTTCAAGTCCCATTTCTGTTAGCTTCTCTGGTAGCCACAAGCGTCCTTTGTCCCCTCTAGGTAAAAGCACCTTCTGCCCAGGCTGCAATTGATTAGCGAACGTATCGACCATCCCCTCAGCCTGAAAGCGTTCAGGAAGTTGTTCCGAAATAATTCCTCTTGATCTAAGCGATTCAGCAGTTGCAGGACCAACGGCTATCACTCTTGCTCTATATAACGCCCGAACATCACATTGCTGTTCCATCAAGTGCTGAAAAAAGAAATCTACACCGTTGGTACTAGTGAAGAATATCCAATCATATTGATCTAATTGCGAAAAGGCATTCTCTATCCCTAATACATCTTGCGGTTCTGAAGATTTAACAATCTCAATAACGGGGAATTCATAAGGCTCTCCACCCAGTTCTTCAATCATATCTACGAGTTCACTCGCCTGAGAACGAGCACGGGTAACAAGAATTCGTTTGCCAAACAAAGGTAGGAACTCTGCCCACTTGAGCTGCTCACGTTGCAACACAACATCCCCAACAACAATAACAGCCGGTGCTTTGAAACCCGCAGCCAACACCTTCTCTTCAATGTCTGAGAGTGTTCCTACCAATGTCTCCTGCTCTGCTCGTGTTCCCCAACGTATAAGTGCCACCGGCGTCGTAGCCGGTCTACCATGAGTGATCAATTGCTGACTGATGTATCCAATCTTAGCCACACCCATCATGAAAATTAGTGTGCCCGTTGCATTCGTAACTTTATCCCAATGAATAGACTGATCAAGCTTATCTGGATTTTCATGTCCTGTGATAATAGATAATGAAGAAGCCATCTCACGATGAGTGACTGGAATTCCCGCATAGGCTGGAACACTGATAGCCGAAGTAATGCCCGGAATAATCTCGTAAAAAATTCCGTTTTGTCTAAGCAGTTCCGCTTCCTCACCTACACGCCCAAAGATCGTTGGATCTCCACCTTTGAGTCTAGTTACTATCTTTCCCTCTAAGGCTAAGTCAACCAATAACTGGTTAATCTCTTCTTGTTTCATGGTATGACGGTCTGGGAGCTTGCCCACATATACTTTTCTCGCACCTTGCTTCATCGATTTCAATAGTTGTGGATTGGCAAGACGGTCATAAACAACGACATCAGCCTTCTTGATACATTGCAATCCTTTGACTGTAATCAATCTTGCATCTCCAGGTCCTGCTCCAACTAAATACACTTTCCCCACCATCTACATCAGCCCCTAACTTGTGCCAATATCTTCTCTGCTCCCTGAGATATTAGTTTATCTGCGACAGCTTGACCCAGCTTCTCCGGATCGTCCCCAATTAGCGTTTCTTTCAGAATGAGGTCACCTTCTGGCGATCCCACCATTCCTGTCAATTGTATCGTATTTGCTTCTTCTTGTGAGTGCTCAGATACACGATTTACCCAGATTGCATGAGCTCCAATGGGAACTTGGCATCCACCATTTAATACACGAAGAAATTTACGTTCAGCTCTTACTGTTAAAGAAGTCTTCTCGTCATTATATAGGGCAAGAAGCTTCCGTAACTCCTCATCATCTTCTCTGCACTCAATACCTAATGCACCTTGACCTACCGCTGGAAGACAAGTATCTACAGAAATATAAGAGGTCATTCGATCCTCCCATCCCATACGATATAACCCTGCTGCCGCCAGTATAATCGCATCAAATTCACCACTCTCTAGCTTTCCTAGTCGTGAATCGATGTTTCCGCGTATAGGCTCTAACTGCAGATCTGGGCGATATGCCTTAAGTTGGCTAGATCTACGCAAACTACTCGTTCCCACCTTAGCTCCTTGTGGAAGTTCTTCTAGACTCAAACCCTCACGAGAAATGAAGCAATCTCGACTATCTACACGACGCGGAATAGCAGCATTAATTAAACCTTCTGGCAATTCTGAGGGCATATCCTTCATACTATGTACGGCTATATCGATCTCACAATCCATCATAGCCTGTTCGATCTCTTTAACGAATAGCCCTTTACCACCTATTTTCGAAAGAGTCACATCTAAGATCCGATCCCCCTTGGTCACAATTTTTTTAACCTCAAAATCAAAATGAAACCCATGCTCAGCGCACAGGTTCTCTAAGTCACGAATCACTTGCCCTGTTTGCGTTAACGCTAGCACACTTTGTCTACTACCTACTACAATGGTCCGCATTACACTATTCCTCCTCATTATTCTCAATCCATGCAAGTACATCTGCTGGACTCCACTCTTTATATATACCCTGCTGTATATCATCAAGAATATGACACTGAGTCAATTTCTTTAAAAGCCTTTGTCTTTGTTTAGGAGAGGCCACGACTCGCTTGATTTCTGTACGTACCCTATAGAGAAAATCAAGATAGATTTCATACTCTTCTCCGAATTGTTCCTCTAGAAGGGAACAGATATCAACGGCTACTCCAGGACCCGCACCTTCCGTTGATACAGCGACCGTAAGTCGCCCACGCTGCATCGAGGCTGTATTCATAAAAGTACTTGCAGTAGCATCGCTTGCAACATTTACTGGAATTCCTTTAACACTTGCTTCCATTGCGATCTGTATGTTTACACTCTCGTTATCTGTAGTAGCATGAACCAGTGAATATCCTTCTGTATCACCCGACTCAAAGTTTCTACATATCCAATGGATCTTCCCAGCTTCAAATATCTCTTGCAGTCCCTTTGTGAGTTCAGGTCCAATAATCGTCACCTCCGCCTTCACTTCTAGGAGACGCAACGTCTTACGTTCAGCGACTACTCCTCCCCCTACAATGAGACAAAGTCGAGCTTCGCAGTCCAGCATAATAGGCAAGTAAGTAGCCATTATTAGCCTCACGCTCCATCCATATAGATTGGACTAAAGACCAACCCTCAAGTTCAACATATTGTATTGGAATAATTGAACTTCTGAGCACAACCTTAGTTTAATCTATCCATTAGTGAAAATTAGACCCCAAGTTGAACAAGAAATTAAACATAATAAAAACATACCCAATCAACGCCCACTTCGCCATCGTTGTCCCTGAGTTCTGCTTGGAGTTTCTTTTAATAAAATAATATATAAATATACCCAATCCTACAAATGTAGATAACACTTTCAGATCAAGGAATAAAGCAAATCGACCTTCAGCAATAATAGATAATACAGCAACAATAAGTGAGACGCCGAGAATGGGTGTCCCCACCAACATACCGTAATATGAATATTTATCCATTTTATCGAGACTAGGCAAACGTCTTACCGTATCATTCCACTTTTTGTTCTTAAGTTTTCTGTGTAGAAATAGATACATTGAAGCAAATACGGCTGATACAGTAAATGCTGCAAAACTTAGATTAGCAAGGATGATATGAAATATTAATAATCCATGTACCGCTTCCCAACTTGTAAGCAGACTATCACTTACAGGAAACCACAGACGATTAAGTACCATCACACAAAATCCAATAACGCTAAGTAGCAATACGGTAAATTCTGATCGTTTAAAGAAGCTCATACATAATGCTGAAATAACTAAGCTAAAGGAAAATATAAGCAAAAAATCATAAAGAGTAAATAAGGGAATCCTGCCTTCCTGCCAACTTTTCTTTCCAAGCACAGCAGATTGGACTAACCCTACAACTATAAGAAGCCCTGTGCCCATCCGCTTCGCACTCAAATTGCGTCGTATGCAATCCAAGAAAAAAAACAGAAGGCTCAGGGCATAAATATAAATGCCTGCATCATAAATTCCACTAAGTAGTATCATGCCTCTCACCGTCCTTACAGACCTGCTGGCGTCAACGACTTATTGTAGGTAGGGGGAGAGATTAACTCTGAATACCTACTCCCTAAACTTGAAACTTCACGTTTAACTTCACGTTTAGATTCTCTAGCTACCTTATCATCCTGATTTCCAGAGTCATCACCCATCTGGTCCTCAAGAGCAAATATTTGAGTAAAGAAATCCAATGCTTCGTTTCCTTGATTACCACCTGTCAATTCCTTAATCCGATTAATCGGATCATGCATCATCTGATTCACGACACTCTTCGTTAAGCGACGAATCACTTTACGCTGATGGTCGTCCAATTCAGGTAGCTTATTGAACAGACTTTCCATTGTTTCTTCATGAATTATGGAAGACTTCTCCTGCAATGCACGTATTGCAGGTCTAACACCTAATGTTTTCAACCAATGATAGAACACGTTCATTTCCTCTTTGATCATGACTTCTATTTTGGCGGATTCGGTACGGCGCATTTCAAGATTACTTTCTACAATGCCTTCCAAATCATCAATATCATATAGAAATACATTGGGTTGATCACCAATAGCTGGATCTAAGTCCCGTGGCACTGCAATATCAATAAGGAAAAGCGGACGAGCTTGACGATTCTTCATGCTCTCTCTAACCTGTGAGGCATTAAGAACATATTCCTCGGCACCTGTAGAACTAATAATAATATCAACCTCATGTATTCGCTCAATAGCCCTCTCAATCGTACACGGTGTACCATTAAACTTCTGTGCGAGCTCAGTAGCGCGCGAAAGTGTGCGATTCGCAACAATGACTTCATCTGCTCCATTAGCATACAAATGTTTCACCGTAAGTTCACTCATCTTTCCCGCACCAAGAATAAGCACTTTCTTATCCGTGAACATACCAAAAATTCGCTTACCTAGCTCTACGGCTGCATAACTAACAGATACAGCACTCTCGCCGATGGAGGTTTCCGAATGAGCTCGTTTCCCTAAAGTAACCGCTTGTTTAAAGAGCATATTAAACCAAGTTGCTGTAGCCTTATTCGTTTGAGCTTCTATGAAAGCATTACGAACTTGACCCAGAATTTGTGTCTCTCCAATGACCATCGAGTCTAAACTACAAGTGACACGAAAAAGATGAGAGATAGCTTGTTCGTCTTCATAAATATATAAATGTTGCGTGAACTCTTCACGTGAAATACCGAACCATTGCTCCATAAAGCTACGTATAAAGTAGCCACACATATGAAGTCGATCCACGACCACATAGATCTCTGTACGGTTGCAGGTTGCAACAATGACTCCTTCCAACACGCTCTTGGTCAGCTTCAATTGGTGCAGCGCTTCAGGCAATTCCTTGTCAGTGAATGAAAACCGTTCTCTCACTTCAACAGGCGCTGTGCGATAATTCAACCCTACAACAACGATATGCATTCCAATGTCACCTACCTCAATTATGATAAATATCCGAGTATGATGTTGTACATAGATCATCATTCTTAAACTATATATGTTAATTATATCACAATCGCCCAAGTCAACCTGTCGATTTTATGACATGTTTATGAATCCCAATAAACCTACCCTTAGTCTTGGTTGGAACTACAATAAGTATACCACGTTATGACTCCGAGAAAAGACTTTCTAAGGTTTCCCCTATCTGCTTTATATGATCTGCCTGAGAAGCCACGATTCTATTGTTGTTGTCTAGAAGCAAGGTGTATCCCGGAAGTAACTCTGCAAAAATAGTGCTATATTTCGTCAGAAGTTCATGTTCATTGTCAGTAAGTGGACGGTTCCCACCGATCTGCCATTGGGTGATCATATCGAGCAATTTCCTTAGAGCAGATAATGATTGTAAGTTATCCGTACCATAAGCTCTAACCATTCGTTCATGACTGTAATGGGCTGAATAGGCTGCAAGTTTTAACGCGTTAAGATCCTCCGTATGACTGGCCTGGAGTGCCTCCATCAGCGAAGTGTTTAGCACCTCCATTTGGAAATGTGTCACTTCAAAGAGCATCTTCCCCGCATCTTCTTGCTTCACAGAAGGCCTCATCATTCGGTAGCCTTCATACACTATACACGCAACTAACACCATAAGCACACATAAAAACAAAATATCTTTACCCTTTCTTCTACTCAACATCAACGCCCCCTGTTCCATACATAACTTCATAACTTGTCATTCTGTTATCAACAATCTATAGAACGAGCTATAGACTATATAACATTGTATGGGGGTGTGAAAAAACAAATAACCATGGACTTCTCCATGGTTATCGTATATAAAAAAATTAGTGACGTTGTTATACGAGTTCGACCTGTTTCATTACAGGAGTTTCAACTGTCATTTCTCCCAAGCCACGAACAAGTTTTTTAGCATAAGTTTTTTCAGGTTTAAGCACTGACACTAAATAATCAATAGCCATTTGTGGATCTACAGTTTCACCGCAGGTATAACAATCAATTGCTGCAAAACCTCTTTCAGGGTAAGTATGAATCGATAAATGACTTTCTGACAATAACACCAGCACAGTAGCGCCTTGTGGTTCAAACTGTTTGGATTGTACAGACATTACCGTTGCTCCGCACGCCTCCGCAGCTTCCACCATTTGAGATTGTAAAAATTCAGCATCGTTCAGTAGTCGGAAATCGACTCCCCAAGTATCTACAGCAACGTGTCTTCCGAAAGTTGAGTATTCCATTTCCATCTCTCGGTTTCCCCCTTCCTAGGAATAAAATGTTTGAAAAATTTCATCCGCTAGGACCTACGTCATTCACTTCTCGAGGGAATAATCTCTCGTAACATAATGTCCTGAGTGAATCCTGGTTCCTAATTATTCTTTTCAACGAGATTAAAAATAACATCTATCGATATGAAATGCAATACTTTTTTTGGAATTTATATAATTTAATTAATATAAAAAATGAACTTTTTTCTGTGATAGAAAAAAGTTCATTTTTTATAAGCTCATTATGCTTCCAAAAAAAATAATTTATTGCTATACAACTGTAGCATTACGTCAATGTTAGTAATATCTTCGTCGCTCAGAGCTTTGTTACGTTGATCTAGCCAAAAATTGATATCTCTGTATAATAGCGATATTTCATTCTCCACTTCAGTGCATTGATATAATTGCTCCAAGTCACTCATAGTGTTCTTATATTCATATACCAAGCGAGAACCCTTAGGTGTAATTTCAGCAATTCTTCTGACTGATCCTTGCTCATAATAATACATCATTGTGAATCCTTGATAAATACGATTCACCATTCCATGCCCTTTGAAGGTAACGAAAAGTTTACGCACCACATTCGTCAATCGAGGGTTCACCAAGCGGCATGATAACTCACAGACGTATACGCCATCATTACATACAATAGGTAAATGAACTTCCTCCCCATTCACATCTTCGAGTACAATTTCTTGTTCTCCACTACCTATCACTTTGATCAGAGATTGTACGTGGTAGCTTTCCGCAGAATGCAGAAACTGATTCAATTGAAGTTCTGTTAACTGTACAGTGGCTTTTACATATTCTGTGGCTAACCGCTGAGCCATAAAAATCTCCCCAATTCTGTTTAACAATCCTAAGTAATATTATACAGCACAATTTGGAATTATTTCTCGTCAACAAACCGATGATTTTCCACCGTATTTCATAAAATAACGGATTAATCTGGATTGTACAGCTAAATTCTTATAGGATGCTCACTTTCCTACCATTAAAACGTTAAAATGCTACATCATGCGTTGAAAAAATAGAGCTGGCTCATCCTTCAACATCCGATTCTTCTTCATCTCTATTACTTGTGTGCGATTGAATAATACTCCATAATTCATCCTTACCCAATCCGGTGTCAGATGAAAACAAAACCATCGGATGATCCAAACGCAGACTTAAACAATCTTTCATCTGCTTAATTTGCTTTGCCCAACGACTCCGCGGAATTTTATCAGCTTTGGTAGCCACAACACATATAGGAAGATCATAATGTGATACCCAGTCATACATGATAACATCATCTTTAGACGGTGGATGACGTAAATCTACAACTAATAAGAGCAGTTTCAACGTCTCACGCTCTAAGAGGTACTTCTCAATCATTGCACCCCAAGCTTGTCTCTGTACTTTAGAGACTTTAGCAAATCCGTAGCCCGGAAAATCCACGAAATATAGTTCATCATTAATACGATAATAGTTCAATTGTTGTGTTTTACCCGGTGTAGAACTTGTACGTGCTAGATTTTTACGATTAATCATTTTGTTAATTAAGGATGACTTACCCACGTTGGAACGCCCTGCCAGAGCAATTTCTGGCAAGGCATCCTCCGGGTATTGATCAGTGCCAACCGCACTGATCACAAACTCGGATTTAGTTACTTTCATAGTTACAATTCCTCTCTATTACACTTTCGTTTGTTCTACAAGCGCATGTTGCAGTACCTGATCCATGTGAGCTACAGGAATAAATTCCACTTCATTCTTTATGCTATCAGGGATATCACGCAGATCTCGTTCATTATCTTTAGGAAGTAGTATCTTCTTGTAACCCGCTCGATGAGCGGCAAGCGACTTTTCCTTTAGCCCACCAATAGGTAATACACGTCCACGCAAGGTTATCTCACCTGTCATGGCCACATCTTTAGATACAGCTCTTTTCGTTAGAGCAGAGACTAGCGCTGTTGCAATCGTAATTCCAGCTGACGGACCATCCTTCGGTATAGCCCCTTCAGGAATATGGATATGAACATCGTTCTTCTCGTGGAAATCAGCAGCAATACCCAGATCATCAGCTTTAGTACGGATGTAACTAAATGCTGCCTGTGCAGACTCCTTCATGACATCACCCAATTGTCCTGTCAGAATAAGTTTACCCGCCCCTGAGACAACTGTCACTTCAATCATGAGTGTTTCTCCACCTACTTCTGTCCAAGCAAGGCCCGCTACTGTTCCAATCTGATCTTCTAGATCTGCAATACCATGACGGAATCTAGCGATTCCCAAATAATCCTTTATCATATCAGGTTCAATCATAATGTTCAATTGTTCATTAGAAACAATTTTCTTGGCTGCTTTGCGACACAACGCTGCAATCTGTTGTTCCATATTCCGAACCCCAGATTCCCGTGTGTATTCACGTATAACTAAAAGTAAAGCCTCTTCACTTACTTGTAGTTGCTCAGGCTCAAGTCCATGTCCAGTTAGTTGCTTAGGTAGCAAATAACGCTTCGCGATCTGTAGCTTCTCGAGCTCCGTGTAACCAGGAATATTAAGAACTTCCATCCGATCCAATAATGGACGGGGAATATTATGAATGGCATTTGCAGTCGTAACAAACATGACTTGAGATAAGTCAAAGGGAGTTTCAATGAAATGATCACTAAATGTATTGTTCTGTTCTGGATCAAGCACCTCAAGTAATGCAGAAGAGGGATCACCTCGGAAATCAGCCGCCATTTTGTCAATCTCATCTAGTAGAAACACTGGGTTTATTGTCCCAGCAGATTTCATACCCTGAATAATACGCCCAGGCATTGCCCCCACATAGGTTCTACGATGCCCACGAATTTCCGCTTCATCCCTTACGCCACCGAGCGAAATTCGCACGAATTTACGATCCAATGCTCTTGCAATAGATCTAGCTAGAGACGTTTTACCAACTCCTGGAGGACCTACCAAACAAAGAATAGGACCCTTCATTTTCTTGACAAGTTGCTGTACGGCTAAGTATTCAAGCACACGTTCCTTAGGTTTCTCAAGCCCGTAATGATCTTCATCCAACACTTCTTCAGCCTTCATAATATCAAGGTCATCTTCCGACTTGTTCGACCATGGTAAACTTAATAGCCAATCCACATAATTGCGGATCACGCCACCTTCGGCTGAGCTCGTCGGCATTTTCTCCAGACGATCAATTTCCTTCTCAAGCTTTTCTTTGACTTTATCCGGCAGTTCTTGATTATCCATTTGCTCGCGAAGCTCATCTACCTCGCCAGCTCTGCCTTCCTTTTCACCCAGTTCTTTCTGAATAGCTTTCATTTGCTCACGCAAATAATATTCCTTCTGGGTTTTCTCCATCTGTTTCTTAACCCGTTGGCTTATTTTGCGTTCTAATTCAAGCACTTCACGTTCGTTATTTAGAATATCTAGTAGCTTCTCCAGTCGTTTATGAACATCAACCGTTTCTAGAATCTCTTGTTTATCCTTAATTTTCAACGCGAGATGACTCGTTATAACGTCAGCTAAACGACCCGGCTCTTCTATATCTGATACCGCTGCCAATGTCTCGGGTGTAACCTTCTTAGACAAATTAATATAATGTTCGAATTGGCTAAGTACGGCGCGCATTAATGCATCTACCTCAGGATCATCCGTCTCCTGCTCAGGAAGTTCCAGGGCAACTACTTCGTAATATTCCTCATTATCTACATAGTGAAGAATCTCAGCCCGTTCCATTCCTTCTACAAGTACACGAATTGTCCCATTTGGTAGTTTCAACATCTGCCTTACGTTTGCTACTGTACCTATCCTAAATATATCTTCTTGTGTTGGTTCTTCAATGTTCACTTCAGATTGAGAACAAAGGAGAATCAAACTATCTTCCACCATTGCTTTTTCCAAAGCCTTGACTGATTTCTCGCGACCCACATCCAGGTGTAACACCATACTTGGGTAAACAAGAAGTCCTCTCAAAGGCAGTAAAGGAAAACGACGACCTTTAGGTTTACCGGTCCCCATCGCTTTCGCACCTCCAGTTGCTCTCAGGTTATAACATTGTTTTATTTTAACAAAAGAAACTGTAAAACACCAATAACCTTAAGCCTTCAGTAATTCCCTGCATCTGTAACTTGACCAGGACGAACAGGTTTAGCATGCAAGAAAGCGGCCGGTATATCCGTATACCCATCCGATACAAGTGTTTCCTGCAGATTATTAGCAAGTTCCTTGCCGAATACGTGATGAAATACTTCCTGTACAGATTCCACAGGTATGACCCGTAAACCCTCCAAGTCCGCAAAAAGGGATTGCCAGTTCTCCTTAGGTATAATTACTGTCGTTGCTCCAGCCTGAAATGCCGCCTCTACTTTGGCAATGACGCCCCCGATTGGCTTCACTTTGCTGTGGATGCTAATCTCACCTGTCATAGCAATCCGATTATCCACAGGAATACCCTTAACTGCCGACACGATCGCTGTTGCCATTGCAATACCTGCGGAAGGTCCATCAATAGGGGTTCCACCTGGAAAATTAATATGAAGCTCATAGTCTGTCGTATCAAGACCCATTAGCCGCAGAACGGTTAGAACATTCTCTATAGATCCTCTAGCCATACTCTTACGACGAATGGTTCTAGACCCAGACCCTATCTCTTCTTCTTCTACTACACCTGTTATATTAAATTTACCTTGCCCTTTGACAGAAGCAGGTATCGCTGATACTTCTATCTCAAGTAGTGTACCCATGTTAGGACCATATACAGCCAACCCATTAACGACACCAATCTGTGGATGAGGATGAATAGCACGCTCAGGACGAGGTTGAAGCTGACTACTGTTAGCCACCCACTCTACATCAGCCGCTATTAGCGTATTTCTATTCTCCGTTAATGCCATACCCGCAGCAAGTTGAATAATATTAACGGCTTCTCGTCCATTCGTCGCATACTGCTTTACTACCTCAACGGCTTCTGGACAAGGTTGTAATCCGATTTTTAGAATAGCATCCTCAGTGATGGTTCCAATTTCTTCGGGCAGTAGTGGTCGAAAAAATATTTCCATACACCGCGAACGAAGTGCAGGTGGAATTTCTTGTGGAGAACGAGTAGTAGCTCCAACAAGCCTAAAGTCAGCAGGCAATCCATTCTGAAAAATATCATGGATATATGCAGGCGTGTTGCTATCCTCGGAATTATAATACGCACTTTCTAATAGAACCTTACGATCTTCTAGAACCTTTAATAGTTTATTCATCTGAATGGAATGTAATTCGCCAATCTCATCAATGAACAGAATTCCACCATGAGCTTTTGTAACCGCACCAGGTTTAGGCTGAGGAATACCTGCCACGCCCATCGAACCCGCTCCTTGATATATGGGATCATGCACAGAACCTATTAAAGGATCTGCAATTCCCCGTTCATCAAACCTTGCAGTGGTAGCATCTATCTCTGTAAATTTAGCCTCATTCTTAAATGGAGAGTTAGCATTCTTCTTCGCTTCTTGTAACACCACACGTGCGGCTGCTGTCTTTCCTACACCCGGTGGACCGTAAATAATTACATGCTGAGGATTAGCACTACATAGTGCCGCTTTTAAGGCGCGTAGACCATCCTTTTGTCCTACGATATCCTGTAATGTTTGTGGACGAGTCTTCTCCGCAAGTGGTTTAGTTAATGATATTGAACGGAGCTTACGGAGCTTATCCAACTCCTTACGCGACTCTCGATCGATGGCCGTGCGGTTCGTTTTCTGGCCACGAAGTAAATTCCAGAAGTATATACCGATAACGACACCAAAAAACAATTGAATCAACATAAATACCATACTTAAATTCATCGTAAACCCTCCCTTTTATTCATTGCCGCTTTCTGGCTAATACTTACTAGTATTGCCTGTTCCTTATCCCATAAACGCAGAACTTACGAATTTCGGTGAGAGGTCACCTAGAAATAAGGAAAAACGTTTACCCTTCATAGCGGAACGGTAACCGTTTCTCGTATAAATATAAGAATAACTACAGAAATACTTTCTTATATTAAAAAAAGCCACAAACCCATGTATAGGGTCTGTGGCTAATATGCATCGTCTAATGATGTTGTTTACGCCCAGGAATTTCTCCAGTTGCGTCGTATACCTCAACAATATGATCAATTTCTTTCTTCAATTCACTAACTAAGTCTGCTTCAGGAACTTTCCGAATCATCTCTCCGTACCGGAAAAGCATCCCTTCTCCGCGTGCACCCGCAATTCCAATATCTGCTTCACGTGCTTCACCCGGACCATTCACTGCACAACCAAGTACGGAAACCTTAATAGGAACTTTCAACTTAGAGATATATTCTTCGACTTCATTGGCAATGGAGAATAAATCAATATCAAGGCGCCCACATGTAGGACAAGAGATAAGTGTTGGAGCGTTAGAAATAAGTCCATAAGTCTTCAAAATCTCACGAGCAACCTTCACTTCTTCTACTGGATCAGCAGAGAGTGAAATGCGTAATGTATTCCCTATTCCTAAATTTAACAATGCACCAATACCAGCAGCACTTTTAATGGTACCTGAGAACAATGTTCCTGCTTCAGTGATCCCTAAATGTAGTGGGTAAGGAATGACCTCAGCAGCCTTGCGATAAGCTTCAATTGCCATAGGTACATCGGAAGCTTTAAGAGATACGATAATATCATGGAAATCTAACTCTTCAAGAATACCGATATGAAAAAGGGCACTTTCAACCATAGCATCTGGTGTTGGATAACCATACTTCTCTAGTAAATGATTCTCTAAAGATCCCGCATTAACTCCGATACGAATTGGAATATTACGCTCTTTACAAGCCTTTACCACTTCTTCTACCTTTTCCCTACGACCAATATTCCCCGGATTAATCCGAACTTTATCAATACCATTCTCAATTGCTGCTAGAGCTAATTTATAATTAAAATGAATATCCGCCACGAGCGGAATATGAATGCTTTTCTTAATTTCTTTGATTGCAGCTGCGGCTTCTTCATTGTTGACGGTCACACGGACCATCTGACATCCGGCTTCTTCCAACCGCAATATTTCAGCAACCGTTGCCTCCACATCAGCTGTCTTGGTAGTACACATGCTTTGAATAATAACGTCATCGTTTCCACCTATAGTTAGGTTCCCAACTTTAACAGGACGTGTGTCTTTTCTCAAGAACATGATTACTCTCTCCCATAACGCCAATTCTCCACCTCCAACCCTGACGCAAGTACACGACATGATGGGTGAAAGTGGAGAACGGGCAATCAATTTACAAGTACCTTGAGGTCATGATGACCTAGGCACTTTCTTCTTGTTTTTTATCTTGTTTGTCATCTTCTTTAGCGTTCAAAAGTTCCGGAATGTTCTTGTCCCGAACCACTTGTTCCGTAATTACACAATCCTTAATATCATCACGAGAAGGAACCTCATACATGACATCCAGCATAATGCCTTCAATAATGGCTCTTAGACCACGGGCACCTGTATTTCGTTTGATAGCTTCCTTCGCAATAGCAACTAAAGCGTCAGGTTCGAATGAAAGATTAACGTTGTCCATTTCAAGTAGCTTCTCATATTGTCTAGTCAAAGCATTCTTTGGCTCTGACAAGATACGAACAAGCGTATTCTCATCAAGAGGTTCTAAACTTGAAATAACGGGTAAACGACCCACAAATTCAGGAATCAAACCGAACTTAAGTAGATCCTCAGGAAGAACCATGGATAGATACTCACCTGGTTTAAGATCTTTTTGACCTTCACCCGTAGAGCTGAAACCAATCACTTTCTTACCAATACGACGTTTAATAAGTTGCTCTAGTCCGTCAAAGGCACCACCGCAAATGAACAATACATTCGTTGTGTCAATTTGAATAAACTCTTGATGTGGATGCTTACGTCCACCCTGAGGTGGTACAGAAGCTACGGTACCTTCAAGGATCTTCAATAGTGCTTGTTGCACACCTTCACCCGATACATCACGAGTAATGGAAGGATTCTCAGACTTCCGTGCAACTTTGTCGATTTCATCAATGTAAATAATACCGCGTTCTGCCTTTTCAACGTCATAATCTGCTGCTTGAATCAATTTAAGCAAGATATTCTCTACATCTTCCCCAACATAACCAGCTTCTGTTAATGAAGTCGCATCCGCAATAGCAAAAGGAACATTTAGAATTCTAGCCATCGTCTGAGCAAGTAATGTTTTACCGGAGCCTGTAGGACCCAGAAGAAGGATATTACTCTTCGATAGTTCTACATCTTCGATTTTGTTTTGTGTGTTAATACGTTTGTAGTGATTATATACCGCAACAGAGAGCGATTTCTTCGCTTGGTCCTGTCCGATTACATATTGATCTAGAATATCGCAAATATCTTTAGGTTTCGGGATATCCTTAAGGTCTAATTCGCCCTCTTCATGACCGAGCTCTTCTTCTACAATCTCAGTGCACAATTCGATACATTCGTCACATATATAAACACCAGGTCCAGCAACTAGTTTCCGTACCTGCTCCTGAGTTTTACCACAGAAAGAACATTTAAGTTGTCCTTTTTCATCATTAAATTTAAACATCTAACCACCCCTTTAAGATTTGATCGGTGATGTGAGAACTTGGTCAATTAGGCCATAAGCCATCGCTTCCTCCGCACTCATGAAAAAATCACGATCTGTATCGCGTTCAATTTTTTCAAGGGGCTGACCTGTACGTTCCACATATATTTGGTTAAGCTTTTCTCTAGTCTTAATGATCCATGAAGCATGAATTTGGATATCAGATGCCTGCCCTTGTACACCACCCAATGGCTGGTGAATCATAACTTCACTATTGTTTAGTGCATATCTCTTACCCTTAGCCCCTGCTGTTAAAAGCAGTGATCCCATACTGGCAGCCATTCCCACACAAATTGTAGATACATCTGGCTTAATATATTGCATCGTATCAAATATGCCCATTCCCGCAGTCACAGAGCCACCCGGTGAATTTATATATAGACTAATGTCCTTCTCCGGATCTTCAGCAGCTAGGAACAAGAGCTGTGCAATGACGAGATTGGCAACATCATCATCAATTGCATTACTTAAAAAGATAATGCGATCCTTAAGCAATCTGGAGTAAATATCGTAAGATCTTTCTCCTCGACTGGTTTGTTCAACAACCATAGGTACCAGACTCATTTGTCCAACCTCTTTTCTCTTATAAAAATGACATTTAAACCATTAACATACCATAGCTTCAAGGGTATTTTAACACGTTAGAAGCATGATGTCATTTTTTCAGCTACTTACAATCACATGATCACTCTAAAAAAACAATATGTATGAGCAAATAAAAACCATTTCATGCTAATATAGCCCATAAAATGGATGTCATAAGCTAGAAATAAGGCACGCAAAAAGACATACGTGCCTTAACCTAATTATGAAAAAACTAAGAGAATAGTTTTATTTATTTGTCTTCTGTAGTTGATTCTTCAGTGCTCTCTACAGGAGCGCCTTCCACGCTATTAGCAAGCAAGAAGTCAATCGTTTTGCGTAAAGAAATTTCTTCACGTAGGCTGTTAAGTGAACCATTAGCCTCAAGAACGCTACGAAGCTCTTCAGCGGAACGCTTATAAGTGTCAGCCATTGTTTCCAATTCTTTAGTTACGTCTTCTTCCGAAACTTCAATCTTCTCTTGCTTAGCTACTTTCTCAAGAACGAGATTGTTACGAACACGTTTCAATGCATCATCTTTCATTTGTCCTTGCAGATCTGCTGTAGTTTGACCAGAGAAGCTGAGGAACATTTCAAGATTCATGCCTTGAGCACGTAGACGGTTATCGAAATCACGTACCATATTCTGAACTTCACTATCAACCATGGATCCTGGAATATCGATTTCAGCAAGTTCTGCTACTTTGTCAACAACAGCACTTTCGCGAACGCCTTGTGCTTCTTGTTGTTTGCGAGCCTCTAATTGTTTGTTTAGATCTTCTTTGTACTCATTCAAAGTTTCGAATTCACTTACATCTTTCGCAAATTCATCATCCAATGCTGGAAGCTGTTTACGTTTAATTTCGTGAATTTTCACTTTGAATACAGCTTGTTTACCCGCTAAATCTTCGGCATGGTAGCTATCTGGGAACGTTACTTCAACGTCTTTCAGATCGCCTGTAGCCAAACCGACAACTTGCTCTTCAAATCCTGGAATGAACGTGTTGCTTCCAAGTTCCAAAGAATAACGCTCCGCTTGTCCACCTTCAAAAGGCACGCCCTCTACAGAACCATCATAGTCAAGAATTGCGATGTCGCCATTCTCAGCAACGCCTTCTTCAATTACAACAAGTTCAGCGTGACGTTCTTGAAGACGAACGAGTTCTTCATTCAATTCTTCTTCAGTAACTACTACCTTCTGTACAGGTACTTCTACGCCTTTGTATTCGCCCAATGTTACTTCAGGTTTAACAGTAACTTTAGCTTTGAACTTGAAAGTTTCACCTTTAGCAAATTGGTCGATATCAATATCAGGGCGGTCTACAGGAAAGATATCTGTTTGATCAACAGCCTCTGTATATACTTCTGGAAGTAAAATATCAATGGCATCTTGATACAAACTTTCTACTCCATAACGCGCTTCAAAAATGGAACGAGGTACTTTACCTTTACGGAAACCAGATACAGTTGCTTTCTTAACGACTTTGTTAAAAGCCTTATCCAGCGCTTCGGAAACACGGTCTGCTCCAACTTCTACTTCAAGAACGCCAAGGTTCTTCTCTATTTTTTCCCAAGTTGCTTTCATTTTATGCTTTCCCCTCCAAAAAAAATTCACATGGTTAACATGGTTAACTTCATTAACATATTATCACGCACAGAACAACCATTATAGTATAAACAAGATTCAATTCTTTTACAATAGCAGGCAACGCTCCAATTGACAAGAAAGTGAACGTTAATAGACTACTTATTCACTTAAACCTGCAGAAATAAATTGTTTCATGGTTCTATAGGCTTGCTCGAATCGAAACCGAATATTTTCCGTTATCCCATACATGGCCCTAATCTCTTCTTCATTACGACTTCCTGTCAGGCTCTCAGACACGATCTGATGTAGTGTAGCAGCCCATATATCCATTGCAAGATCTTCCTCAATAAGCATCGATTGATAATCTTGTGTTCCATAGATAGACATTACAAATTGAGACCATAGTTCTTGCGCAAAATAGTACAGTGTGGGTTCTTTTACTTCCGTATGTTGCGCTACCCGATCTAGTATTTGTTGCACAGATACCGGGAATTCTGCTTGAGTTAACGGAAGCGCCTCAATGTCAATATCAACTTCTTCTTGTCCACGTGTAAAAGTAATATTCCCTTGCATACCACGCTTATGAAGTGTCTGAAGAACACGATATTGCAATAGAGATGGCAGCTTACTAGTCTGTAACCATTCCACAAGGGCCTCGTCTATCTTATTATTTCCTGTCAGATGAGAAAGCTGTCCTAACGCTAGCATCGTTTGTTCAGACAAAGGCTCCTCCATAACAATATGGAGCATTTTATCTGCGTATAGAGAATCCTCTGCTAACTTGAAATGAGCATTCCGACGGGAGAGTTCTTCTTCATCGGGTTCATCCGGATCCAAATCTGAATTTGTACCTTCAGTTGAATGGATATATTGGGGAAACGCAGTTTCCAACCACTCTAGTAGCGCTTGCCATTCTTCATAATGCCGTTCTTCCTGACCTTGGCATTGTAATAGAAAACGCAGCAACGCTATAGCTTCCCCGTATCGTTCATTTTCCAACATGACTGTTAATTGAATCTGATAATAGTCAAGGGTCTTTGGAAAGAGCACAATGTTATCTTTTGCGGGGGATTTCGTGCTGTCTATAAATAGCCCTCCTTTTATTCCGATGCTTCTGCTAATTTGTAAATTATAGCATACCCAACTTTGAAGATTAAAAAAATGTTTTTATTCACAAATTAAATATTTCATAAAAATTGTTGAAATTTAGATCCCCTCATGATAAGATACTTCTTGCATGAATTTTTCTTGTCTCAGTAGCTCAGCTGGATAGAGCAACGCCCTTCTAAGGCGTCGGTCGGGGGTTCGAATCCCTCCTGGGACATACTAAGAAGCAGTCTTCCCTTTTGGGGAGGCTGCTTTTGCATTCAATGAAGGAGGACTCCTCTGAAGAGTCTCCTTTGTTGAATGTCTGTCCAGAAAATACAACAACTCACGCACATTAGAGCACCAAGCAAGGGTCGCTCGTAGAACGAGTGGCCCTTGCTTGCCTACTTGTGTAAATTAATTTTATCTACGATTCTATCGCTTTAAGTATCGATTATTTATCCATAGTGGTACACGAAATAAAGCATTAATGAGCAGGACTACAATGACAAGTACTGCCGCTGATCGATCAGCAATTTGATGTGCATCTTCTACGATAGCCTCTGATTGAACATACCAAAGATGGACAGCCAATGTCTCTCCAGGTGAAAAGAGGTTGAAGTCCCACATCTCACCAGAGGTGCTTAAGCCTGCCGTTAGTAATATAACAGCAGATTCACCAAATGCACGCCCTGCCACTAAGCAAATGCCCGTTACAATGCCTTGCAGTGCCATCGGTAACACGGCAGTACAAATACATTGGAACTTGGTCATACCTAGTGCATATGAGGCGTTACGGAGATCACTCGGCACAGCACGAACAGATTCCTCCGTTATACGCGCTAACATTGGCAAATTTAAAAAGGCTAAACTAACAGCCCCTCCTAATATCGTTAGACCGACCTGAAAGTATTCGGCAAAAATAGCTAGTCCTAGCATTCCGAACACAATCGAGGGAACAGAAGATAAGCTCTCCACACAAATTCGTAACAGATCTGTCCACTTGTTCTGAGGTGCATATTCTGCCATATAGATCCCTGCTCCTACACCGATTGGGATAGAAAGAACTAAAGATAGCCCTAATATGTAGAATGAATTAAATAAAACGGGCCCAATCCCACCGCCCACATCCATTTCTTCCGGGAGTTTCGTTAGAAATCCGAAGGAAAGACTCGGTAATCCTTTACTAAGAATCGTAAACAACAACCAACCTACAATGAGTAGAACACATGCTCCCAATCCATAAAATCCAATCGTAGCTAGTTTATTAAGCCACAGAGAACGTGTCATTTTTGCATTACGTGTAAATCCACTCACCTCACATCTCCCCCTTTTTTACCAAGGAATCTAATAAGCAAGATCAGTGAAAATGAGATTAATAGTAATAGAAAGGCCATCATATGCAGAGCATAATTCCATGTCGAATCAAAGTCGACATTCGAGATTTGCATCACAATATTACTCGTCAGCACGGAAGTTGGAGAGAATAAGGATTTGGCTAGCTGCGCCGTGTTTCCTATAACCATGACAACGGCCATCGTCTCACCGATCGCTCGGGTCATGCCCATAATAATCGCCGAGATGACACCTCTATTCGCAGCTGGAAGAATAACTCTATTAATCACTTGAAGACGAGTTGACCCCATAGCATATGCGGCATCACGGTATTTATTAGGAACAGAAGAGATGGCTTCGTCACTGATTCGACTAATCGTTGGCAGAACCATTAATGCTAATACTAGAGCTGCCGCAAGCAAACCATCGCCTAAATTTTCACCACTTAATTCACGTAAGAAAGGGATCAGTACAGTCAATCCTAAGTAGCCATATACAATAGAAGGAATACCCACTAACAAATCTAATACAGGTCGCATAAAGGACTTAAACCAATGAGGTGCGATCTCAGCAATAAGAATGGCCATCCCCACAGATACCGGTACAGCAATCAGAAGAGTTAGGAACGTCAAAGACAGCGTGTTAATGATAAATAAAGCGGCTCCAAACCGTCCCTCTTCTGGTGTCCAATCAAAATAGAAAAAGAAATCCGCGATCGAGACATGCTGAAATGTCAACAACGCCGTTCTGCCAATAAAGAAAATAACGAGTCCTAGCACAAAACATAGGGCCATAATACTGAATAGAAAATAATAACGGAACATCTTATTCGTTAAATGTACTCGCGCATATCGGTCGAAACGAAATTTCCTGGATAACTTCTGCGGAATGGTAGGTTCTTGGGGTAACGACTGATGTATAGGACTGCTCATTTTAATCCTCCCATACAGCAGCCAGCCTCAATATTCCGAGGCTGGCTGCCGAAGTATGCTATATCTTACTACAGACTTATTTCATCGCAGAAATCGGAATGAATTTCAATTTCTTAAGTGATCCTTGTTGGAACTTTTGACTCTGTACGTACTCAATAAATGCTTTAGTAGCACCGGTAGGTTGCCCTTTAGTCATGTAATATCCGTAAGCCCATACTTTGTACTTACCATTAATAACGTTATCTGTCGTTGGCTCAACCCCGTTATGTTTCACAGCTTTCAAATCACTATTAACATAGACAAGGTCAATGTATCCGATAGCATTCGGTGTGGTCGCTACAGCCGTTTTCATATCCCCACTTGATCCAACTTCTTTATAATTTTTCTCCTTCTTCGTAATATCACCACCACCAAGTGCCTTTGCTTGGTAATTTACACGAGTTCCAGAACCGAAAGCGCGAGTAATGACTACGATATCAGCGTTAGCTCCACCTACATCCTTCCAATTCGTGATTTTACCTGCGTAAATTCCTTTTAATTGGTCCGTCGTTAAGTTGCTAACACTGACATTCTTGTTTACGACTGTAGCAAATGGAATGACCGCCACTTTATTCGCTACCTGTCCCTCAAATGCTTTGAATCCAGGTACATCCATACTGGCATCCCAGTCACAAGCGCCAATATCCGCGATTCCTTTTTTGACAGCCTGTGGTCCTGTTACTGATCCTTTACCCGAAGCAGCTATTTTAACTTTTGGGTTTAGTTTCTGGAATTCTTTAGCTGCTTGCAACGTTAAAGGGAGTAAAGCTGTAGAACCATTTATTGTAATTTTACCGCTTAATTGACCCGGAGCTGCTGATGCTGACCCCATTAATGTAGACACTAACATGACTGATGTTATGGCTACTAAAGACACTTTTTTAAATAATTTCATTGAATTAAGTCCCCTCTCGATTTCACCTATTATTATTGGGTAAGCTCTAATACTTGCTCATTAACTACTACAATCACTTTACCGTCAGCGATAAGCGCCAATTGACTACCATCAGGTGAGAGACATGCTTCCGTAACATTACCATCCGTACTATATAATTCTTGAAGAGCACCTTCATTTGAGAGCTTGAGTACTTTCATCTGACCATCATGAGCAATTCCTACCACAATACTTGTTCCATTGTAGGACGTATTAGCATAGGTAACGTCCATATTCCGGACAATATTTTGCAATTTCCCATCTGGGCTGATGAGCTTCAGTACATTGGTGGCTGTAATATCATCAGGGTCTGCGCTGAGGTATACAGTACTGCCTCCACTTAATAGAGAAGGATAAAGTTTATTATCATTACTTGTTGTTAATGCCTTAGGTTTAGCGTCCTTCGTAGTTAAATCAAGAGTGTATAGTTGTGCTCCAGCACCCGAGTAGTCGATGGTTAAAGACTCCTCAGAACTGCTGTTATCATTCTTAGCAACACCCGTAATATTTACAATATAGACTAGCTTTGTTTCATCTGCAGATAGATGAACTTCAGATTTGTTCTCTACTTTATCTGCTAGTACAACCGTTATTGTCGCGGAGTCCACATTTATGTAAGAAATCTTATCCTGTTTGTCTCCTTGAACAAAGTATACTTTCGAACTATCAGAAGACCATGTAAGATCCGTTTTCACTGTTGTATCCTCACCAAGAATTTGCACTTGTCCATTGGATAAAGTCAGTAGAACCAAACGATCTTTGTCATCGGTGTAAATTCCCCACTGACCATTCGGAGATACTTCCATACTGGCTACCTCTGCATTTATAGAAAGCAGTTCTGCGTGGTACGTCTTATTCAATCTGAATACTTTAGGTGTAGTTTCATCCTGCTTAACTGCGATTACATGATCTGAACTATCCCAATGCAGAGAATCAAATTCACCCGTGAGTCTTTTCACACTTAACAATTGGTTAACGTGAGATGCATCACTAATCCATTCACCACCCAGTGCTATAACAATAGAAGGAAGTTCAACATACGTTCTTCCATCTTGTACTACAGGCGCAGATTTGAATGTATTGCTGCTACCATTCACTTGATACTTAGAAGACTTCGAATTCATTTGAATCGTATTTGCTGCCGTCGCATCTGTAATGGTGATCGTTCCTTGGGACGACTTGATCGTAGCTCCAACAGCCTGAGCAATGTCATTAAGCGCGTATAATGACACGTCTTTGACGAGAATGGATTTCATGGTGACGTTGACTCCATTTGCGCTAACTACAACGCTGTCCACTTTGTATTTTGCTGCTTTTACCTTAGTGCTTGATGTCTTGCTAGTTTGCTTAGGGGCGCTTGCTGCTTCTGCTACTCCAACCGATAAAGCTGATGTTACAAGTGCACCTGCTACCATCATCGTGAACACTTTACTGTTTCTCATTAATTGGCTTCACCCTTTTCTTCTCATTCGAGCTACAGCTTTATTGTCGTCTATCATTGTTAATTCTGTACCGCTGAAATGTTATCAAATAATTAAATACGTTGTTTTTTTCAAAATTTAGATCTATTCTGTTAAAAAGATCTATTATCACCCAATAGTTAGGAGCCGAAAATTTGTTATATGCTATCGCCTTTATTCTTTCCATGATCATTGTTCTGGTTTTAATTCCTCCATTGCGTAGATTAGCAGTCCGTATGGATTTTGTGGACAGGCCGACAAGCAGAAAAATACATAAAGAACCTGTCCCGCATCTAGCCAGTATTGCTATATTTCTTGGATTCATGATTCCTTATGTTCTGCTTACGAAACATTGGGATAAAGAGATGCTTGGCATTGTTATAGGATCTTTATTGATTCTAGGGATCGGTATGATCGATGATTGGTATAAAACAAAGGGTAAAGATTTCGGTGCGCTTCCCAAAACACTAGTTCAGGTGTCGGCTGCCGTCATCGTGTATTCTGTAGGTATTTCATTCGAGGGTATGAGCGTTCCTTTCTCTGGACACATGATCATCTTCCCTGAGTGGCTACAATTTTTGCTCACTATTCTCTGGGTTTTTGGAGTGACTACCGTTATTAATTTTATGGATGGTTTGGATGGGCTCTCTGGAGGGGTTGCTGCAATCTCTGCATTCACGCTGTTCATCGTAGCTATCGTAAAGGGACAACCACAATCTGCGATGATGGCAATCTTACTTATCGGAATCACATTAGGTTATCTCAAATATAATAAGCCACCAGCCAAAATATATATGGGTGATGCCGGAGCTACATTCATCGGGTTCATGCTCGGGATTATCGCTTTAGATGGAGCCTTCAAACAGGTTACTGTCATTTCCATTCTAGTACCTGTACTAGCACTGGGTGTTCCTATCTTCGATAATATTTACGTCGTTATCAAACGATATCTAAACGGACAACCTGTGTATAAGGCTGATCGCAGTCAACTTCACTACCGACTTCTCTCTTGGGGATTAAATCCTAAGCAAGCTGTCCTTTTCATTTATCTTATAAGTGCATGCTTATCACTATCCTCCATCATTCTGATGTTGCTAAGTTAAGTAGGTAATCTCAAAAGACCTCCCTGAAAGTGGGAACGAAGGTCTTTTGAGTCAATAAACAAAGGAATGTCATTTGAGATGATCGCAAATCGTTGTCCTTCTGCATCAAAATTGTACATTAAGAGCCACTCGTAAGTTTGAGTGGCTCTTTACTTATGGGTCATCTGTAGTTGTTCAAACGCAAAAACCGCCATCATTCACTTGGAAGATGGCGGTTCAATTTGGCTGCTGTCCTTCCGTTGTCCAAATACCTTTAAAGGACCACCGATGAACAAAATACTTTAACACTTTTAAATTCTATAAGTACTAAAAAGGAGCCCGTAGACACGGGCTCCGAAATATACAGGCTAAATGTCCCAGGAGGGATACTCTCCCTTTGTCGAGTCTGCGAAGGTTATGCTAACGCTGATTATGCTCCGACGAACCCCTATTGGGGTTCTCACCCTCTAGTACATAAAAAAATCTCTCCATATAGGAGAGATTTTTATGTGATGTCCCAGGAGGGATTCGAACCCCCGACCGACGCCTTAGAAGGGCGTTGCTCTATCCAGCTGAGCTACTGAGACACATTATGCAAACTACATGATCTCGAAAAGTCTGCAAGAAAGATTATATCATATAACCATGCAGAATCAAACATTAATTTTAAACCCCTCTTAAATAGAGGGGCATATTGAGTTTTTCCTACTTATTACCGCGTCGCCAATTTATTTTATCTTGCGTATGTTGAGCTGGATTTTTGGCTATCACTTCTTCTGCAAATTCATATTGATGTGCATATTTGTTACCTTTGACCTTCTTATACTTTTCTGCCATCTACAGCACCCCCTTTAAGGATAGTATGGATTTGCTGAAGCAGAGTTATGAGCTTTAATTATTGGTTTTTTCTTATCAGTAAATCGTTCTGCTTAAATTTATGCTGTTACAAACCAAGAAATGCATTAATTCCGGAACCTTTCATTTGTTCGCGTGTGTCTTCTGAACCTAACTCATAAATTTTCTGATATACATCGTCCAGTGCATCCTCATATCTGACGTTAACGACTTGTTCCGGAGTATCGGGCCAAGGAAAGACATAACCAGGAAAGGCTTCTTCTTCCTTCTCCTGTACCAATCCCATCAACAATAACATTTCCTCTGCCTGCGCTGGTGTCGCGTAGATCTCCCATTCATAAGCTGCCAGAGTCTTGTCAGGCAATACGGATCTTCCATGTACGGATACATAATATTTATGTTTGTCCAAGGTCAGACACCTCCTGTTGCGAACTACGTGCTCCCCTATAGTTTTATATAAGGACAGACATTTTATGCCTAACTTCGTCATATATCTGTATCACTTTGGTAAAAAAGAAAGGACAGCATGGACAAACGACAAAGAGAGGATGAACCACCATGTGCGGAATAACAGGTTTTATACAATGGAATGGCGATTTAACACAGGATTCGCAGTTACTTGTCCAAATGACCGAAAGCTTGAGTCATCGCGGTCCTGATGCTTATGGGACATGGATTTCTAATCCTTGTGCCTTTGGTCATCGGCGGCTTTCAGTCATTGACCCAGAGAATGGTGCTCAGCCAATGATTGTTCATCGAGATGAAGATGTATATGCGATCGTATATAATGGAGAACTATATAATGCAGCTGAACTTACTGCTGAATTACTCCAGCGAGGACATCAATTCCGCACACACTGTGACACGGAAGTCCTTCTTGTCTCTTACATTGAATGGGGGCCAGATTGTCTCGATCGTCTGAATGGCATATTCGCATTTGCGATATGGGACAGTGTTCAAGAACAAGTCTTTTTTGCACGTGATCGAGTGGGTGTCAAACCTCTCTTTTACAGCCATATAGATGGAACACTCATTTTCGGTTCAGAACCTAAATCTTTGCTTCAACATCCGAAGGTAGAGCCTATTGTTGGACCTGAAGGCTTAGCCGAAATCTTTATTGTGGGCCCGGCGAGAACACCAGGTCACGGTGTTTACCGAGATATATCTGAGTTACGTCCAGGGCACGCCATGATATTCAATCGCCGCGGACTTCGTAATTATACTTACTGGAAGCTAGAGAGCCATGAGCATGAAGATAATGTAGAGGCCACGGCTGCTAAGCTAAGAGAACTGTTGCAGGATACCATGGAGCGCCAACTTATATCTGATGTTCCTGTATGTTCCCTACTCTCTGGTGGACTGGACTCAAGTGCTCTAACAGCTCTTGCTGTAGACTTCTACCGACGGAGCGGTCAAGGCAATCTTCACACCTATTCTGTAGATTATGTAGATAACGACAAGCATTTCAAATCTCACGCCTTCCAACCTGGTGCAGATGCTCCTTGGATTAAACGAATGGTGGATGAACTAGGAACACAGCATCATTCTATGGAGATTGATACACCAGAACTTATTGCTGCACTTAATGCTTCAACAATAGCTAGGGATCTGCCAGGCATGGCAGATGTCGATTCTTCACTATATTTATTCTGCCGTGAGATCAAGAAAGATGCTACAGTGGCGATCTCTGGTGAAGCAGCAGATGAAATATTTGGAGGATATCCTTGGTTTCACCGTGATGACATGTTGAATTCGGGGACCTTTCCTTGGTCAGTCGCCCCCGACATGAGAGCGAGCCTACTGTCTCCGGAGATTAAGGACTGGATTTCCCCCCTAACATACCTTGGAGATCGTTACAGTGAAGCCGTCAACGAGGTCCCTACTTTACAAGGGGAGACGGGAAAGCAAGCTCAGATGCGAGTCATGTCTTATCTTAATATCACCCGCTTCATGCCTACATTATTAGATAGAAAAGACCGCATGAGTATGGGTGCCGGCCTTGAAGTTCGCGTCCCTTTTTGTGATCATCGACTCGTTCAATATGTATGGAATATTCCGTGGGCTATCAAGATGACGGGTGACCGCGAAAAAGGGATTCTTCGTAAAGCACTCGAGGGTGTACTCCCTGAAGATGTTCTTTACCGCAAAAAGAGTCCTTATCCCAAGACACACAATCCTGACTTTCTATCCGCTGTGAAGAACCAGGTACTATCGATATTAGATGACCCATCTTCTCCACTACTTCCCCTTATTGATACCGTCAAAATTCGGGAGTTAGCTTCATCACCGGATGCATCTACGAACCTGCCTTGGTTTGGCCAGCTCATGTCAGGCCCTCAATTATTCGCTTACTTAGGGCAAGTGGATCACTGGCTTCGCACATATAATGTCTCCATTCGCTAGTCTCATTATTCACATAAAGATATACGCCTTCGCTCACAGGAACGGCATTCGTTTACCGATGATTGTTACATGATAAGTCAGCGTTTTCGCTTTCCATATTGTAAAGAAGGCTACCCCTAATCAAACGAGGGGTAGCCTTCCTTTACAATCTATCCTATGACTTCTGTTAGCAGAGTTACTAATTTCCGCAATGCAGCACCACGATGGCTAATGGATTGCTTCTGTTCTAATGTTAATTCGGCCATCGTCTGCTCATATTGGGAAAGAAAGAACAAAGGGTCATAACCAAATCCTCCCTGACCCGCTACCTCAGTCGTAATCCAACCGTCTACTGTACCAGATGTTTCTATATGCCTTTTGGTAAAGGGATCGTATAGAACCAAAGCGCATTCGAAGCGAGCAGGACTGAGTAGGATCTGTTCCGTATCTTCTCCTTGCTTCAGTTCTCCAAGCTCGAGTAGAAGTTTATCATTATTTTCTTGGTCACTAGCATGCTCGCCTGCATAACGTGCCGAGTATACACCTGGACGACCTTCTAATGCATCTACACATAATCCAGAATCATCAGCCAGAACAGGTAAGCCTAGAGCATCACCAACTTCCGTGGCCTTTTTCAATGCATTCTGAACAAATGTATGCCCATCTTCAATCACATCAGGCAGTTCACTGTAATCGAACATACTCTTTACCTTCAACCCTAGTGGCGCGAAAGCATGCTCAAACTCACGAACCTTCCCTTTATTCTTCGTTGCAACTATAATTGTATCTTGGTCGAACTTCATCGTTACACTCCTTTGGCCGTTTGACCGGAACCAATCATTAATGCAATCGGACCTAGAACTTCCTTCTGACGCATAATAATCTCCCGAATACCTTGTTCACCAAGCTGAAGCAATTGATCCAATTCTTCACGTGAAAAAGGACTCTCTTCCCCCGTACCTTGAAGCTCTACGAATTTCCCATTTCCAGTCATCACCAGATTCATATCCACTTTAGCCTTAGAATCTTCTTCATAATTCAAGTCTAAACGTGACTCTCCTCCAATCACACCCACGCTGACCGAAGCCAAGAAATCAGTAATCGGAAAAATAGGAAGCCGATGTTGCTGAGCAATCTTATCTACGGCTATTGACAATGCTACAAAAGCACCTGTAATGGAAGTTGTACGTGTACCTCCATCTGCTTGTATAACATCACAATCGATCGTAATCGTACGTTCACCCAAAGCTTTAAGATTCACAATGGATCGAAGCGCTCTGCCAATCAACCTTTGAATTTCCATCGTCCGGCCACTAAGTTTACCGCGAGTAGCTTCCCGTTGATTACGTGTATGTGTTGCCCGTGGGAGCATAGAATATTCTGCGGTTACCCAGCCTTTCCCTTGTCCTTTCATAAATGAGGGAACCTTTTCATCTACAGTAGCTGTACAAATAACCTTGGTATCTCCCATCTCAATGTAAACGGAGCCTTCAGCATATTTGTTAACATTTGTTGTTAAATTCATCGGGCGCAGCTGATCGTTATCTCGTCCGTCTGATCTCATCTTTTCTGCCTCCTACATCATTAGCGATCCTTTAATTCAAGCAAACCAACCTTATTTTATCAAAGTGTCAACATAAAAGCATCTTTTTAGAGAAATCTCAGATCTCGTGGTGCATATACAAATGTAGATCTCTCTTAAAGAGGGATTTCGTTAATATACTCTGGTCTAGATACAGGTTCGCTATAATTTAATTGATCTAATCCAATAACAGGAGTCGTTCCGTTCAATTGAATTTTCACTTTAGGGTTTCCGGCATTCTCTGCAACGGTTAGAACTACTGACTGTAGCATTTCTTGCGGCACTTGCTCACCTTCTGCAAACATATCATCTTTTAGTGCTACCGTCACAGTCCCGTCCTTAGCAGTCTTTACGGATTCTAATGAAGTACCTGAAGTCATGACCTGTTCCAGACTCCCTCTTATTCCAGGTCCATGAATCAGCTCACCAAGCGCCGTATGTAGCTTATTCTCACCTGACTCCACTAACCTCGTGATCGGCACATAATATTGAATGCCTGTTGGTGATAGTGCAGAGAAATATACAACTACAGGGCTTGAAGTTAAATAACTCGCACCTTCTCCCTTTTCAAGGTTAATCCCAAATTCACGGCCAAGCGAATGATCAAGTGGTGTCTGATTTATCGGCATTTGTGTTAGCTTCTCACCATCTACCCAAATTTGGACATGTTCAATACTTGCATCCCCAGTTAGCGTCCACGTGATTGCTTCCAGCATAGCGCGTTCATTCTTTGCATCATACGTAACGAAAGGTTTACTAAATTCTACAATTGCAAGTTTCTTCTCCTTCTCCACACTAACATTCTTCACTTCAGTCCCTGCTGGCAACACTCCCGTAAAACCTTCGGGTATAAGGTCCTTGTATAGGCCATCCTTCACAATAGACTCAAGTGCTACACGAAGAGAGGCGCCAATGTTCTTATCATCTGATTGTGGAAGGGCTAGTGACACCGGAGCCAATAAGCCGTTAGGATTAGATAGATACACGGTTGCCGTAGGCGAACCAGCCGTGGTCTTCGTCGCTCCATCAGGGGCAACCAAACCGTTCATTGTCTGTAACATCTGAGCCTCCTGCTGTGCTGGCGGTGGATCTACATCCATAGATTCTTTACTAAAACCACTACATCCGGACAGAATAATAGGTACAGCCAACAACCCCGCGGCAGAAAAATTGCGTATTCTATAAATTTTAGACATAATCTATATTCTCCTCCTAACAATTTCATACAGTTTGTACTAGTATATATACGAGCCCCTTATTGAAAAAATAACCGTTTTTTATTTAAAATTCTGGAGTATACTACAAGAAAACGAGGTGATTTTATGGATAACGAGAAAATTCCATATAGTCTTAACAGCAAAGCGGTCGCAAATGCGACTCATGAATGGTTACATAAGAGAGGTATTAAAATACCGGAAATTGCTGAGCTAGTCATGTTTTTACAACAGAAATACTATCCCAGCCTTACTATGGAAGAATGCATTGAAAACGTTGAGATGGTTCTCAATAAACGTGAAGTTCAGAATGCTGTATTAACAGGAATTCAGTTAGATATTCTAGCTGAAGAAGGAAAACTAATCTCTCCTTTACAAGAAATGTTAGTGAATGATGAGGGACTCTACGGCGTGGATGAGATTCTTGCCTTCTCTATTGTGAATGTATATGGAAGCATTGGATTTACGAATTACGGGTATGTGGACAAGTTAAAGCCAGGAGTATTAGAAAGATTAAATGATAAAACCTCAGGACAAGTTCATACCTTCCTGGACGATATCGTAGGTGCAGTAGCTGCAGCCGCTAGTAGTCGAATTGCCCATCGAAAGCAAGCTGAGAAAGAAGAGCTCTACGCTAAGGATAATAAGGAATTTAATCCCCTCTAAAGAGATCAAAGAATAAGTTGAAGACCTTTAACATTATTGAAAGAAACAAACTAGGCTGAAGTCGTCAATGATCCCTGAATTAAACGAGCGGTCAACAATAAGGAAACCTCCAAAAAACCTCCAAGTTGACTTCTTAAAGTGAACTTGGAGGTTTTTTAGTTACTGTAAAGATGATGCCATCACCCAAAGCGGACGCTGAAGATTGTGCTTTACCCTGACGCACCAATTCCTGTAAATGAGCGAGAGCTTCACACATGGCAAACCTCATTTGGTGTAGGGATAATCTATTTCCAAATAGGGCAACACAAATTTCATACCCACTCTGTGGAGACTCCGTTAGAAGCTTCTCAATCTCTAATAAACGTTGTTCATGATGTGTGAGCAGCTGTTCTATTCGTTTATGGAAAGTAGTAAATGGATTCCGATGTCCTGGAAAAGCATGTTTCACCTCAACGTTGTTAAGTTTCAATAAACTGTTCAAGAAGGTATTCAATGGTTCAGGGTCACTACCCGGAATCAGACTGACATTGGGTGAAATCTGAGGTAAGACAGCATCACCACACATCATCATGCCGAAGTCACGATTGTATAAGGATAGATGTCCCGGTGCATGTCCTCCAGTCTCTATAACCAACCAAGAAAGACCACCTAATTCAAGGTGAGTGCCATCTTCTACTATTGTAATTTCAGGTCTGGGTGAAACCTGTGGCAAGAAATCAAGTAAATGTTGCTCAATCTGACCTGCCCACTCATTGGGCAACCCATGCTTTCGCAACCATAACGGTAGTTCAGCATTAATATCGGAGTCATTTCCCCACATCATAAGAGACTCATCAAAGGCTCTTTGAGACATGTATACCAAGCAGTCGCTTTGCAATTGAAGCCAGCCGGCTAGTCCATAGTGATCTGGATGATGGTGAGTAACAAAAACTTCAGTTACATCTTGAAGCGTGTAACCCAAATATTCAAGTGCTTTCTCCCATTCTTTTTCTGTTAGGCTACTGCGTGGTCCCGGATCGATAATGGCCACACCACCGATTGAACTTTGTAACACATAACTATTTACCCACCGTAAAGGATAGGACATGGATACTTTGACTTGATTGATCCCATAATCCCAAGTTATCATTTCTGGCATATTCACCATTACTTGCAATCTCCTTCCTCTTAAACCATACTCGTTTCTCAATTATAGTGTACCCTATTGACATTAACTTTGAAAAAATATATGATTTTACTATATTATTCTTTCAATTACTTCAACAACTAAATATCTTCCACCTGTAAAGGGGAGTAGCTGTACAATAAAGTCGTCAATACGAGAGAACCTTCTCCGGCTTTGTTGACAATTCACAACTGTTAGCGAGACCTTTACCAAGTAGTAAATCCTTTGTTTTTTAGAGGTTTTTACTTTCTTGGTAAAGGTCTTTTTTGATGTTATTAGTTTGGAAGAAGTCGCTTCATAGCGATTTCCTAACACCCGTAGAGAGTACTTTTATACTCTCTACATGATCCATTTAAACCACGGCTTAAAAAACCGTAGATGTTTATACTACAGAAATAGACATGAACAAGGAGGAGTAACGTTGGATATCGGTTTAATATTAGAGTATGGATGGGTACTTATTGTACTCGTTGGATTAGAGGGGTTACTCGCAGCAGATAATGCGTTGGTGTTAGCAATTATGGTAAAGCATCTTCCAGATGAGGAACGAAAGAAAGCACTTTTTTACGGATTGGCAGGTGCCTTTGTTCTTCGCTTCGCTTCATTATTTGTTATCTCATTCTTAGTAGATATTTGGCAAGTACAGGCTATTGGCGCCCTTTATCTATTGTTTATCGCGGCAAATCATATCATAAGAAAGGTCATTTCAAAAAAATCAAAAACAGAAGAAGACATTCATGGCAGCTCAGCTCAACCCAAAAAGAAAGCTGGCTTCTGGTTCACGGTACTTAAAATTGAAGTGGCGGATATCGCTTTTGCCGTAGACTCTATATTAGCTGCTGTAGCATTGGCAGTAGCCTTACCACCGAGTGGACTTCCGAAAATCGGGGGATTAGATGGTGGACAGTTTCTAGTCGTCTTTGCCGGAGGAATCATTGGATTGATCATCATGCGTTTCGCCGCGTCATACTTCGTGAAATTGTTGCATTCCCGTCCGGGTCTAGAAATTGCAGCCTTCTTCATCGTAGGTTGGGTAGGTGTCAAGCTTGCTGTGATCACACTTGCACACCCATCTCTTGGTGTTCTATCCGAATCTTTTGCACATGGTACCCTATGGAAAACCACCTTCTATATCATTCTAGTCTTGATTGCTGTCTTAGGTTGGTTCCTGAGCAGTAAGAATGAAGAACATAGTGAAGAAATTTCTGACTCTGATATGGATAAAAAACAAGCTAAAGTATTGAAATAAGATCATTTTATTCAGTTACTAAGGACCGCCTTCTGAGCGTATAGAAGGCGGTTTTTTCATATCTAATTACATATATACTTTCTAATTCCAAACACACACTGTGTCCATTTACCCTTTCGGATTTCAAGATAAATCTTTATAATTGTAAGTTTCCGATGATGTATTCAATCGTACAAGATTATAATTAGTAGAAATATTCCCACAACTAAGACAGGAATCAGGAGATATTTTGAGGTTAAGTCTCTTTTTTTCTCAGTTGGCAAAACAGCTATATTCCTTTCCATTCGTGATTCATTATTTCTAAGTTGAGCTTTGAAAGATGCATATAACAGAATGCCACAACGATCACAGAATTTGGCTGTATGGCTATTCTCAAAATTACACTTAAGACAGTTCAATGTTCATTCTCCTCTCTTCAATCCAATAAAAATAGAACCCATTAAAGTAATTATATACCATTTAAAACAAACAGTAAACATAATGAAACTAACAGTATATTAAATTTCTGTTAACCTTTCACTACTGTTTAGGGTGGAGGTTGATATCACGATGGATTACATGCAATTAGGAACACGGTTACGTCAAGAACGGCTTAAACATAATTTAACCCAAGAAAGATTAGCAGAAAAGATCGACGTCTCTCATGCCTATATAGGACAGATTGAACGAGGAGAACGAAGCCTTACTCTCGAAACACTTCTTAAGTTAGCCAATCAATTAGAAGTAACGGCAGATGAATTACTTCACGAGTCCCTCAAAATGAACGAAGGTCACTTTATCCATAAAATTACACAGTTGCTTCAAGAACGTCCAATAAGAGAGCAAGAAATGGCATTGAATATGCTCGAGGTTATGTTTACTCATTTGGATCAATTGAACTCAACGGAGCCGAAGAACTACAAATAACCTTCTAACGGGGAGCTCTCTAGTTAAGGAAGACTTCAGTCAGAAGGACAAAGAGAAATTGAAGGTTTAGGTAAATTGGCTTAGCTGGATTGTAATTTACAAGGGTGTCCTACAGCTGTTCATGGCTCGTGGGAAAAAGGAAGTAATCCGACGACCGTTTGTCACGGTACTGACAATGTGCGGAAAGAGAATAATGCTCAGTACGACTGTCTCGCCATCCATGAGCGGCTTCAGGTCTGGGTCTGGTATTTCGCTGAAGTTCCTACGTCCGAAGAATTTAAGCGTGTATGTACTCCGTTCTTTGCAGTCCCAGACGGACATTCCGTGCATGTAGGTTCCAGCCATTTCTACACACATGTCCTTAAGAGTGCCTATGCCGAGGCAAAGAGAGCCTGCGACTCTGGCGTTTACAGCGACTTTTTACTTTATTACGCCAACTAAGGAACTGCATGAGTTTGACGACTTCGATGGACAGGATGTCAGCAAGGCTGTAGAGAATGTGAAAAGCTGGGTTTCAGCAAACTGTAACCAGATATGAAAGTTCATAAACTTGGAGCAGAAGTCGGATATGCAGACCCCGCTTATTTTAATAAACTGTTCAAAAGGGTTGTAGGGATCACTCCAAACGAATATAAGATAATTTCACACTAGTCCGCTTTACCCTTATTCATGTACAACAAATAACCTTCTGACGGTGCGCTTCCTACTTAAAGGATGGCACAATCAGAAGGCCAAGGGGTATTGAAGGCTTAGGTCTTAGGTCAAATGATGAGTTCGCCAAGCTTGATTAGTTCGACAACTGCTTGAGAACGGCCTTTGACATTTAGTTTTTGCATGACATTGGAAATGTGGTTACGCACCGTTTTTTCGCTTATGAATAACTGCCCGGCGATATCTCGCGTAGTTTTATCTTGAACAAGCAATTCAAAAACTTCACGTTCACGGTGGGTCAACAAAAATTTGCTCTTGTGGTTGTCAATTCCCTTCAATGGTGTCACCCCTCCTTGCCCGGGTTTATATGGTCTAACAAGGTAAAGGGATACAGTCAACACATATTATGTTAGGTTACAGACATTGGTGTCGTGTATGCTTAAAAATGGGCAATTGATTCCTACTCTTCGCTCACAACGACTGCATCGCGGATCTGTTCGAAGGATAATGGCTTATAGTCCCAATGTTCAACACAGATATTGAAATAGTTCTTCCCTTCATACTTCTGCCCGTGGGTATGCCCATGAACGTTAACGAAAGGCATATGCTTGTTCATGTACATGGGTTCATGTGTGAGAAAAAAGAAGTCCTTATAAATAAGCGGGAGTTCACTCACTTCATTAAATCCTGCCTCAAGCCACCAGTTTCTTGTTCTTCCTCGATCATGGTTTCCCATAATAAGAACCTTATAACCATTAAGCTTATTTACGATCTCTCTCGTCTTATCTTGATTCAGAAAAGAAAAATCCCCCAGATGAAAAACCTTGTCCTCTTTGCCTACCCTTGCATTCCAACTTGTAATCATATATTCATTCATCTCTTCTACGTCAGTAAAAGGTCTAGATTCAAAATCTATAATATTTTTATGGCCAAAATGATGGTCTGAGGTGAAATAGACATTTTGCATACTTAAAATCACTCCCCAATGAATTATCATTTCTATTTTATACCAAACATCAAATAATATATATATTGACAGCTTCTCCAAAAGTCACTATGATAATGTCATTGCTTTGAAATTGATAATCATTATCACGCTAATAACCTGAATTATATATATTTTATTTCCATAAAAAAAAGGAGCTATTCTATTCATGAAATTTAAAGCCGTATTACCTGCTAGTGTACTTACTCTCTCCATCCTTTTTACCGGATGTGCCGAGAAAGACAACGCCGAAGTGTCAACAACGGAAGTATCAAATGAATCTGTGAAAGTAACACCTGCTGACACTACTCAAGTAGCGGCCACTGACTTTACAAAGGAAACAGAGCAATACCGAACCTTTGTCGTGGAGCAATGTGATCTTTTTGTAAAGGAAACTGAAAAGTTCACGAATGCTGTGAAATCAGGTAATCTTGAAGAAGCCAAAGCTCTTTACGCTCCAGCACGTATGTATTATGAACGAATTGAACCTATTGCAGAAGCACTAGGCGATCTTGATCCTAATATCGATGCCCGTATCAATGATGTTGAAGAAGCGGATTGGCGCGGATTCCACCGCATAGAACAAAGTCTATGGGAAAATGGCACAACGGATGGCCAGGAAGAATATGCTGACCAATTACTTAAAGACGCTCAATTGCTACGTGCAAAGGTTGAGACCGTAGAAATTGATGCTGCTATGATGGTAACAGGTGCTGTTGAACTATTAAATGAAATATCTTCATCTAAAGTCACAGGTGAGGAAGAATTATACTCTCATACCGATTTATATGATTTTGTAGCCAACGTAGAAGGAGCTAGTAAGATCTATGAGATTCTAAAACCTGCACTAGCAATCAAAGATGCTGATTTGGAAAAACAAATTGGAGAACGCTTTGCTGGGTTGCTCAAAGAGCTTGAGCCCTTCAAGGAAGGCGAAGGATATATTTCATATGAGCACTTAAAAGAGGAAGAAGTTCGAACTCTCAGTCAAAATTTAGATGCACTTGCCGAACCCCTCTCAAATATGGGTTCTCTACTGGGAGTGTAAATGATGGAATCTTCAGACTCTAAGCATCAATCAGAATCCATTCTTAAGAAAAAAATAAATCGTCGCGAACTATTACGTATCGCTGGCGTGGGCGGTATAGGTCTTATGCTTGGTGGAGCCGGTATGGGCGGCGTCCTGTCAACACGCACCAAAGTAAAATCTAATGATGCTACCGTTAACACTAGCTTGGATAGTATTCCTTTTCATGGTAAACATCAGGCAGGAATTATTACGCCTGCTCAGAATTTCATTTACTGTGCAGCTTTTGATGTCACCACTAGTGATATTAATGAAGTGCGTAAACTATTCCAAGCTTGGACTGAAGCTGCCTTCACCATGACACAAGGCAGTCTTATTGGTAATATTAATAGTCATCAGAATCTCCCACCTTCGGATACAGGCGAAGCTGTAGGTCTTTCGCCTTCTCGAAGCACCATTACCTTTGGTGTAGGTCCCTCCTTCTTCGATTCACGATTCGGGTTGCAGTCCAAACGCCCTTCTACCTTTCAAGATCTTCCGTCATTCCGTGGGGATTCGCTACAGCCCCAATGGTGTGGGGGTGACCTGATGGTACAGGTCTGTGCCGACGATATGCAGGTTGCCTTTCATGCCATTCGAAATTTAACAAGAATTGCTAGAGGGAAGGCCGTGCTACGCTGGACACAAGACGGATTTCAGCGAACGACTCAAGCAGATCCATCTGCCGGGACACCTCGTAATCTTCTTGGATTTAAGGATGGTACGGGTAATCCAGATGTGTCGGACCCTGATCTAATGAACCAAGTGGTATGGGCGCAAAATACAGATGGGGCGACATGGATGACGGGTGGCAGTTACATGGTTGTAAGACGTGTCCGCATGCTCATAGAAGTATGGGATCGATCAAGTCTCAAGGATCAAGAAACAACCTTTGGACGTTACCGTGATAGCGGTGCACCCATGGGAGCTAAACACGAATTTGATCCTGTAGACGTCAATGCTACAACGCCTGAAGGTAATCTTCATATCCCAGCTAATTCGCATGTGGCTCTATCTCATGGCGATGGCACTCTAAAGTTACTACGACGCTCTTATTCTTACTCTAGTGGGATCGATTCTACAAGAGGACAACTCGATGCAGGATTACTTTTTATAAGCTTTCAAAGAGATTTATATAAACAATTTGTGCCTATTCAGCAGAAGCTTGCTGCTGGCGATAAACTTAACGAGTATATATCAAATATTGGAAGTGCAGTCTTTGCTTGTTTTGCCGGCGTCGAACAAGGAAGATATATAGGCGATTCTTTACTATAACTTCATGAAATAAAAACCAAGGAGAGCTATTTCAATGCTATTACCTGCTCAACTCTCACGCTTAAGAAGTACAGCATGGATGACGTTCCTCGTCATCCTCTGTTGCATATGTGCTTATCCTCTCTCTGCCTCCGCAGAAACGGACAATAATTCCGCAATCGATCAACTTATGCCTGCAGTTGGGAGCGTTCTTGTAGAAACAGGTCAACAACAATGGCAGGCTGCGTTGGACGATTTACAGCAAGTACAACAAATGTGGGATACATTACAAATCAAAGAACCTCCAATTGATACTACCCTGACTAATGCTATCGACACTGCATTAACTGATTCCAGACAAAAGCTAGAAACCAAAGATGTCCAAGGATCTAAACAATCCTTATCTTTATTAGCCAAATCCATAGATCAATATATTACTGCTGTTCAGCCTAAGTCAGAGCAGGATACGACTAGCGGGCCCGAAACAGCTGGTAAACTCCTTCCTTATGCCAAAGAGAGTATGATTGCCATGGAGCAGCAAGATTGGAAAATAGCAGAGGAAAGCTACCAAAAGATTGTTAATGATTGGAAAAAATCAGAGTCAGCCATCCGTCTAGACCAATTTAATGTTTATGGGCAACTAGAAACTCAGATTAGTCTAATCCGCATAAATCTTCAGGCAGATCCAATGAAAGAAGATCAAGCAAAGCTTCAGATGCAGAAGCTCATCACCATCCTTGAAGATTATTCAGCAGGTAAAATAAATAATAGTCTCACCACCGACAAACATTCGATCAAAGATTTACTTCAAGTTCTACAATCTGCACGTAGTCAGGTCCAAAATGGACAAATAGATCAAGCTGCTCAGCAGATGGAACAATTTATTTCAGTGTGGCCTTCCGTTGAAGGTGAAGTACAATTATATTCTGCTAAACTATATACAGAAATCGAGAATCAAATGACCGCCGTATCAGGCTATTTACTATCCAATCCTCCTGTGCTTGCAAAAGCTACACAGACCATGGATGATATGCTTGCTTCTCTTGAGCCCATTTCAAGTAATCAGACATACACCGCTTGGGATGCTGCGCTTATCCTACTTCGAGAGGGATTAGAAGCCATCTTAGTGTTAGCAGCTCTACTCTCCTACCTTAAACGTAGTGGTAATAGCAATGCAAGAAAGTGGGTCTGGTCCGGCGCAGGTATCGGCTTAGTCCTAAGCTTCATACTCGCTATTGTGCTTCATTACACGATCTCTCAAGCAACTTCTGGGAGTACACGCGAATTTATTGAGGGTATTACAGGTCTCGTGGCGGTGGTCATGATGCTAACGGTCGGTTACTGGATGCACAGCAAAGCGAGTACCACGGCGTGGAACAATTATGTGAAAGATCAAGTAAATAATGCCCTTGCTAAGGGTAGCCTGTGGTCCGTATTTGCCGTATCAGGACTAGCTATTCTGCGGGAGGGTGCGGAGACAACCATCTTTTATGTAGGGATGGCACCTTCTATTGAGCCTTTTCAGCTCATCTTAGGGATTAGCATTGCATTAGCCATTCTTATTGTTGTTGGCTACGCCATTATCGTATTAAGTGTACAATTACCTATCCGAGGGTTCTTCCTTACAGCCACCCTATTAATTTACTATTTAGTATTGCGATTTCTTGGGCAAAGTATTCACTCGTTACAAGTTGCAGGTCAATTTCCTGCACACACCCATGAATATTTACCCTCCATTTCATGGTTAGGCATGTATCCTACTTGGGAAACCTCTATTCCTCAATTCATATTACTGGGTTATATCATCTGGCAATTTGTTTTCAAAAAATCGAAGTAACGAAAAAACCCTTGTTGAAAAACAAGGGTTTAATTATTGTATCGAACACATATTATTTATCTGGATCCATGGTACTATCATGCATTGGGAATATACGATACACTAATTTTTTGAAGTCAGTTACCAAATTCGTATTATCGACTTTATTAGCTCCATTACTGTATGTTGTAGCATATGTGCCTAGACGTTCCACAAAATCAGGATCAGAAGATGCATATACCTTTTTAATAGCAGGTACTTGCTTCTTTACGATGGATGTAATTTGCTCTCTGATCTTAGTAGGAATATTGTCCACGGCTGCACTATTAGTGCTAGTTCTATTATATCTTACACCTTCATTATCTAATGGTGTAACCTTGTTCTTGGTATTGAGGCCTGATATATTATCGTTTTGAACATTAAGACCTCTTCTTCCGATATTTCCAGTTTCTACCTTACCACTGTTATTGTTATTATCAGTAGTCATACCACGTAAAATTCCGTAGCTTCCTGTCCCCATCGTTCCATATAATCCTCTGTTTCCATCTAAATGATCAGTATGCGTCGTTGTGCCACGTTTCGCACTTAAATTATTCACTGTATTGCTGGCTGTGTTATCCAAAGAAACCGCGACATAAGCATTGTCATTCGTCAAGAATACATTCGCTGAACGTACTCCTTTGATTGCTGCGATCTTAGCCGAAAGTTTGCTATCGAAATGCAGATTCGTCATCTGATCAGTTACATTGTTATTACGTACAGTTAATCTGTCTCCACCATCTCTTAACGAATTAACACCAATACGTCTAGTAAGATCTGTGTTACGGACGTTCTTCGTGTTAATATTCGTGTTCGCAGGCTCTTTCGTCATACACCCCGATACACCGAACATACTTACAAGAAGCGCTGTAGTCAAGGATAAATTAATTGCTTTCGATCGTATCATTCATTCAGCCTCCATTCAACAGTGTGTGTTACATTGATTAGGATGACCCGCTGAACTAAGTGCTATGCTGAAAGGATTTGACATAAAAGCAATACTTACACAAAAAGAACCCAAATTGATTGACCATAGACACAGTAGCAGGAATAAGGCGTATTCTATAATATAAGAGGAGCTTGGAGGTGATCTGTATTGAAGGTATTATTCACATTCTATGTCCCCAGTGGTGGAGTTGAAACACTCAACCGCCTACGCTGTATTGCGCTACAAAAACAAGGTATTGAGGGACACTCCCTATATCTCCAATGGGGAGCAGGTCAGCAAAATAACCATGCTACGTCGACCTATATAACATCTGACGATTCAGAAATTTCAGCTATATTGCACAAACACCATTTTGATGCCATCATCGTGATCTCAGATTACTTTATGTTGGAACGCCTGCGTTCACTCGGATACCAAGGTCCACTTATATATGAGGCACAAGGTTTTGGGACACTTGAACAAGCTACAGCCACAGTAACCGGAGCGACGACTTATCTAGAACGTTATTGTAGCGGTGTACTACTCCCACAAACTACCCACTTAATTGAAACCTTTCGTTATCTATGTCCATGGTTACATCAATTTATCATTCCAAATATACTAGATGCTTCATCCTTTACGTATGTTACGAATGAGCCTCCCCCTTATCCTATAATTGGATGGGTTGGTAGACTAGAAGCCAATAAAAATTGGAGAGAATTATTGAATATTGGTTATCAACTATTACAGGTACAACCTGATATAAGAATCTGGTTGTTCCAAGATGCTAATTTATTCGAAGCACATGAACGCCAAGAATTCAAAGTCATGCTCAAACAACGCCATTTAGACACTTTAATCAGAGTTTTCTCTAATATTCCTCATCATGAAATGCCTAGATACTACTCTATAATTGGAGATTCAGGAGGATTTCTATTATCAACATCAATCCTTGAAGGATTCGGTTATGCCGTTGCAGAAGCTATGAGCTGTAAATGTCCTGTTCTGAGTACCGATTCTGATGGTGTCCGATCTTTCATTACTCATAATACTACAGGTAAATTCTATCCCCGTGGCAACCTAACCCAAGCTGTTGACGAAGGTATAGATCTCTTACGGAATAAGCCATTACGCCATTTGATTCAGACTCAAGGACAGGAACACATAACTTCACAATTCTCTCCCTCGAAATATATGGATTCCTTTCTTCAAATGATAAATGCAGTAAGCGTTTGTTAGAAAATTCGTCTTATACTGCGCACTATCCTACTGAACATGCAACAACGCTCACATCTATAAAGAAACTTCCAAGTCACTAGACAAGTGGCTTGGAAGTTTCTTTATGTGTATATTCATAGACTCTTCCGACTAACTATATCTACTACAGCTGATTCAAATGCGATATAACTTTTCTCCCAAGTAAAGCGATATGAATCTTGTTCTCCTCTCCTTGCCAAGTTCATTCGAAGAACTGGACTTTCTAAGAGTCTAATAATATCTGTAGCCAACTTATTCTCATATCTATAACTCATCAAACAATTCACTTCGTTTACTGCATATTCCGCATTCCCCCCCGCGTAGAGGGTCACTAATGCTGCCCCACATCTCATAGCTTCAAGACCTGGTAAAGAGCCGGCATCATAGGTACCAGAGCTCACGAAGATGTCTGTATGATTATAGTGATATCTCAGTTCCAGATCGTCGGCCGGTGTGAAGATCACGAAATGACCTGTCTCCTTCAACTTTTGTAAGATCGGTGACTGATAATATTCATTTGGTGGACAGATCAAGTTAATCCGAAGTGAAGGATGCTGAGTTTTAACCTGTATTAATTGCTCAATTAGATAATCCTGTTCTCGATGCCATGCAAATCCACCTTCAGGCATTCTGAGTATGGCGGATATATTTACAGCATGCACCCCCTCTTGGCGGATTTGAAGATTCCTAAAGAAATCATGGACTCCAATAGGAACGATACTCCCACAAATTCCGTGATTAGAAAGTATCATTTGCTGTTGCCAGCGAGATAAAACAAGTAAATGAGGAACCATGTGATAACTTGGAAAGGATACTTCATGATCTGACAGGAATGTCGGTTCATAACATAAGGAAAGACGAATATGAATCCCCTTTCCATTCATACTTGCTTGCTCAGCTATTGGAACCGTCGTATAAAAATTAGAAATAATAATATCACTTATCGGAAAATCAGCTTCAAACAATTGTGTTCGGGTTGTCTGAATGATATTGGAGTTGATTTCGTACTGAATAACACCTTGCTTTGGCATGACAATGTCAACCTCATGTCCACTCGCTATAAGTCGATTAGTAATTTCCGCCAACATTCGCTGGGCTCCGCCATGACACAACGTCAATATCGGAAATGTAAATCGCATCCCTCATCCCTCCTTCTCTAACACCCAATTCTTTGCAGTAATTGCACATACCGATCAAAATAACGTGCCTTAGTAGCAACGATCTCTTGTTCAATCGTAGTTTGATGTTTTAAAGTTCCCATTCCATCATGTATACGGTAGGCCGTTAACGATTGGTTGAGAAAAGGAAAGTCGAAGCCATCCAACAAGACGCGATACCACAGATCGAAATCGTGTGTGTACGGTAGTCCTTCATCAAATAATCCAACAAAACTAAACAGTTCCTTTCTCATCATAATGGTGCATCCGTTTATTGGATTCCCTTGTTTAAAGCAACTATAAAAGTCCTTAATATTACTGAAAGTTGCGCCTGCATTCGCTATTGTCACGTTACTGGTCGCATCCATTAAATTAAAATTAGTAGAAGATATATAAGCACGATGTTTCTGCATAAAGAGAACCTGATTATTAATTTTGGCTGGATAGAATTTATCATCAGAACTAAGCCAAGCCACATATTCTCCTGAGGCGTGTATGATGCCGTGATTAAGCGCCGTCGCGGTCCCCCCATTCCTTTTACTCAAATATTTTATATAAGGAAGGTAGGGTTCGATTCTATCTACTTGCTGTGTCGAGCCATCATCCACAACGATAACCTCAAGCTGGTCATAGGATTGCGAAAGGGCTGATTGTATGGCTTGATCAATATAAGGACAATTATAAAAAGGAATTACTATGGTTACCAACGGTCCTGTCATTCAACCTTTACCTCCTCCATTACGAAAGTACTCCATAATCTCGACAAGCGACTGCTCCCAAGGGATTTGCGGTTTCCATCCCATCTCATGCAAATCCTCACACGAGTAGTCATCATCTGTCGAAGAGGATTGAGGTGCGTTTCCCATTTCTAACACGATCGATACGTTGCCCAACTCCAACATAGAAGTCACGACATCTCCTAGGGAACATTCAATGCCCGAACATATAGGATACACCCTCCCCGACTCCCCCTTCCTAAGAATCAAATCGTAAGCTAGAATAGCATCCCTTACATCTACGAAATCACACATGTCATAACGTGAGGAAATACGAAAAGAATTCATACCCCTTCCCTGCTCACTATTGACAATGTGCCTAGCAAGCAATGCACAAATTCCTGTGGAGGACCCGGGTCCTATTAAATTACTCGGCTCAGCAAGCAATATGTGCTGGTGAAACAGCTCCCTCCACGATAATACCGCACACTCCTCTAACGTCTTACTCAAACTGTAAGGATGTGGAGAATAAGGAAAACTTACCAACGGAAATTTCAAACGTGAACCTACAATAAGAATGCGACATTCTGGATGGTTACGTAGTGCATCCAGCAAAGTTAAAGTGGATAGAACATTTTTCTCCATATATAGCAAAGGATCGTTCCATGATTCAGGAACCGAGTTTTTGCCTGCTAGATGTAGAACAAAGTCTGGGCTTATATCATCAACCATCGCCAAGACTTCATTCTTCACAGTCAAATCGCATACCCTTGGATCAACCCCTGAAATGGCTGGCAGACTATTCTGCCGACGGATCGCAGCGACAACCCTATTTCCCTTTGAGGCAAAATAATCACAAGCATGCCTTCCTGTAAATCCATTAGCGCCTGTTATAAGTAATGTCTGATCCTTCATCACATGTTCATCCAGGTAGCAAGTTCTTCGAGCATGAATCTATAAGAAGGTATGGAATAAGTCATATCAGAACGGGTTGCCTTCAAGGTTCGATCTTGTTCAAAGCTATCGTCTGCAATGACGTGAATATGGCTGATCTCCCATATCTCCTTCATCAGTAGAAGTAAGTTGTATTTACTTATAGGAACACTCGCTGTCAAATGAATAATCCCAGAGATATCCGTGTCTAGGAGATGTTCTATCGCTTTTGCAAGCTCTAGGGTTGTTATTCCATTCCATAATACACACCTATATCCTAGAACTTCTCCATGTTGCTTCATGAACCAACTCATCAGTCCTATCCCATTAGAGCGGGTCTCAGGTCCAATGATGGAGGTACGAATGGTTAAATGACCCGCCGCTCGAACTTCACCAAGTGCCTTAGTTAATGCATAAGGTGTTACTCCATCTGGGCATTCTCCCTCCCCATACTGACCCCGTGTTCCCAGAAATACGCAATCTGTACTTATATGAATAAGACGTGCAGAAATTCGATCAGCAGCTGTTTGAAGGCGATGCGGTAACAATCCATTAATATAATAAGCCTGGATCATGTCTTGTTCGGCATGATGATTGAGCACCCCGATTGCGTTAATGATCGCATCAGGATGGACAGCTTCAATGAGGTTATCTACCTTATGCATATCCATTACATCTAGCATAAGACCTGATGGGTCTTTGTCATTTCTTGTTGTGTAGAACACACTATGTTTCCCTTGTTTTGTAAAATAATTAACTATCATATGCCCTGCCATGCCATTCCCACCTAGAATCAGTAGCTTCATGATAAGAAGCCTCCTCGAACGAGGATATCTTTGATCTCCTCTTTAGTCATTACATTTTGTTCCGAACTGAAGCTACTGAAAGAAACATGAGGATAAGCGTCATACTGTTTTTTCACATGGGGAATATCAATAGTCGGAAGAATAACAAGATATTGTTCATCGTAAACAATCGTTGTTTGGCTCTCAAAATCACTCATCAAGATTTCGTGGATTTTCTCACCTGGACGAATACCTGTTTCAATCATGCTCACATGCTCAATCCCTGAAGCTTCGATGAGCACCTCTGCTAAATCCACAATTCGACAAGTAGGCATCGTCATAATAAATATTTCTCCACCTACACTTTCAATCGATGCCTTGAACAATAGCGCAATCGCATCTCTAAGTGTTAAGAAGAATCGTGTCATTCTCATATCCGTAATGTTGACTAGTCCCTTACGCTCAATTTGCTCGATGAATAGGTGGACCACACTACCATTTGTACCTAACACATTCCCACCGCGTACAGTAACAAATTGAGTCTTACTACGCAGTAGATTTGCATATACAATTAATTTCTCACCAATTGCTTTAGTCATACCGTAGAAGTTAGATGGATTAGCTGCTTTATCTGTAGATATATAGATAACCTTCTTCACATGATTCACAATAGCCGCTTCAATCACATTCTGCGTTCCGATGACATTGGTCTTAAGCGCTTCGTACGGTTGCTCCTCGCATACTGGCACATGCTTTAGTGCGGCTAAATGGAATATATAATCAACCTCTTGACAGGCCACTGTTAAGGCTTGGCGATCTCTAATATCACCGATGCGGAAACTTAGAAGGTCACTCTCAAATTGGCGACTCATGGCTACCTGAGTAGACTCGTTGCGCGAATAAATAATAACTTCCTTAGGCTGACGTGGCAGTAATTGTGCGATAAGCTCGTGCCCCCAAGATCCTGTCCCTCCAGTTACCAAAATACGCTGATTCTCAAACATATACTTTCCCTCCAAGCATAAATTTGACAACCTTATCGGATACATTGTCTACCAAATACCCTTCGGGACACTGCCAATTTCTTGGCATGTTCAACATCATCGATGCCGAATTAACAATAGCGTCAGCATCTACTCCCGATACTATATTGCTACCACAATCCACAGTCTCAGGACGTTCTGTAGACCAACGCATCGTAACGGTTGGAACATGCATGATACAACATTCCTCCTGAACGGTTCCGCTGTCTGTAAGAGCACAGCAAGCATGGCGCTCAAGCATGATGAAATCGAAAAATCCAAAAGGCTCATGAAATTCCACTAGTGGATGCATCTTCAATGACAAATGTTGCTTCATTTGAGAAGCTGTCCGTGGATGAATACTACATATAAGGCGACGCCCATGTCTCTCAGCAACAGCGTTCAATCCATTCATAATTTGAAATAAATGATCAGGTCGATCTACATTCTCCGCACGATGAGTAGTTACAAGAAAATATTCATCTGGTTTAAGCGATAGACGACTCATCACATTGCTATTTATGACCTTAGATTCATAGTGCTGCATAACCTCATAAATCGGATTACCCGTCAAAATAATGCGCTGACTTGGAACACCTTCACGAATAAGATGTTCTTTACTCTGCTGCGTATATGGCATATTAATAGAAGAAATTGCATCGATGACACGTCGATTTTTTTCCTCTGGAACATTCAAGTCGAAACAGCGATTACCTGCTTCCATATGCACGACAGGATAGCCAAGTCGCTCGCTTAAAATGGCGCATAATGCACTATTGGTATCCCCCAGGAGCAGAATAGCATCTAGCTTCTCTTGGCTCAGTATATGCTCGAGCTGTAGAAACATCGATGCCAACTGACCTCCAAGAGAGGCTGCCTCGTCTTGTAATATATAGTCTGGCTCCCGCAGACCTAGCTCCCGAAAAAACACACCACTTAAGCTCTCCGTGAAATTTTGTCCGGTGTGTACGAGTACATGCTTCTGTGCATATCGGTCCAGCTTAGGAAGGATCAGGCTGAGCCGAATAATTTCGGGACGTGTACCCAAAATCGTCATAATTCTCATGTTTCGCTTCCCTACCTTCTTTTTTCAATTGCCTATGAAGAATTCACTCTTCAAGGACTTACCCCTCTTCGAGATTACATGGTTCCAAACAGCAATTTGGAGAAGACGATAGAGATTTTATTTTTCTACGCCTAGCATGAATAGCCCTCATAATAGAAGGCTGTAATTGGTATTTAAAACCCTTGTATCTATGAAAACACAATAGACAACAGCTCATTTACTCTTATGCTATACGAATGGTCTCTATAGGTTCTTTCTAGCGCTGCCAAAGCTATTTCTTGGCGCTCCTTCTCATGCGTAAGATAGAACTCGATCTTCTCCAAAAGATCCTGTGGAGAACTATAAGTGACAATTTCCTTACCTGGCTCATAGAATCGTGCTAAGTCATCTCGCTCATCGCTCAGTTGCAAAGTTCCACAGGCGGATATTTCAAATGTTCGAGGATTAGGAGAGGCTGCAGCAATATTATTCGAATTCTTGTTAACGGTGTCGTCTTCATGAGAACGATGTAGATTAATGACAATTTTCGAAGCATTATATGCAGCCGCTGTTTCTACAGGCCCCATCCACTTTCCTAATTCAATCTTATGCTGATAAATAGGAAATTCGGGCAGTCGGTCCCACCATATCCCATTAAAACTTGTATTGTACTTCATCAAATGGGGGAGGATGGGATGCAAGAAGTGGATTCGATTCCAATAGGCAGAACCAATAAATCTGACATCACGTTTTAGTGTGGATGCTACTTGGACAGAATGAGGTTGGTAGTGTTCTGTATGAACACCAAAAGGGAGATAATATACCTGCTCACATCCCAATTGCTTATACAACCTGACGCAATTCAATTCTAATGTAAATACGTAGTCGTAATGTCTAACTTTCGTAATCGACAGATCCGAATAATACGGATCGTCTGTTAACCACACAGCTGTTAGAACTCCTTGCTCACGTACATTGTCGATTTCCTCAGTGTCTACATACGTCCCATCCAGAATGAGTACAAGATCTGGTGAGATCTGAGCTGTAGCTTCAGCAATCGAAGTCCCAGCATTAATGACAGTTACCTCGGTTACTAAGGAGTGCAAGGTGGTTGTAATAGCTTCATCAATAGGTGAATAGGGATATCCCTTACCTGATGAAACGAATAGAATATGAAGCTGTCGCATAGAGAATATTTCGGGGGGCTGACTAATAATTTTACTTGCACGTCCACGTAAATACCCTTCTTCATATCCATCTTGATATGGCTCTCCCAGTCGTTGATAAGTTGATTCAAAGCCTTGAAGATTAGAAGGAGGCCTTCCAGCCTCAGTTATGCTCTTAATTTTCGGCATTTGCTCACTCCTCTTTTCTGCTACCATCTTCATATGTCCTGTATAAGAATGTGCTTGTGGAATACGTCCTATCAGTCTCTCAAGTTCTAAGATGGTAACCATCGCAATACCCTTGCTTGTAGTAATTGCTATTCTTTTGGGAACTACGCTGTCCAGTCAGTCATGCTTTAGATGACCTGTATAACTATATGCCAAAAAGGCTAATGTATCGTGGACGGTAGCCTTGAAATGGGGAAATTGGCAGATGCCCTAACAATAACGACAAGAGCCTGGCCCGTAGTAAGTATCATGTTACTGTGAAGAAGCGACCTTGCTCTACAAGAAATGGATTCCAAAAAAAAGGCGACCCTCCCCCGTAGAATACCGAGAAGCGCCGCTTAAGCAAACTTTTTAAATTACTGTCTACTTGACAGGGATATGCCCAGAATACCTTCTGTAACTACGTTCCAAGCATGCTTCTTCACTAGAATACAAATAGTCGTTCTACTCAGCCAATATGATCGCCATCTTCAAATCCTTTAGTGAATCCTGCATTAAAACCTTCATCATACGTTTTTTCAATTGTAGGATTGAATGCACTATTCGGTGGAGTATTCTCTGCCACGATTGGCAGAGCAGTCAGAGCCGGTAGACATACCTTCGGCTCTTTATACCTCCGCTGATGCCTTTTTTTCTTAGAACTCTGTTTTCTGCGTCTTGAAGCGGCTTGGGAAAGTTGACGCCCCCTTACTAACTTTAATCTTTTACGTCTACGGTTGCGAATCTTGAGTGCACGTTTCTTCCGTAGGAGCAACAATCTATGATACCGGGCTCTTGCTTTTCTAAGAAGCAACAGCCTTCTCTTATTAATCATCCTTATTCCTCCTGTAATCCTCTTGGTAAATTAAGATTAGATACTTGAGTTAGATTCAGCCAGGGTAATGTAGGTACGCCATCTTTATGACAATGTAGCTCTATGCCTGTCATCATTCGGCACATCGTGCTCTGATATTGCGTAAGTAGTCTTATATTGTCTTGTAATCCGCGGGCTGATATTTCAGAATGGCAAGATACATCTGCTATGCTATTGAGAATTCGGGCAAGTGCGTTTTGACTAAGAGCAATAGAGTTTACTAGTGAAATTTTGGCCTCCTGCTGTTTGCCAAGATAATTCATCTGTCCATCTCTCCCATACCAAAGCCGCCACCCTCTCCAGAACCTTGCCCTTCCAAAACGGCCTTTAAGTTGCTACACATGCCGTTCTCGAGCTTAGTCATCCCTTCAAGAAGTTCTACAATTTGTCCATGGATTTGCATCGGTACACTTAGTTGTTTATCTAGACAATGTAGAGCATCTGCATCCAAACAATTCACAATCCAATTCCGAATCTTCTCTGCTTCAACAGCTTTAGCTTCAAGAATCAGAGCAATATTTAACTGTATTTTGGAGGAAGCTTCAAGCATTTGTAAAAAGGAACGTTCTCTGCTCATTTGTAGTCCTCCTCCTCATAACTTCTATTACTCTTCCTCGTCATGGCACAATTCCTTTACGACATGTTTTAAATTTTCTGCCAAGGCTTCCTGCAAATCAGCAAGACTTACCATGTAAGAAATAATGCTTTTATTAATCTGCTCAGAATTCTCGATTAAAGATTCTATCTCCTCACATTTTGGTTTAGGATCCGGTAAATCATGAATAATTTGAGCTATATGCACCGCCACATGTCGTTCAGCAACTAATATTCGAGCCATTTGCTGTTGGGAATGCGACAGATGATTAATGATCTCGTCGATCTTGGACTGCATCCAATTCCCCCAATCTAGAATTCATATCACCTGCACCAACAAAGTGATCTTGCTTTTATTTCCGCTTCTACCTGCTACATCATATGCAGCCCATATAAAGACAGTTACGGAATATTAGAATTAACAGCAAAAAAAGGAACTCTCCTTCAGATCTCTTCAGACCTTAAAGAATAGCCCCTATCTCATATCTAAACCCTAGGGTAGTAATCCTTTCAATTAGCGATCAGCTTGTTAATCCGCTGAATTCTGATACAAATGTGTACCCGTTTCATACACCGAAATAATGCCTTTTACTGCACTTCTCCTCCTTTAGGAGTGGATCTGATCTTTGAATCTATAAATAGATGTGGATCTACATGCCATTTATTTATGAATAGATGATAGTTCCTAGCGATTATGGCTTCAATATCTTCGGATGTATATGATGCTTTATAACTCACACCACCTTCATGGTAGAGAATCACATCTTGGCATACCAACAATTTATATCCAGCTGCCCGTGCACGAAAACAATAGTCATCATCCTCATAATGTCCGGGAGAGAAGGATTCATCAAACAACCCAACTTTATTCAGAACCTCTCTCCTGAACAAGAAACACCACCCTGCAATTCGTTGTGCTTCCAGCCAGCGATTCGGATCCAAACTATTATTAAGAGCTGCCATTTGCTGAAACTCTTCCATACTCGAATAGGTAACCTCAACATGCTGTAATCCAAGCGCATCATTACTACTAGGACCAACGATACCAATATCCGGACTGCTAGATAAAGCCTGAGTGAGATTAGATAACCAGTGTGGAGTACAGATAACATCATTGTTAAGTAGTAGCAATTGATCTCCTGAGGCTATCGATATCCCGATATTACAAGCATTTGGACATCCCATATTTACTGGAAGAGAAACGAACGTTATTCGTTCACGAATACAATACTCTGCTGTTCCATCCGTCGATCCGTTATCCACGATTATCAGCTCATATTGCTCAGCTATCGTATGACTTCGAATAGACTCAATACAATTTGATAGCCGTGTTAGTGCATTATAAGTAGGGATAATAATACTTATCTTCGTCATCTGCTATTCCTCCTTATAGCAACCTCAGAACGAGATTCCAAAGGTGTATCTAGCGGTATTCCATATTTCGACATGAGTTCATACAGCGCTTCTGCATGATCCCCCTTGATCATATCGGCTACTACATTATGTTTGCCACGATTACTAGTATGAGATCGATTTCTTGAGATTACATCTACCGAGTGAACAGATGCGACTCGATACCCTTGAGCTAGCGCTATTGCCTGTGCTTTGGGTGGAACCATCAATGAAGCTAACCCGATGCCTGAGATACATCGACTGGACAGGGCATGAGGTACAGCGGTGAGAGAATCAGCATGTAACTCTTGGCGTTGTAATATCATATTCAAGAAGCTTTTATTACGTGTCACCTCATCATGATAGTTAAACGAGGGCAGATAGGGTGTAATATGATTCAACGCCACATCCACCCCCCCATCCACTTCGTATAGAAATGGAGCTAATTCCTCAGCTGGAATTACAATATCCCCATCCGTGAAGAGCACGATATCGTCCTTAACAATGCCAGCCCCAATAGAGCGCCCTACATCATGTCCAAGACGCTGATCATAATGGACAATTGTTGTCCCTTTATGTCTTCTGGCAACATTAAAGCTATGGTCCTGACAGCCATTCAGAATAACGATGATGTTCATTAGAGGAAGCCTCTCTAACTCATTCAATACGAGGTGCAGACTCTTCTCTTCATTACTTGCACACACAACGGCAGCCGCGCTTCCTCGAAGTGCCAGAGGAATTCCCTGAACCTTCTTGCCTGTAGAATTCCCAACACCACGACAGTAAGCAGAAGAAAGCTTCTTCATGAGTAGGTAATTCGGTCGCTCCTTGAATTCAGTAAAGCACCAAGTACTGAAAGATTGTTGTACAGATTGAAACATCTCAGCTGATGTACCCAGTGCAGCTTCAATCTGTGAACCTACTTTTTCCCCTTCAAGAAAAGCTTGTTTCGTCCAACGGGATTGGCGATCCATTGAAGCTAAGTCACGGACTCTGGGCCTACTTATTCTGCGAATTTTCGATTGCATTTTCAATTGCCTTATGGATTGTTGTTTGGATTGTCTCTTCGGTAGTTGTTGGGATTGTCTCTTCGGTTGTCTCTTCGGTTGTCTCTTTGGTTGTCTCTTTGGTTGTCTCTTGGGTTGTCTCCTCGGTTGTCTAAACACACACATCACCTGACCCTATTTCGCTCTCGATATAAATCTCCACATCCATTCCTTTCATTCGTTTGCTCCATTAACCAACGAATCGCTTGCATGTGGTCTGAGACAATGATATTTAATAATGGATCTACGCTACCTCGTTTGGTACGCTTGCGGTTCATACGCCCTACCTGAAGAACACGAACTGCAGCTACCTTCAATCCGGAGTGTACAGCTATGGTTAACGCTAATGGTGGAACTGATAAACACTCGGATCCCAGAATATTGAGCGCCTTTCGACTTAATGCATGCGGAACAGCTGTCATTGAAGCACCTTTAAGATCTGAACGAGACAACATTCCATTCAATACATGCTTGGCTAACACAACGGGGTGAGCTTGTTTGTGATTAACAGGACCACTATATTGATTAAGAGCGACGTCAGTCCCCGAAAGAACAGCATCCACAAATGGGCGTAATTCCTTAGCAGAAATGATCATATCGCCATCTATAAACAACAATACTTTTCCCCTAGCAGCCTGCGCCCCCACAGTTCTTCCAACGTCATGACCTAGTGGGTTCTCATATTCCAGTACCGTCGCACCGTACCTTCTAGCTATAGAGGATGTTCCATCTGTACAACCATTAGCCACGACAAGTACTTCTACGCTCCGATGGACCTGTCTAGCTTCTCGAACGATCGCGCCAATCGTCTTTCGTTCATTCATCACTGGAACGATGACAGAAACAATGGGCACATCATGATGATTTCTCTTAGCTCTTTGTCGCACATCACGTAACGGATGCCGATCCTTGATGGGTCTCTTAGAGAAATGGAGTCTGGTTCTCATACTGACCCTCTCTCCTCCCTAATGCGAGTATAGATAATCTTGTTAATATTCAGTTTATGTTAGGTCAATCATCCCGTAACGGCGTTTGTACATCGAATATGTATAAATGTATGAAATAAAAATAGGTATCTCCCGAATGGAAAGATACCTAACTAAGATTCGATTATCTATCCGATGTTCTAATGACCTAGCTAATATAAGGTGAAGAACCCACTACAATCCAAGATAAATATCCAAACGACTGTGATCCCATACCTTCACGTCGAACAACTTCAATTTTGGCGCTTTCCTCTCGTTGTGATTTCAGCGATGCATAAAAGTCAGGATGGTTACACATGGCGACAATCACATAATGAATGTCTGGAAAAGATTTCTCAAAGGTAACCGACACCTCCACGCAATTCTCTCCCATTTTGAAAATAAAAGGTGTCATTCCGAACTGCTGTAGCGTCGGCTCACTTGAACTACTGCATACAGGAGTAAATGTGAGATGCTCTGGTGTGACAGATTCCGTCACCAAATGTTTACCCTCAACGGCACCCTCCTGCAAATGATCTGCTCCAACCAGTTTAGACCCGAGATGCCATTCTTGCACACTCTGCGCTTGCAGATGCTCCGAACCAACCGCACCCTCTTGCAGTGCTTCACTTCCTACTGCTTCTATGCCCATCTTCTCAGCTGTAACCGCATGATCCTGGATCGCTTGAGTTCCTACCGCTTCTGGACCCAATTTCGCCGCAGTAACGGCTCCCTCCTGGAGCGATGCAGTATTCACCGAGGACGCCGCCATGTGGTCATTGACAACCGCACCCATTGCGATATGCCACTCCTGCACACTTTGCGCTTGCAGATGCACCGAACCGACCGCACCCTCTTGCAGTGCTTCACTTCCTATGGCCTCCTTACCCACCTTCTCAGCCGTAACCGCATGATCCTGGATCGTTTGAGTTCCTACCGCTTCTGCACCCATCTTCGCCGCAGTAACGGCTCCCTCCTGGAGCGCTGCAGTATTCACTGAAGACGCCGCCAAGTGATCATTGACAACCGTACCCGATGCGATATGCCACTCCTGCACGCTCTGCGCTTGCAAATGCACCGAACCGACCGCACCCTCTTGCAGTGCTTCACTTCCTATTGCTTCTATGCCCACCTTCTCAGCCGTGACCGCATGATCCTGGATCGCTTGAGTTCCTACCGCTTCTGCACCCATCTTTGCCGCAGTAACGGCTCCCTCCTGGAGCGCTGTTGTATTCACTGAGGACGCCGCCAAGTGATCATTGACAACCGCACCCATTGCGATATGCCACTCCTGCACACTTTGCGCTTGCAGATGCACCGAACCGACCGCACCCTCTTGCAGTGCTTCACTTCCTATGGCCTCCTTACCCACCTTCTCAGCCGTAACCGCATGATCCTGGATCGTTTGAGTTCCTACCGCTTCTGCACCCATCTTCGCCGCAGTAACGGCTCCCTCCTGGAGCGCTGCAGTATTCACTGAAGACGCCGCCAAGTGATCATTGACAACCGTACCCGATGCGATATGCCACTCCTGCACGCTCTGCGCTTGCAAATGCACCGAACCGACCGCACCCTCTTGCAGTGCTTCACTTCCTATGGCCTCCTTACCCACCTTCTCAGCCGTAACCGCATGATCCTGGATCGTTTGAGTTCCTACCGCTTCTGCACCCATCTTCGCCGCAGTAACGGCACCCTCTTGAATCGCTGTAGTATTCACTGAAGACGCCGCCAAGTGATCATTGACAACCGCCCCCATTGCGATATGCCACTCTTGCACGCTGTATGCTTGCAGGTGCTCCACTCCTACCGTTCCTGTCTGCAGCGCTTCGCTTCCTACGGAATCTACACCGAGCTTTGCTGCTGTGACCGCACCTTCTTGCAGCGCTAAACTTCCCACGGAAGAAGCTGCTAAATGGTCGCTACCGACTAGGCCTGAAGCTAAGTGCCATTCCTGCACGCTCTGCGCTTGTAAATGCTCTGAGCCCACTGCTCCTGCCTGTAGTGCTTCGCTTCCTACTGCATCATTCCCCAGCTTCGCAGACGTAACCGCACCTTCTTGCAGCGCCAGACTGCCCACAGAAGATGCTGCTAGATGAACGCCATCTAACGCACCATCTGCAAGGTGTCGCTTATGCACACTCTGAACCTTCAGATGCTCTGAGCCCACAGCACCTGCCTGTAGTGCTTCGCTACCGACCGATTCGACACTCAACTTATCGGCTGTGACAGCACCTTGTTGTATCGCTAATTCGCTCACTGAGGATGCCTCTATCTGCTCAAATCCAACCGATTCAGGCGCAAGATGTCCTTTGTGCACACTTTGGGCCTGAAGATGCTCAGCACCTACTGCGCCTGCCTGTAACACTTCTCTTCCTACGGAAGCTGCGCCAAGCTTCGCCGCCGTGACCGCACCCTCTTGGAGCGCTGCATGGCCAACAGAAGAGACTGCCATATGAGCCGCATCTACCGTCCCTGGTGCAAGGTGCCATTTCCGCACACTCTGTGCTTGTAGATGCTCTGAGCCTATAGCTCCGGACTTCAGCGCTTCACTTCCAACCGAAGCCGCGCCAAGTTTTGCAGCCGTAACTGCACCTTCTTGCAACATAGAGCTAGCTACAGAGGATGCCGCCAAATGGTCGCTACCGACTGCACCAGGCATGATATGCCATTCCTGTACGCTTTTCGCTTGTAGATGAGCAGCCCCTACAGCTCCAGATTGTAACGCTTCGCTCCCTACAGCTTCCGTGGCAAGCTTCGCGGCAGTGACTGCACTCTCCTGCAGTGCTGCATTACCTACAGAGGAAATCGCTAAGTGTTCTGCAGTTACTGCGCCTAACACGAGGTGCTCCTTCTGTACGCTCTGTGTTTGTAGATGCTTTGAGCTCACTGAATTCTCTTGGAGTGTCTCGCTACCTACTGCGGCTTTGCTCATATTCACAGCTGTAACCGCACCCTCTTGCAGTGCAGCACCACTCACTGACGAAGCAGCCAAATGTTGACTCTTTACGGCTCCTAATCCAATCTTAGAAGTCGTAACGGCACCCTCTTGCAAAGAACGAGTGCTTACGGTCTCTCCCGCCAAATGTTCACTAGTAACAGCCTCAGGTGCGAGATGATACTCCTGAATACTATGCGTTCGCAGATGATCTGAACCTACAGAATCAGCTTGTAGGATATTTCCCCCGATCGAATCGGGTGCATAATGTCTTTCCTCCACGCTTTCCTCTTGCAAATGCTCAGAGCCTACCGCATTTATATCCAGGGCATCAGCTCCTACTACTGCTGAAGAAAGATGCTCACTCCGTATAGATGCAGCTTTGATCTTGGAATGTCCAATACTCCCATCTGCTAGCTTAGAGGAAGTCACCGCCAAATCCTGAATCTTATCACTGGATACACTTTCAGGGGACAATTTGAGCGAAGTTACAGCATGATCGGCTAGATGCTGCGGGAACACCACTCCATGGGCTAACTGCTCGGTCTTAATACTCCCCAAAGCTAATTTACTACCTGTTACAGCGCCATCCTTCAATATGTGCGTGTCTACACTTGCTTCTTGTAAGTGATGTGTCGATACGGCTCTCGATGCAACATGTCGAGACTGAACCGATTCAGCCTGAATCTGGGCTGAGCCAATACTCTGTTCTGCGATATGCTTATCCTTTATGGCACCCATAGTAATATGATGAGAAGCAACACCATTATTAGCGATAATATGTCCTCCAACAGCGCCAGCAGAGAGTTTACTAAAAGTCACACTACCTTCAGCAAGCTTATCTGTTGTAATACCTGAATTCTGAACATGTCTTGTCACAATGCTGTTATCTGCAATATGCTGTTCTTCAATACTCCGTACTTCGATTTTATCTGCCGTCACGGAACGCGACTGTAAATGAATATCAGACAGACTATCTGCTGTGATATGTCCACCATGGATTGCTCCAGGACGAACATGTGCAGCGACAATCGCTTCAGGCGTAATATGAATTTCAGTAATGGCAGCTTTGGAAATATGTCGAGTCATTACAGCTTCATCAGCAATCTTATGTGGCAAAATACTTTGATCCGCAATTTTAGATGCTGTCACGGTCTGTTCCACAATATGAATGGTTCCGACGGATTGGTCTGCAAGTTTATTAGATCCTATACTTTGATTCGCAAGATGCGTACTTGTAATTTCACCTACACCGATATGCCTTCCGGTCAATTTGATTCCTAATAAGTGCTCTATTGTCAGAGCATCCAGTGATAGCACCTGTGAAGTAACTGCCCCTTGTTGAAGGTGTGTTCTTCCAACAGAGTCTGGAGCTAATTGCTCGGAATTCACACTTTTCGGAGCTAATTGATCACTACCAATCGATTCCTTCGCAATATGCTCTGTGGTTACGGAGTGATCACTAAGATGAATACTTTCTATAGTCTGTTTCGCAAGTTTATCACCTGTAATTTCACCGTTTCGAATTTTAGATCCTGTTACTGCTCCCTCGCTAAGCTTAGAAGTCTTGATCACTTCATTTACTAAATGATGATCCTGTATGCTAGATCCAGCAATCTTGCTTCCAGTAACAGAATCATCCTGCAACAGCTCATTTGAGATTAGCATATGACTCAGATGGCGTGGACCAATCGCACCATCTGCGATTTTGCTGGCATCCATGATTTGATTAGCAAATTTGGAAGAAGTGATACTTCCATCTTTGATTTTCTCCCCACCTATAGATCGATCACGAATTTTATTACCTGATAAGGAACTGTCTACAATGTGCTCCTCAATGATCGAATCAGGAGCAATTTTCGAAGAAATAACGGAGCCGTCAGCAAGTTGTATATGTGTCACAGCGTAGTCTGCAATAAATTCACTACCGATAATACCTGGCTGCAACTTCGTACGATCAATAGCTCCTTTCGCAATTTTATCTGTTGTTACAGATCCAAGACTTAGATCTTCTGTATAGATGAAAGCTTGAGGGGCACCGGGCATTTTCTTCTCCGCCAGAATCCACTCTACCTCTCTATTCTCCTCCTCTACCACAACCACATCATCAACCGAGCTCATCTCTTCAACTTCTACTTTCTGCTCTGTATGCACGGGCTCTGTTTCTGTTATGCTCGTGGCTTGGAATTCGACCTCATCTGCAACAGGCGCCGATACAGAATGAACACTAACTTGATTGCCCTCATTTTGCGATTGACGTCCTACCTTCTTGGATTTATTGATTAAATCCAGTTCTTGTAAATCCGGGTTATCAACAAAATAGAGACGCTTATTGGCTTTGGCCGATGGACTGCTCACCTTTTTTTTCAAAGCACTCGCTCCTTCCTGACGTAATGCATCTTTGGCATCATATGCGGATTTGTGGGCGATTGTCACCAAGTCTAATTAAAAATAGGCGCTAGTGCAGGGACAGCCGCCCGTCTTCTCCTCATCTCCTAGACATACAATATGAAATACAAATCCTAGAACAGTTACAGAAAAGGAGGGTGGCTGGCTGTGCACAGAATACATGTGGGGATTTTATTCAATAATAAAACGTACCTAGGAATACCGAATAGAGTAACTGGAGCAGAGTCCATTGATAATTACGAGGAAGCAGCGGCAATGTATGGGTTAATTCCTTGTTATTTCAGATTACAAGATTTGAATCTTAATACAGGTCAATGCACAGCCTATCTCAAAAAAAAACAGAACTATGTGCGGACTGCTATGCCCATCCCGAGCATTATCCATAATCGTGCCATTTATACAGACGCCAAAGCAATGTATAAGATAGAGACGTTACTTAAGAAAGGATTCATTATCTTTAATAGCTTTAATCGATATGGCAAAGATGAGATACACAAGTTACTCAATCAGAATGCCACATTACAACCCTATCTTCCTCATACGGTAGACGCCTCTATATCTACCATCGCTGACATGAAGACACGTTACGACGATCTGATACTCAAACCTTGTAGTGGCAGTATAGGACGGGGAATTATGAGACTTCAATATGTCAAATCGAGCTGGAGAGTAACATACACAAAGCCTGGATTAGATCCGAAGTCAGTTACCGAATTATTACCGAACGGCAGACTTCCGCTATTTCTACGCAACCATATCTACCATACCCCCTATCTAATACAAGAACGCATCCAACTTGCAACATATAAGGATTGTCCTTATGATCTTCGAGTTACGATTCAACGCGGTCATACTAGTCACTGGCAAGTTACGGGGATGTTTGCTAAAGTAGCCATGTCTAATTCATTCGTTACTAATATTGCTCGCGGTGGTGGGGTTTTTCCAGTCGGATATATTCTCTCAAAGAGCCATGACAACCTTCAACCAGAATCCTTAATCCATCGAGTGGAACAACTAGCTCTTCGCATTGTATATCAGCTAGAGAAGTATATTCCCTTTGCCGCTGATTTAGGAATGGATATCGGTCTTACAGCCTCAGGTCATCCGTATTTTATCGAATGCAATGGAAGAGACCAACGTTATGGGTTTCGGAAAGCAAATCTTACGGAAACTTGGAAAAGTTCTTATAAACAACCGATGGGGTATGCTCGTTTTCTATATGATCATGAGCTCAAGAGTACAGACTAGCCGGTACGTAATAATACATGATATTAAATCATCGACCCAACGTAATAGAATTGACATCCCCCAAAAGCAGATCCTAAGTCAATTAACAATCATGGTTAAATGACTTCATCGTCCAAAAAAGACGGCATTCGTTTACCGATGAAAAGGAACTGCCTTCTTCCCATTCTAGCCTCACGATTTCGCTTCTCCCCTTATATTTCATGAGCCCCTGTTGGCAAGAATAGCGTTAACCTTATTGATTTAAAATCTATTCTATGTCAATATATTGCAGAGTGCTTACTTAGATCTGAAGGGAGAATTGACCATGGCAAAAAAAATAATGCGACTAATGACTGAGCTCTCCTCCAGAAAATCAATTTCCAAAATAATGGGTCGCTTTTCTCACAGCAGAGTAAGCCGACACTTCATCCCAATGTTTATCAAAACCTATCAAATCCCCGTATTTGAAGCGGAGAAAGATATACTTGAGTACCGTACACTTAATGCCTTCTTCACACGCAAGCTCAAAACGGGTATGCGACCCATCGATGAATCTGAACATTCATTAACAAGCCCTGTAGACGGCCTAATTACAGCAATGGGTCCAATTTCTTCTGGAACAATATTAAACGTTAAAGGGCAGAACTATACGGTAAAGGAGCTTCTTCATCACTCCCCTCATTTAGAGCTATATAATAATGGTTATGTATTCGTGTTATACCTTAGTCCAACCAACTATCATCGCATTCACTCTCCAGTCACTGGAATAAAGGTTGAAAGCGAACATATAAAAGGTCGGGTATATCCCGTGAATGATTTCGCTATGACACATATGCCCTCGGTGTTAAGCCGTAATGAAAGGCTCATCACATACATCAAGCATGAATTTGGAGAAATCGCTGTTGTAAAAGTCGGCGCTATGAACGTTAGCAGTATTCAATATAGTGATTCGGACGTAACAGCATGGGACAAGGGTGATGATTTAGCATATTTCGAATTCGGGTCAACCGTCGTCTTGCTGACTGAGAATGGTTCTTTTACACCATCTGGGGATCTAAAGGTTGGAGATGCTGTACGTATGGGCCAATACCTAGGTCATATGCATGTTTCTGAACAGTCTACTCAGCGTTAAGATTTCCTTGCTAGAAGCTTGAGTATCATACGCTGGAACCAACGTTCTGGCAACCCTCGCTTCGCAAGCATAGTGACTCTTGTTCCAAAAGGCGTCCGATATCGAAATGCTGGGGACTTCATTGCAACGATACGTGCCACAAGTTTGGCCACCTCCATCGGATTACCCGCATTCTCTGCACTCCTTTTGGAATAGTTCAGAATAGATTTCAATAACTCCTGATAAGGCGAATCTGCTTGGCTACTCATGGAAGAGAATCCTTTGTCCCAGATCGGTGTCCCGTATGCACCAGGTTGAATCAGAACGACGTCAATGCCAAAGGGCTTCACCTCGAGTGCCAGACATTCACTAAATCCCTCCACCGCAAATTTAGAGGAAGCATAGGGACCAAAGCCGGGAAACCCCACTTCGCCACTAATGCTGCTCAGCTGAATAATTCTTCCACTATTGTTTGCTCTCATCAGAGGTAGGACAGCCTTAGTAACACATACCATTCCAATGAAATTTGTCTCCATCTGCTCTCGCCAGACAGATAAAGGAATTTCCTCGATTAATCCTCCTAGTGCTTCTCCTGCATTATTAACCAACACATCCAAACGACCATAACATTCACTTATTTGTTGAACTACCGATGTCACTTGTTCTTCATTCCGTACATCCATTCCTTTTACAACGATAGATGATTCTACTCCTGCAACACGGGCCGCTTCCAACAATGCACCCTGTGCCTCGGGTCGGCGCATACTTGCCACGACTACATATCCTTGCTTGGCAAGTGCTATGCTTGTAAGGAGCCCGAATCCACTTGAGCAACCTGTAACAAGAGCAACACGCCCAAACTCAGTACCTCTCCCCATGATCACTCACCTCAACCTTCCTCATTTCACTTTCCTGAAGATTACATAACAATCACACAAAAAACAACTTTAGGAAAATACATTTCCCAAGCTGTTTTCTGTACTTCATATATAATTTCATCTTTTTCATTTTCATTGATAGGTTTAGAACCACATTGCGCTCTCAGCTTCACTTCGTTTCAATCGTCTCAAACGATTCTGAAACAAACTTCCGCAAATTACAACACTGACCCGGCTGCGAAACCGCCGTCTATAACTCATGCATTATACCTCCTTTCCTTCAATTAGAATAACAAAAGTATTTACCCTCGTTTCACACAATCGAATCACACTACTAAAGACTACATATTCCATTAGCGAATTTCCGAAGGATTCTGTCCTGTATATTGTTTGAATTGACGACTGAAAAAAAAGATATCACGATAACCCAACGCATCAGCTACTTCTGTGACATTCATCCCAGCGTGAAGTAATAAATGTTGAGCTCTCTCGATACGTGTCTTTATAATATAGGATTGTACAGGTGATCCAATTAACTCCTTAAATTTGATCGAGAAATAACGTGGCGACAATCCCGCACGAGCCGCCAAATCCTCCACGCGATGTTGAATACCAGGATGTTGTTTGACGTAGTTCGCTATTTCATGAATCACTTCCGCTAGCTGGTTACTAACGGTTTTCTCTATCGGCTTCTCCTTATCTTCCCGCAACAAATGAATCATTAATTGCTTTAGAATGAGCTGCCCCTCTTCTTCAGCTCCATAGGTATGTACTAAGAACAAACGTACATAACGGGCCAGCATATATTCAAAATCCAGCGTTTCTCGCACGGTTCGATAAGGAAGTGGAATTTCATTCACTGGCTCTAGTACATCAAAATGAATATAAGTCAGCACAAGTGGCTTCTGTGGATTGTGCGACGCACTTGTATGGTCTCCGGGACGGAAGAGAAAACAGCTTCCTTTACCGACAGAGAATGATTCATCATTCTGAAATACCGTACCCTCTCCACTCCAAACGTAGAACAGATCATAATTTTGCATTGGATTCTCTCGCTTTTGCCACTTCCAATTCGGTTCACATACAATTTTGGCCAAAGCAGGCTTGATCTCAAAAGAGGACGGCGATGCATGCAGCATGTCGTGATTCCCCCCTCATTTATGTATTCAACTACTGTCTATCCATAATACTCTGTCCTGACTGTTTTTGCACATCTTTCCATGCCTGTACGAGTCGTAGCACACCCTCTGTTAACATATTCTCGTCTAAATGCGCGAAACCAAAACAAACAGCTGGTGGACCAGATTCGAGCCGATATAACGAAGCATCCCTGAACTCTACACCTCTCGCTTTCGCAGCTGATACAAAAGCTGTAAATTGTTGTGGTGACTGTTGCCAAAGGGCATATACATGTAAACCTGCATCTCCGGGTACGATTGTGAACAATTCTGGAACATGCTTTGTCATGAGGCTACACAATATATCATACTTAGCCCCAAAAATGCGAGTCATCCGCCGTAAATGTCTCCCATAATGACCTCGACTCATAAAGTGTGCAAGCGCCCTCTGTTCAAGTACACCTGTCGAGAATGGGTCATACAGTGCCTTTGCACAAGCTACCGGCTCCACAAGTGAGCTTGGAAGGACAGCATAGCCTAGACGTAACCCCGCAAACATGGTTTTAGAGAACGAGCCAAGATAAATGACCCTATCCCCATCATCTAGGGTCTTCAAAGGTTCAATCGGACGACCGCCCCACCGGAACTCACTATCATAATCATCTTCAACAATCACTGCAGCATTCTTCTGGGCCCAAGCTAGAAGTTGCCTGCGCCGCCCTAGACTAAGTACCGCTCCAGTAGGATATTGACGACTAGGGGTTACGAAGAGCATTCGCGCCTTCCAATCCTGTGGGATGATCCCACTAGCATCCACATCAGCTGATAATATCATCCCACCACAAGCTTGCACGGCCCTATGGATGCCATGATATCCTGGATTTTCAACGATAACAGGATCTCCTTCGTTAACGAGTAATTGCGTAAGCAGAACGATCCCTTGCATAGATCCACTGAATAATACGATGTTGGAAGCTTGGGCATCCATGCCTCGCGTAACTCTTAAATGACCTGCAATAGCCTCACGAAGCTGAATTTCTCCTGCAGGATGAGTGAAATGGTGCAAAGACTCACCACCCCTTCCCCCTGCATATGCTAAGGAACTTCTCCACTCTGCATAGGGAAAGTAATCCATTGACCCCGCCTCAGGCAAGAATCTAATCACCTCAGGCAAGCTAGGTTCCATCGTTGAGATGCCTTGCAAATGGGTCATCCTCTGTCCCCATGATGATAATTGAATATCACTCGGGGATGGCTGAAATAGTTGAGGTGATGGGCCCGAATGTGCAACAAAAGTACCCCTACCTAATTCCATTTGAACATACCCCTCCGAGAGTAACATCTCATAACTCTGAGTCACCGACCCTCTAGAGATGCCATATAGATTCGCTAAATATCTAGTAGAAGGAAGCTTACTTCCGGCAGGCAACCTTCCTTCTCGAATGGCATCTCTCAGACTATGGTAAAGGGCCAAGTACTTATAGCGATATTTCTCCATGTAGGAGGTCATGGGTAATGCTAATTCCATATTCTATTCCCTCCTTGGTGAATCCTTGGTGAACCTTGGTGAACACTGAACAAGTCGAGTGGACTATAAAAATAACTCTAAATGGGATCTTTTTTATTGTCAATGAATGCCATAGGATGAGTCATAAGCAGCGAATATGAGTTGTATTTGACCAGGAGGCTCTAACCTATGAGAAGAAAAGAATTTAACATCCCTAACGAACATGAAATCGAACAATTTCTATCCAAAATGAGCTTTGGTTTTCTAGGAACTGTAGATGAAGATGGATCTCCCCGTGTGACACCGCTTAATTTTGTATTTGATCAAGGCTCCTTCTTTTTCCATGGAAGCCGTGTTGGGGAAAAAATGGATCACTTATCTGCTGATCCGCGGGTAAGCTTTACAGTGGCTGAAGAATTAGCCATCATTCCATCCTATTTCACGGATCCGAATATGGCTTGTCCAGCCACAGCCTACTTTAAAAGTGTAACGACAAGCGGAACAGCACAGATCGTTGTGGATCCCTTAGAAAAGGCAAGAGTTTTCACCCTACTCATGAACAAACTCCAACCTGAAGGAGGTTACGACCCTATAGACCCAACTGACCCGAGATATACATCAAGGCTGAAGGGGGTGGCTATGATTCGGATTACTCCTAACCATGTGACTGCTAAGTTCAAGTTCGGTCAGAATTTAGCAGAAGCTAGTATGGACAAGGTAATAAAGGGACTTCAAGAGCGTTCTTTACTTCATGATGAAGAAACCATTGAGCTCATGAAAAAATACTGCCCATACATGCCATAGTTTGTTATTTATCAGTGACGCTTCCTGAGCTAGGTGGTATAATATGAACCAGCGAAAATCGATTCTTACCATATCTAAACAGACTCGGAAGGATGGAACAAATGAACCCAATTGCTGGACAGTTAAATGAGAGTATCAAAGCAGCTAATACACACGTTTACGACATGTTATCGACACTCGGGAGGGAAATCTATTTCCCTAAGGAAGGTATTCTTAGTCAATCCGCTGAGGCCACCAGTCACGCTAAGAAATACAATGCAACGATTGGTATCGCCACTGAGGGTGGAGTTCCGATGCACTTAGGTGTTATTCAAGAGAAGCTATCTGCCTTTGAACCCAAGGATCTTTACAGCTATGCTCCACCAGCAGGTAAACCGGAGCTTCGTACAGTGTGGCGCAGCAAAATGCTGCAAGAAAATCCTACCTTACAAGATAAATCCTTTGGGAACCCCGTTGTAACCAATGCGCTAACACATGGTCTGAGCATTGTCGCTGATTTGTTCTGTAATGAAGGGGACGCTGTCATTTACCCTGATAAGAATTGGGAGAACTATGAGCTCACTTTTGGCGTTCGCCGTCATGGTGTCACAGTTAACTACCCACTATTCAGCGAAGATCAGACATTCAATAGTAATGGACTTCGTGATGCTCTGCTCTCTCAGAAAGACAAAGGTAAAGCAATCGTTCTACTGAACTTCCCTAACAACCCTACAGGTTATACCCCAGGTATTCAGGAAGGTGAAGAAATCGTCGCAGTCATCAAAGAAGCTGCTGATGCAGGTATTAATGTTGTGGTCGTTACTGATGATGCCTACTTTGCCCTTTTCTTCGAGGATTCCTTGAAAGAATCCCTGTTTGGTAAACTTGCTGGAATCCACCCCCGGGTCCTGGCAGTCAAAATAGATGGAGCAACAAAGGAAGAATTCGTATGGGGCTTCCGCGTTGGATTTATAACCTATGCATCGGACAGCAAGGAAGTTCTAGCCGCCTTGGAACAAAAGACATTAGGTATTATCCGGGCTACCATTTCAAGTGGACCTCATCCTTCACAGACTTTTGTTCTGGATGCTCTTAAATCTCCTGAGTTTAAAGCTCAGAAAGAAGAGAAATTCCAAATCATGAAGGGTCGGGCGAACCGAGTTAAAGCATTGCTGGATAATGACAAGTATAAAGAAGTTTGGGAGTACTATCCCTTTAATTCTGGTTACTTCATGTGTCTTAAGCTTAAAACTGTAACGGCTGAGGCTCTGCGTGTTCACTTAATTCATGAATATGGCGTGGGTACCATTGCTCTTGGAGAGCATGATCTACGAATCGCTTTCTCATGCATTGATGAAGAGTATTTAGAGGATCTTTATAGTCTGATCTATAAAGGCATTCAAGATCTACAAACTACGACAAAATAAGTACAGATTTTTACGATTTATTTGTATAGTGTTATGCCCAGTCATCCAATTGCCCACTTTCATACAATAAGATCGTACAGCATTACTTCGTTATGAGAGGGGAATGGGCATGGGTGCAGAAGAAGTAAGAGAGGGTTATGATAGTGGTGATTTTTCTAACACTGGTGCTATCTTAGTTCTCTTCATTCTTTTGGTTATCATCGCACGTTCTTTGTGGTAATAACGCCATGCAAAAAGGTACCGTCCATGTGGGCGGTACCTTTTTCTTTTAAAGAAATTGTTCCTCTATTAGACTACCTACCTAGATTATTCATCATCCGAATCTACGTTTCCTTTACGTGAAAGACGGATCCGGAATAACAAGGACATTAATAATCCTGCAACTAATGTTCCCACTAGCAGACCCACTTGTGATAATCCTGTACCCAGTAAAGGTAACCATAGAATACAAGCACTGAGTACAAGCGCGCGAAATACAAACTCAGTCGCATTCTCTTGTCTGCTGTTCGGCTGAATTGGATATATATTCAACCAAAAGGATTCACTGTGAAATCGTTTAAGAGACGATAACTGCATCCCAATAATGAATAAGAAGAACAAATAAATACCGCTAGCAAGCAAGCTCCCACGTGTCCACCATACAAGTAGTAATCCAAGTAGACCTGCGCGAATAATAATGCCTAGAATATCACTACGTATGAAACTTTTCGTAATAAGATATCTGTAAGCATATTGAGATTTCCAGGGTATCCCACTTCCTAATCTTGAGAGCAGACGGCGTGAATACACACGTTGCTGACGTTCTGGAACATTCACGAACCAACCTAGAACTAACATCACTCGGCCGATTTGAGTTTTCTCTTTCGCAATAAGTCGCTCCCATGCCACTAGATGCTTAACAGGAAAAGTACCCGCTACGATAAAGGTGATGCATAGTAACCCTATATAGACAAGACTCTTACCCGTAGGCTCCCATAGCCAGGACGCAATAGCAAGTGTCATAACTGCCCACCGGAGTAACCGATATCCCAGAGCAGCACGTATCGAGACCATAGATAGTTCCTTCCACCCACCATAGCTAGAAATAATTTTGAGGATAATGAGAAGTATCATAAAGCTCAAGAACGACTTGGGCTCAGCATCAGCTCGCACATAAAGCGGCCAGGAAATTAAGAAAACTAACACAAGGCCCACTACCTTATACACTACACCGCTAGTCCAACTTCCTGATAAGTACTCTTTCATTCTCGACTCCTGTGGTAGCAGGAATACAACATCTGGTGATTGTAAATAAGTTCGAAAACTACTGTGTATCGTCAAGGGTACTAACAGAATTAGCATGATCCAGCGAATAGGTAGCCCGTCCGGAATATGCTGTACAAAAGATGTATACCATGCAGAGAACGTAATGAATGCAAACATAAACATTACCGCAACACCACTCTGCATGACATATCCTAAATAAGGGATGATTTCACCCCAAAATTGTCGACGCCGATCAACTCGTAGACTCTTCAGATCCATACTCAGACCTTACCTTGAACAAGTGTATAGAAGAGTTCCTCAAGTGGAGCTCCTGGCATTCCTGCTTGTTCGGCAATTTCTTGCAACGTGCCATGAGCTATAATACTACCCTGATGTAGAACAATAAAACGATCACAATAATTCTCAATGGTCGATAGAATGTGTGAACTCAATAGAATGGAAGCTCCTGTTGCTTTGAGTTCCAACATGAAATCTAACAAGGAGCGAATTCCAAGAGGATCTAGTCCCAAGAATGGTTCATCGATAATATACAATGAAGGGCGTGCAATAAATGCACACATAATCATAACCTTCTGCTTCATTCCTTTAGATAAGATGGAGGATAAGCTATCCATCTTATCTTCCATCCGGAATAGCTCAGATAGTTTACTCGACCGTTCTTCATAATCTTTTTTCGATACATTATAAGCTCGTGCAGTGAACTCTAGATGTTCTCTAACCGTCATCTCTTCGTATAACAGTGGGGATTCCGGCACAAATGCAAGCGCACTATGATAAGCTTCAGAGTCTTCTTCTCTTTTTTTACCTTGCACACGAATATCACCCTTTTGAGGTGTCATAAGGCCTAAAATATGTTTCATAGTCGTACTTTTCCCAGCACCATTAAGACCGATCAGTCCGATCATTTCCCCAGTTCCCACCTCAAAATTTACATCATGTAGGACAGGACGATTCAGGCTATAGCCGCCGGTCAATCCTTGAATATCAAGTACAGGCGTATCACTCATTATTCTCACCTCGATTACATAGTAGCTACTGCCGAGCAGAAGGGGGACAATCTTATGATATTCTCTGCTCGCATACCCCTTGCAGTATATTACACACGTGGTGGCTTATTCTTCAGCCATTTAGGTGCACCTTTATTCTTACGTATACGCTCACGTTCTGCTTTACTACCTCCAGCGGACTTATCTCTAGGTTTTTTTGAATTCGATTGAGGCTGATTGTTAGTCGGAATAGTTATAGGGAGCACACCCTCCTGCCCCTTCGTTTGCACCACTTCTCTTGGCTCTGATGCAGCTTTAGCACTGTAGGAAACATCACCGCCTACCTTCCTCTGCTTAACCTCACCAGCACCTGTTACGTAAGGCTTACGTTTAACCTCATCAACCTTGCGTGGAGCTACAGGTTCACCTTTGTCGGGATACACTTTACGTATCTGGCTACCTGATGATACTTCGTTAGGATTCATGACTTTACCGCCAAACATCTCACGCAGTTCAATGGTAACATCCAGCTCTTTCATAAATTTTTTAATAATGAAGACTTGGCGATCCGTAACAATGGATAATACCGTACCGCTGCGTCCCATTCTCCCCGTTCGACCTGCACGATGCACATAGTGCTCAGAATCTGTCGCTGGGTCATAGTTGATAACCATCGTTAAGCCTTCGATGTCCAAGCCACGCGCAGCTAGATCACTCGCTACTAGCACTTGGAATTTTCCGCTACGGAAGCCCGCCAACACGCCGCTACGAGCCATCTTATCAGCGTCACCGTAAAGTGCTTTCGTGTTAAGTCCCATATGGTTCATCTTAGCTTCCACTTCAGCAATATCTTCTGAAGTATTAACAAAGACAATGGCCTTCTGTGGTTTATAGTGGCGAATTAATCTCCGAAGTGTATCCGGCTTGTTACGTTCTTCAGATACAAAATACAGATGCTCCAATCCTGAAGCGGTCATCTGTTCTGGATCGATTCCAACCTCTATCGGTTCCTTCATTTCACGCTTAACGAGTGCTGCGGTCTCCTTACTGACCGTTGCTGAAAGAAATACCAATTGCCGATCACGTTGAGCGCTGCGAATAATATGATCTACATCGCCAGCTGAACCAAGTTGAAATACTTGGTCTACCTCATCCACTACAATCGTTTTCACTTCATGCATTTTTAATTTACGCAATTCGATTAATCCCTTTATTCGTCCAGGGGTTCCCACTACCAGATGGCGGGGTACTTTCAGCTTCTCTATCTGCCGCTTAATTGCAGCCCCTCCGATTAAGCCGAGTACAGAAATTCCAAATTGCTCACCATATCGCTCACTCTCTCGCACAATTTGCATCGCTAGCTCTTGCGTAGGTGCTAGAATCACCTTTTGCGTAGATTTGTTGTTAACATCTATACTTTGCAGAATAGGTAACAAATACGCTAATGTCTTGCCCGTTCCTGTTTGTGAGTGAGCTAGAACGTCCTTGCCCTCTAGAATAGCAGGAATAACTTCCGCTTGTACTGGAGAAGGCTGTTTAATGTCGAATTCAGATAGTTTATTAACCAAATCCGTATGGATCCCTAGTTCTTCAAAAGAAGTTAAATTCATTTAAGTCCATCCTTTATGTTCATATCATTCATGATCTTTCAATATCATTATATGCTAAAATAGATTTCCCACCAAATGGTTGGCCAATAAATTATATTAAACCTAGTCATATTTCAAAAAGGCCAGCTCTCTTGAGCCGGCCTTGCTCACTTCTTATTCATCATTCGGTAAGTCAGTTTATCTGCAAACCGTGGACATAACTGATACAACCCTATCCCCACAGCAGCTAACCAAGGAAGATTAATCTCCTCCTGTTTCTTCTCCATGAGCTTCACCATTTTTCGGGCAACAAGATCAGGCTTCATCATGAACCAACGAATGTTATTCACATAACCACCTGTAGGATCAGCCAACTCAAAAAAAGGTGTATCGATCGGCCCAGGATTAACAGTGGATACCGTAATCCCTGTCCCGCGTAACTCTTGGCGAAGACTATTACTAAATCCATACACAGCGTGCTTAGTTGCCGTATACGCCGTGGACTTAGCTGTTCCGATCTTAGCTGCGATAGAAGCCACATTCACAATGTGACCTCCCCCCCTATCCAGCATATGGGAGAGAACGGCTTTCGTACAACGGACAGTACCCATATAATTGACATCCATCATATCGTTATAATGTTCCGCGGGCATGTCCACAATAGACTCAAATTTACCATAACCAGCATTATTAAGCAGAACATCTATACGTCCATACTTATGAATAATATCTTTCATCACTTGCTGTACTTGATCTTGTTTCGTGACATCCATAACCATAAGTCCGTATTGCCCTGATAGTTGATTCGCCACAGCTTCAAGCTTATCTTGAGAGCGTGCAATCAGTATCGGAATAGCCCCTTGCTTGGATAGAAGCTTTGCTGTCAGAGCTCCAATCCCACTGGAGGCCCCGGTTATTACTATTACTTTATCTTTCATCATAACTTCTTTGTTCCTCCTATGGAGAAGAGATATTCAGTTCATCGTATACTCTACGATATCATAACTTGAATATCCAGTTCTCCAATACCTTCCATAAGCAATGGAATGCAGAGCGCCCTTTGAGGTAAACTTGAAGTTAGATTCTCAAGCATGATAAGCTTAGGAGGAGTAATATCAACAATCACACCGCGATTGTAAAGGATCGTACTCGCATTCCCACTAATCATATTACCAAGTTCAGAGATTGCACTTTGTCCCATCTCATCCATCTCTGTCATAACAAAACCGCCCATCATCGCAGATACAATTCTTAATGCAACATCCTCTTGAAGTCCAAACACGATATTACCGGCTAATTGTCCTGTCATCCCCACTTGAATCCAGATATGGTTTTTATTAAACACAATATCCTTGATTCCGAGACTCCCCGTAGAGGGTGATATCTGAATGACCTGTTCGATTACAATCCGTGCTGATTCAAGGAACGGATTAATAATTTCTGCTTTCATTGTTAGTAGTCCCCCTTAAAACAGGAAATTTGTCACGGTTTCAAAAGTCCCATTTTCTTTAAAGTCATTATACTTTAATCCCTAAAATAAAGCACTTAATATTGTCGAACATTCTTGTATTAGTTCGAATTAACTATGTTTCTAGTTGCATACTCACTCATTCACTCAAGATTGCACATTTCGACATTTTTATCCTTTATATTTATCGGTCAAAGATCTCAATAAGTGAATGGAAAAGTAATGCCACATTGCTCTGCCCAACGGAATAACCTATAATTTAATGAACGATATAAACGAAAACGATATATAACAAATATATTCCTAGGAGGTCATGCATGAACATTAGTCAGTTGGAGACACTTCTAACCATCTCAAAGACCATGAGTTTCCGCAAAGCTGGAGAATTACTAAATCTAACCCAGCCCGCTGTCTCTGCCCAAATTAAAAGTTTAGAGGATGAGTTCAAAACTGTACTTGTGGATCGAAACCAGCCTGTTACATTAACAGATCGTGGGGATGTATTTCTCGAACATGCTGAGCGAATTTTGTCCATTGTCGAAGAACTTAAACAACGACTTTCGGATTTAAATCAGACACCTCAAGGACATATTACTCTTGGGACAACAACTTCTATTGCCATTCAAATGTTACCTCGTGTTTTATCATATTTTCAGGATCAATTTCCTTTAATCAAAACTTCCATTCAATCTATGCCCTCTTCCCAAATCTATAATAATGTTGAAAATGGGACTATCGACGTTGGCATTGGTTATCTAATTGAAAGGAACCCCAATTTAATTACATCTGTCCTTTATTATGATACTTTTCAACTTGTTGTATCACCACATCACCCTCTAGCCAAGCAAAACATTGCTACCATAGAGGTTCTACGAGATGTTCCGCTCATTCTACTCTCACCGGATACGGTTGGCCGGAGATTTATGGATGACTTATTCAAGAAATATAAAATTGCTCCTAACGTTGTAATGGAGTTATCCAGTAGTGAAGAAATCAAGCGAATGGTAGAACTTAACCTGGGCGCTGCTATTATTTCTAAATTGGCAGTCTCGTCAGAGCTTCGCTCAGGCTCACTCAAGGTTATCCCCATCTGCGAACTTGAGGTTACACATCCTGTAGGTGTTATTTATAAATCAGGTCGATATATAAACTCTGCTATGCAGCAGTTTATAAGTGATCTGAAAGGTATGCCAGAAACACAGTTTATCAGTTCAGAATAACTATATATAAAGGGAGTGCCTTCAACATGAAATTTGACCTTCACACACACCATTTTCGCTGCGGACATGCGTCCGGAAATATTCGGGATTATATCGAATCAGCCATTTCATCTGGCCTTCAAGTCATTGGTATTTCCGATCATACGCCTTACTTGGGCAGAGAAGAGGAGCAAGCATTCCCTTTAATCTCTATGGGTAAATCTGAGCTATCCTCCTATGTACAAGAAGTACTTGAACTTAAAGAGGAGTATTCTGGAGTCATTGATGTGCTTCTCGGTATTGAATCTGATTACTTCCCAATCCATGCTGAGCTCTATCGCAAAACACTTGCAGCATATCCTTTTGATTACATCATCGGGTCTGTTCATCATGTAGAAGAGATTAGTATCTTCAATGAAAATCGTTGGAAGAAGTTAGATACAGAACAACAAATCGCAGTCAAAAAAGAGTATTACCGCATGATCCAAGAATCTGCACAGAGTGGTATGTTTCAAATTCTAGGACATATTGACGCTATGAAAGGAAACTACCCTCCCTTCTCAGAAATTGCAGCTCATGAAGAGATCGATGAAACGCTGAAGGTCATTGCAGCCTGTGATGTCGCCATTGAGATCAATACTTCAGGTAAAACGAAAAAAAGTGGGGGCTGGTACCCCTCAGATGCCATACTCGAACGGGCATGCTACTTCGGTGTCGATGTGACTTTTGGCTCTGACGCACATAAACCTGAACGTGTCGGAGATGAGTTATTAGAAGTGAGTAACCGCCTTAAAGAAATTGGATTTAAAGAGTGGGTATACTACAAACAGAAGCAAAAACAAGTCGTTCCGCTTACTTAAACGACATGATAATAGGGGAGCCCGAGAGATTACATTCCTCGAGCTCCCCATTATACTGTAAGTGCAATCCCCCACACAACATTCTTCGTCAGTTTCTCATCTGCAAAAGTAAGTCTCCCGCAAAAAAAAAAGAGGACCCGTTAGCAACGGGTCCAAACGATATATTTCAAAAGGGGGTTATGTGATAATAATACCCCATCACTGTTAGAGTTGCGTAACGACTATATTTCATTTGTGTAACAAACGCTTACCTCTATGCAACAATAGGTAAAAGTGCTGCTTATACTTCTTGTGCCTCCTGTTTGGATTGTCGCCCCGATACATTTACAGTAATAATTCCCGCTACGACGAATAGAAGTGATAATCCGACCCAACTTGACACCTGTTCTTGCAGAATGATTGCAGATAGAATAACTCCAAAGACAGGGATAAAGAATAGATACATGGATACCCTACCTACCGAATTATATTTCATGACTGTATTCCATAATGCAAATCCAGCCGCAGATAATAAGGATAAATAGAGTAACAATCCCACAGCCTGTCCATCGAATGAATAGGGGACAAAACCTCGCTTCACTCCCCCAACAAGAAGCAGTCCCAAACCACCAATGAGCATTTGTTTGCCTGTTAATGAGATCACTGATTCATGCATACTTTCCTGCCGCGCCAGTACATTACCGAAGCCACCAAAGACCGCCGAAGCTAGTAGCAAGACTGAACCTATCCCAAACTGAAAATGGAGGCCACCACTTTGCCCGAAGCCCATGACAACAATACCTGCAAACCCCATAAGGAGTCCCCACCATTTAGCTGCAATAAGCTTTTCTCGAGGAGCCATAAACCGTGCAGTCAATATTTGAAAAAAAGATGTTGAGCCTACGAGAATTGAGCCTTCGATCCCTGAGCTATAACTTAATCCTACATATAACAATAAATATTGCATAAAGGTTTGAATCGCACCTAACCGAAATAACCTAGACAAAGATAATTTAGGTCTACCGATGTTTGTATTCTTTCCCAATATTGTTGAAAGTAAGATTAGAATGATACCCGCCATTGTAAATCGATAACCTGCAAATACCCATTGACCAAAAAAATCTCCCTGCTTCATATCCAGATGAGCATAGCTCAATTTAACGATCGGTAATGCACTTCCCCATAGTACCGTCGCTCCTAATGAGCTAATTAAAATCCCCATAGGGTGTCTAAACCATGTTTCTGCCTTCACAATTACTTATGTCCCCCTCGTTGATTCCCTACTCGTCTTCCTTTCATTTAAATGGTCTGGTTATGATCCTCAATGTTCAGGCCATAAATGTGAATGCCATCTTCCCCCGCTTCCAGTGATCCATCCATGCGTGGAAGAACCCGTTCCAATAGAAGTCCGTTCTTTAGCATAACTCTAGCTGAAGCCGTATTACCTTTACGGCATCTTCCTTCAATTCTACGCAGACCAAGCTTATTTATCGCATAATGAAGGAGAAGTGAAACTGCCTCTGTCGTTAAGCCTCGGTGCCAGTAAGCACTGTCTAACATGTAACCCAGCCTAGCCTCACCTTTATAACAATTCCAATGTTGAAGAGAAACAATCCCAATCAACTTCTCTTCTTCGTTACATAAACATATGGCTAAATGCAATGAGCCTCGCTGATTTTGACTAAGAAGCTGTGCTAATATTCGTTCAGTACGACGATAAGAAGAACCCGTGCTCCTATTCATGGAAAGCATAATCTTAGGATTAGATAATATTGACCATACGTTTGCTTCATCATGAACTCTTAGCGATCTTAACCGAACCTGTTTTCCTAGGATCACATGATCATTTACTGAACGCTCATTATTAAGCAAGCTCCTCTTCCCCTCATACAACCTAGATACACGCGAAATTATAGAATACTCATATTCACTATTCGTTTCGTTATCCTTATTTTAGACGGAGTTACTAATCAGCAGAATTTAACGTGAACACCGTCAGCTCAGGCTTACACAACAACCTTATAGGCAACTGTGTCGTTCCAATGCCACGATTAACATAGAGTAGCATATCGCTAGATTTAAAATCATATACGCCCTGAATATACCGTTTCGAACCCGGAGGTGTCGTAATTGCCCCTATCAAAGGAAGTCTCACTTGTCCACCATGACTATGTCCTGACAATTGTAGATCGAACGGATATAATGCTGCGGTATCGGCATAATCGGGTTCATGCATTAGCAACAAAGTGAATGTCCCTTCAGGGACTCCTTTAAGTGACTCATCTGGATCAGGCGAACCCTGTAAATAGTCATCCAACCCAACAACCGCTATGACCTTCCCATCCTTCTTCAGAAGTCGATGCGCGTTACGTAGGAAGGTGAAGCCTGCCTCTCTTAGCATACGAGCTACCTCATGAGCCTTACCCCAAAAATCATGATTCCCTAGAATAGCAAATTTCCCTAGCGGGGCTTCAAGTGAAGCCAAGTAAGGCACATAGCTCTCCATTTGCTTAGCATGGTGATCTACAATATCTCCTGTTAAGCAGATCATATCTGGTGACTGGTCCATAATGCTATCCATGAGCTTGCTGAAATCCTCCTCATGCGAGTGGTGGCCTAGATGAAGATCACTGAACTGAACAACCTTCAATCCATCAAAAGCAGCCGGAAGCCTTGTAAAACTAAGCTGAACACGTTCTATAGATAATTGCCGTGGCTCCCATAACCAAGAGTATCCACCGGTAAACAATCCGGCACCTATAATGGATGTTGCACTCGTACGAAGAAATTGCCTTCTTGTCATCTTATTATCGACTTTATACCTTCCAGAATCCTTCCTAGAAGGAATCTCTGCCGGAGGATGCCCATAAGAACGATCCTTACTATTCATTATATTGTACCCTCCAATATCATTAGTCCCTATAAACGATACCACGAGTCTTGCACAGACACAAAAATAAATGTAAAAATATGAGAACGGATACGATTATATCCCATAATATTCCAAAAGAAAACAAAAAAAGCTATCTCATAAGTAGTTTTTCACTACTAATGAAACAGCCCTGTATAGGTTCACAGGCTCGTATAGATTTTAGTTCATTCTAGTTAGCGGTAATTTCAAAGCGATGACGAACTTCCTCACTCTGCGCATAAGCATCTGATAGTCCTAACTTCTGAATATCACTTTTGGATACATAACGGCAAGGCAGTTCAATAGTTAATGATGATTCAAATGAAAATGGCGTAAGCTTCACTTGATTACGATCTATCCAGTTCGCTTGCATCATCTCTCCGCCTGGTAGGTTTAATTTCTCAGATACAGTGAAACCATCGCGCCACCATGGATGCTCATGTTCCTTATCCGATCCAGGCTCATTCAGACATAAATAGAGGGATAGATCATCACAGAGCTGTAATATAGACAAATGATAGATTAGCTCTCCCTCTGTTTCCAGATCTATAATTCCCAATTGTTCTTGGATATGATCTCTACGCAGCCGTTCCTGCTCCATATATTTACGGATTGCAGGATGCTGTAACTCAGCTTGGATCAATAACTTCTCATAATGTAAGCTACATAACAATGCTCCATAGGGACTTATTGCTTGCACTTCATCTAATCCTTTCGTGTAAAAGGCTAATTTAGGGACAATTGGAAAGTCCAAAAAGGTATAGGGAGTATCCTCAGAAGTATTCAAAAAAGGAGTATCATCCAAATCAATCCAACCTCGATCATGCTCGTATATGGCAAATATGGCTTCATCTTTACGTATACTCTCAAGAAAATCCTTAGAATTGAAAGCCTTTGCAAATTGACCTGCTATTAGTCCGTGCTGATGTTGTTCGATCATGACCCAAGCTTCCTTCAATTCTCGGCATATCATATCAATTCCTCCTGAATTAACGAGTTTATTCTGACCATTTCACTACATCACTCGTGTCCTGAAACGGGACCTATCCTTCATTCTCTTTACCCATTCTGGAGGTTGGGGACGCAGCAACACATCTTTCTACTCCTTTACCTTACTATTCTATGCCAAGCATGAAAACACCTCCACAAACTCGCGTGTGCGAAATGTAGAGGTGTCTATATAATATCATTTCATTCATTTTATCGTGAATTATACACTCAACCAGCGCTTGAACATATGCTTCGTGGTTTGTTTATTAAGCTCTGCAATAGAAGTTGTCAATGGAATACCTTTGGGGCACGAACGCACACAGTTCTGAGAGTTACCACAACCATCGATGCCGCCATCTTCCATTATCGTCTCAAGACGTTCATCTGCATTCATCTCACCTGTAGGGTGTGCATTAAAGAGGCGAACTTGAGAAAGAGCAGCAGGACCAATAAAGTCCGTCTTCTCATTCACGTTAGGACAGGCCTCGAGGCAGACCCCACAAGTCATACACTTTGATAATTCATAAGCCCATTGACGTTTCTTCTCAGGCATACGAGGTCCAGGTCCTAGATCATATGTTCCATCGATCGGAATCCACGCTTTAACTCGTTTCAGAGCATTAAACATTCTGCTGCGATCAATGACTAGATCACGAACGACAGGAAATGTACTCATCGGTGCTATACGCACGGGTTGTTCTAAGTTATCAATGAGTGCTGCACAAGCTTGCCGAGGTTTACCGTTAATCACCATCGAGCAAGCACCACATACCTCTTCTAGACAATTGGAATCCCAGCATACAGGTGCGATATCTTGACCTTGGATATTCACTGGATTACGCTGAATTTCCATAAGAGCGCTAATCACATTCATATTGGGACGATAAGGTAGATCAAACTCCTCGATATATGACTTCGCCTCAGGTCCATCTTGACGAGTAATTATGAATTTAACACTTTTACTTTTTGTTGGTGTCGTTGTATCAACTGCCATATGAATTCCTCCTTCCTATTTCTCTTTCGAATAGTCACGAATCCGCGGCGGGATCAAAGACACGTCAACTTCATCGTAAGTGATCTCTGGACCCGTAGACGTCCACTTAGCCTTCGTTGTCTTCAAGAACCTCTCATCATTACGTTCTGGGTAATCTGGCTTGTAATGCGCACCACGGCTCTCATCACGTAACAGAGCCCCTACTGTCATTGCGTGCGCCAGCTCTAACATATTCCATAACTGACGAGTAAAAGCTACACCTGGATTACTAAAGCGAGATTTATCTGTCATATTAATATTAGCATAGCGTTGCTTAAGCTCTTTAATCTTCTCTATGGTAGCTTCCAGCTTATCGTTGTAGCGAACAACTGTCATGTTGTTCGTCATCCACTCACCCAACTCTTTGTGAATCACATATGCATTCTCTGTACCGTTCATACTCAACAGATCCTCGTATTTATCCGTATGTTGCTTCATATAACGATCAAACAAGGATGTAGGTAAATCTTCAGCTTTCTTCTTGAGACCTTTAATATATTCAACAGCCTTAGGACCCGCAACCATACCACCATATATAGCCGATACTAAAGAGTTCGCACCCAATCGGTTTGCTCCGTGGTATTGATATTCACACTCACCAGCGGCAAATAGTCCTGGGATGTTCGTCATTTGATTGTAATCCACCCATATACCACCCATAGAATAATGAACAGCTGGGAATATCTTCATCGGTATTTTTCTTGGATCGTCACCCATGAACTTCTCATAGATTTCAATAATGCCACCTAACTTTACATCTAGCTCTTTCGGGTCTTTATGAGATAGATCGAGATACACCATATTCTCGCCATTAACACCCAATCCCTGATTAACGCATACATCAAAAATTTCTCTTGTTGCGATATCGCGTGGGACTAAATTTCCGTAAGCAGGATATTTCTCTTCGAGGAAGTACCAAGGCTTACCGTCTTTATAAGTCCAGATTCGTCCGCCTTCTCCACGTGCTGATTCCGACATAAGACGTAACTTGTCATCCCCCGGGATAGCCGTAGGATGGATCTGAATAAATTCCCCATTTGCATAATACGCACCTTGTTGATAAACAGCACTTGCAGCTGTACCTGTGTTGATGACAGAATTCGTTGTTTTACCAAAAATAATGCCGGGACCTCCACTTGCTAGAATAACCGCATCCCCAACAAAAGTATGGATTTCCATACTCTTGAGGTCTTGTGCACAAATTCCTCGGCATATGCCTTCATCATCAATGACTGCTGATAGGAATTCCCAGTTCTCATGCTTCGTGACTAATCCTTCTGATTCATAGCGTCTTACCTGCTCATCAAGTGCATACAATAATTGTTGTCCTGTCGTTGCACCTGCGAAGGCTGTGCGGTGATATTTCGTACCTCCAAAACGACGGAAATCAAGTAGCCCTTCTGGTGTACGGTTAAACATAACACCCATCCGGTCCATCAAGTGAATAATGCCAGGTGCAGCATCACACATCGCCTTCACAGGCGGCTGATTCGCTAGAAAGTCTCCCCCATATACAGAATCATCGAAATGTTCCCAAGGAGAATCCCCTTCTCCCTTCGTATTAACGGCTCCGTTAATACCACCCTGCGCACATACGGAGTGAGATCTCTTCACAGGTACTAATGAGAACAAATGAACATGTGTTCCTGATTCTGCCGCTTTAATGGTGGCCATCAATCCCGCTAAACCGCCACCCACTATAATAATATTCGTTGTTGCCATTTCAGTTCACTCTCCTTAACTACAAAACTGACTTGAATGTTTCTATGATTGCTGAAGCTGTATCGAATTCAACTGCACGGAAAGCAATAAGAGATAATACAAACATGATAGATACGACCACAAACATACTCATACATACATAAGAGGATACACGCTGTGCACGTGGTCCAACTGTAATTCCCCAACTTACGAGGAATGACCAAATGCCATTAGAGAAATGGTATGCCGTTGATAGTACACCAATTAAATACAAAGTAAAAGTGACAGGATTCATTACAGCAGCGTGAATAATGCCGCCCAGTTCTTCATGTGTGACATTTCCAAGAGCCACTTGAACTCTTGTCTCATATACATGCCAAATGACGAACATGAATGTGAGGACACCTGTGATCCGTTGAAACAAATAACGCCAGTTCCGTTCGTATTTATAATTCCCTACATTCGGATTAGACTGATATGCGATGTATAAACCATATACACCATGATAAAGCAATGGTAACCAAATAAGGAACATCTCCATGAACAATACCAGTGGTAAGCCGTTAAGAAAAGCTACACTGTCGTCAAAAGCGTCCTTACCTCCTTCAAACGCGGCAAAGTTCGTTACTAAATGCTCCAGAATAAAAAAGCTGAGCGGAATAACACCAAGTAGCGAATGCAGCTTTCTGGAATAATAGCCTTTCATAAATAGTTGTTCCCCTTTCGATGAGACAGCGTTTTCAAAAAAAATGTGATTTTAGAGCAATAATTATAAATAAAAAGTGAGAAATGCCGCAAAAAACATCTAAATTTAGCCGCCATTGTCACAATTATGTGAACAACTTGTGGCACTTTCATGTTACTCTAATTTATCTTATAATGGAATTGCAATATAATTATTAATGATTATAACATAAACGCATAAGCGAATATACGAATGAGGTGATTGAGATGTTTGAAGCCTTAGATGTTTTTGCAACCGTTGTAGAACAATCCAGTCTTAACCAAGCCTCTAAGCTCCTTAATCTGTCTCAGCCTGCTCTATCGCGTAAAATATCCAAGCTTGAAAGTGATTTAGGCGTGAGCCTCTTTAACCGTAAGGGAAAAAGACTCGTCCTAACTTCCGTGGGTCAACTAGCTTACACCTTTGCCTTGGAGCAAAGAAAACAACAACATATCTTTCTTCGTACATTGGCTCAATTTAAGGATGGAAGTCAAATGACCGTTACTCTTGGAGCTAGTCTGACTACTTTGCAGACGACCCTTCCGCCATTAATAAATGCCTTCATGGATAAACATCCATCCGCAGAGATTAAGCTCGTCACGGGCAAAACACATGAAATCGTATCTGCCGTACGTGAGAAGAAAGTTGATGTAGGCATCGTCGCTTCCTCCATAGCTGAACAAGGATTGCAGTGTATTCCCCTATTTGAAGATCATTTAGAATTAGTTCTCCCCCGTCATCATCCCCTTGCCGAATCCAAAGAAGTCCGAATGGAGCACTTACATGATCTACCCATGATTGTTTTCTCCAATGGAAGCTGGTATCGGAAATTAACGGATGAGCTATTCCAGCACTGTAAAGTGAAACCAGATATCAGGATGGAGATAGATTCTTTCGAAGCTATCGTTCGTTTACTGCCTACTTCCAAAGCGGCAGCACTACTTCCCAAATCCTATTTACGCCAACAACTACTTGATGATAATGAACTTATTGTTATTCACATCCCAGATTTAAAAGAAACAAGACGAACTACATCACTCATCTTTGGAGAACACGCAGAGTTAAGTACAGCCGCTAAACAATGGGTTCAAGAAACAGAAGCACTCTTTAATTCTCGTTAATAACTTCATTCTTAAATTGATCGATACTTTCATTAGAACCAATGACAACCATAATATCATTCGTATGGACCTGATCCATCGCTGTAGGAGCTACAATAACGCCACCAGTTCTATGAAGAGCTACAATGCTACAACCATACCTAGAACGAGTATTAATCTCTGAAAGGGTCTTCCCATCTAGGCATGATGGGACACTCATCTCTGCAATCGTATAATCTTTAGAAAGCTCAATGTAGTCTAGCAGATTCGGGGATACCAGTTGATGCGCAACTCTAATCCCCATATCTCGCTCGGGGTAAATGACTCGGTCCACGCCTATTCGTTCTAGAACCCTACCATGTAGCACAGAGATCGCTTTAGCTACAACCTTCGAAACCCCAAGCTCCTTTAATTGTATGGTTGCCAGTATGCTCATTTGAATATCATCTCCAATAGCCACAATACCGCAATCAAAGTTACGAACACCTAACGACTTCAGTACCTCTTCGTCCGAAGCATCCGCTACCACTGCATAAGTCAGCGACTCTACCATATCACTCACAATCTCTTCATTCCGATCGATTCCTAGTACCTCATAATTCAAGGCCATTAACTCAAGCGCTAGAGCCGATCCAAAGCGACCTAGACCAATAACTACAAACTGGTGTTTTTTCATTTTTAGTTCTATACCCCTTTTATCGTAATCCACTTCTTATATTAACCAATAATTATTTTCCCTTCAGGGTGTCGATATAGTTCTTTACCCTTTTTCGGCCCGATTGCATAGGCAAGTGTGAGTGGACCTAGACGACCTGCAAACATCGTCAGACTAATGAGTATCTTACCAACCATTGATAGTTCAGGTGTTATCCCCATACTGAGCCCAACCGTGCCAAATGCTGATGTAGTCTCAAAGAGTATCATTAGAAAATGAGTATCTTCTGTTGTAGACAGCACCATAGATACGCTTATTACGAGCAATAGAGCAAGAAGCATCACCGTCAGTGCCTTGAATATTCTCTCTTGAGCTAGCCGATAACGGAACAATACAATATCATCACGCCCTCGCATCATAGCAATAACGGCAACGACAATAATAGTAAATGTAGTGGTTTTGATCCCCCCACCTGTAGATCCGGGAGAAGCACCAATGAACATCAGAATAATCATGAAGAATTGAGAGGCCTGGCGCATGCTTGCAATATCTATCGTATTCGCCCCAGCCGTCCGCGGCGTAACAGATTGGAAGAGAGAACCTAGAATCTTACCTCCCCAATTGAGCGAGCCCAATGTTCTAGGATTGGTAAACTCAAACACGAATATCACGAGCGCTCCGAATATAATCAAAGCTGCTGTCATAGATAATACTACTTTAGAGTGTAATGAAAATTTACGATGCTTACGAAAGTCCACAAGGTCAGCGAGTACTATAAATCCAATCCCACCAGACACGATGAGGAACATCACTACAAAGTTTACTACAGGATCATATACATAATCTGTTAAACTGTGGAAGTGACCAAATAAATCAAAACCAGCATTATTAAACATCGACACGGCATGAAATACGCCAAAATAAAGAGCTTTGCTGAAGGGCATATCAAAGGCCCATCGTATCGTCAGAATCACCGCCGCTGTTCCCTCAATAATAAATGAAAAGAGCAATACTTTACGGATCAGGCGAACGATACCCTCCATCGTACTTTGGTTCATAGCCTCCTGTAGCAATAGTCGATCTCGTAGAGAAATTCTACGCTTCAAAATTAAAGAGAATAACGTTGCCATCGTCATAATGCCAAGCCCACCCACTTGTATGAGTGCCATAATAACCACTTGTCCAAATGTACTAAAGAAGATCCCCGTATCCTTTACAACAAGACCGGTAACACAAGTCGCCGAAGTTGCCGTGAAGAAAGCATCAATGAACCCAAGTGGAATTCCCGTAGTATTAGAGATCGGTAGCATAAGCAAAAGCGTTCCAATCAGTATAATGCCTGCAAATCCAATCACCAGAATTTGTGGTGGAGAAAACCTTAACCATTTTAAATGAAATCTCAAATTGTTTTCCCCCTTTAAAAAATCAACGAAAAAAGACATTGGAAATCCAATGCCTCTCGGGTTGGTTCCTGCTATTGTAGAAGTATACATAAGACTATACTTTCTAAATTACTTGTTATAATGGTCCCACCGTCATCTTCAAGAATACCAGCGAGATTGCATACCGATTATAATCCTTATATCAGGACTATACAAAGCATTATTTTTATTGAAAGAATGGAAATAAACCCAAATGGAGCATACTGAATAGACAGGAGATACACTTTCCTTGCGATTACGTAATATTTCTTCGTTTTTGTCATGTTTTCATCATTTTAATATAGAAACTGGTCCTAAAGTTAAGCCGTATGTTATGTTTACTTTATTCGTTCAGACTATACATTTAGGGGGTATTTAATGAATTCCATGGGGCAACCTTTAAAGCTCAAAGCAAACTACAAGGTTTTGGGTATACTCGGAGCATTGGGTCTAGTTGTATTTTTTATAATTAATTTTGTAATGCCTGCCATAAACGTTAGTTCTACAGAACTTCAAAGCGTGAAGATGATCAGTAAGGAGCAAGCTACACAAACAGCCACACAATTTGCACAATCTCAATTAAGTAACGACATATTTAACCATTCGGATACGATTGTCACCTATCAGTCCAACTCTGACTTGTATGGATACTTGTCCAAAAATAAGCTGATAAAAGACTATACAACCAAATTTGAAGCAAGTTATCCTTATGATGTTTTTCGTGTCCGTCTCGCTGAAGCAGATACTTATCTGAATGTAGATGTACATATGAACACAGGCAAAGTCGTTGCTTTTAGTTATGAATCTATAGGTAGTCGTCAACTCGAAGTACAAACCATGGACGAGACATTAAATTTGGAATCCAGATACAAGCTCACAGAACCATGGCTTGAACAATGGGGGTATACAAGCGCCAAGCTTAAACTCACCAAGAATGATAAATCCGGCCTCATTTACACGGATCCTAACACTAAAATTGGCGATTCTACTCTGCAATTTAAATTTACGTTCGACATGAATACGATCTCTTCTTTCGAGCCCTCCTTTTCAGTACCAGCGGATCATGTGGCCTATGTTAAAAAGGAAACAATGACAGCATTATGGTTAACGATACTTGGCTATGGACTGCTAACTTTAGTACTCGGTATATTGGCTATCATATACAGCGCACTAACCCATACGCATACTTCATTTCTAAGAGGAATTTTCCTAAGTGTATTTTATTTTGCTGTATCCATGTTGAGTACCTATAATATGATACCTGCATTAAAGGCTGAAGGGGGAACTACGGGGGATATAACCTTCACACTTGTTTCAACAGGCATCATTTCATTCTTCATGGCAGCCCTCCTCTATTTCTCACTCGTTGGCGGGAATGGCTTGTGGCGAAAAGAAGCGGGGTTAAATCCATGGCCTCGAGCCAAAGAACCCGGCTATGGATCGTATGTGCTAAATAGTATGTATGTAGGCTATTTATGGGCATTTATACTACTGGGTGTCCAATCTGTCATATTCCTTGTACTGGAACATACCTTGCATACATGGTCTACGACCGATTCATCTCAATCACCTTATAATATGCTTTATCCTTGGACATTTCCGCTACTGGCTTGGCTAGCAGGAATATCAGAAGAAGCCATTTACCGTTTGTTCGGTATCAAGATGATGAAGAAGATCGTTAAGAACACTTTTATCGCCTGTCTGATACCAACGATAATCTGGGCGTTAGGTCACACCCTTTATCCCATCTATCCCGTCGTATCCAGACCGATTGAGTTACTTGTCATCGGGTTAATCTTTAGCTTTATATTTCTGCGGTATGGTTTCATTGCTGCACTCTTCAGTCATGTTATCTTTGACAGCATCTTGATGGGCTTCAGTCTATTCGCACTTGGAGATACAGCCAATGTGTCAGCAGGCATTGTCTCTATGATCATGCCCGTGATTGTAGCCTACGTCATCTACGTATTCAATTCCAAAAAGAAAGAGAAGCCGTATGTTACGACTCCTCCTGAAGTGCTGCAATAATCGAAGCGGCGAGCTTATCGCCAATAGAGAGAGGCTTAAAGTCATCGAGACTGGCCTCTCTTATTTTTTTGAGCGAACCAAAATGCTTCAATAGCAACTTACGCCGCTTCTCGCCCACCCCAGGGATGGAATCTAAGCGAGAGGTTACCATGGACTTACCACGTTGCTCACGGTGGAAAGTAATCGCGAATCGATGCACCTCATCCTGAATCCGCTGCAACAAATAGAACTCTTGGCTATCTCGCGGAAGAGTCACAGCCTTAGCCGGATCACCAACCATAAGTTGTGATGTTCTATGCTTCACGTCCTTGACTAAACCACATACAGGAATAAACAAGCCAAGTTCATTCTCTAGCACGTCCACAGCGGCTGAAATTTGCCCCTTACCGCCGTCGACTACTATAAGATTGGGCATCTCAAGGTTCTCCTTCATCACACGCTCATATCGACGCCTAATGACTTCACGCATCGTCTCATAATCATCCGCTCCAACAACAGTACGAATCTTGTATTTGCGGTACTCTTTTTTCTCAGGCTTTCCATCGATAAATACGATCATGGCAGATACAGGATGGGTTCCTTGAATATTAGAGTTATCAAATGCTTCAATGCGGTGCAGAGAATCTAATCCTATGACCTGTCCAAGATTGGATGCCGCTTTAGAAGTACGTTCTTCATCACGTTCAATGAGAAGAAACTTCTCATTAAGTGCTACCTTGGCATTCTCTGTAGCCATCCCAATCATTTGTTTCTTTAATCCCCGAATCGGCACAAGCACCTTAATACCTAGCCATTCCTGCAATGACGAGGCACCAATTTTCTCATCGATTCCACCTGATCTAAGAGACATCTGACTTGCATCTGTCGCTTCTTCGGTCTCGTTTGCAGAACGAAGTTCTCCCCCAACCTCAAGCTCTTCCTTTAGCATATCAGGAAGCAGAATTTCCTGGGGCAATGCTGGATTATCACTATAATATTGAGTAACAAAAGAAATAAAGTCACTATACGGATCCCCGTAAAATGGTACGACAGAGGTGTGGCGTTGAATCATTTTACCTTGGCGCATATATAGAATCTGTACACACATCCAACCCTTATCTACCGCAAATCCGAACACATCTCGATCTCTCGCATCTACAGTCGTAATCTTCTGTTTCTCCATAATCGCGTCAATATTTATGATTTGATCCCTAAGCTCTTTAGCTCGTTCGAAATAAAGTTCCTCTGCAGCTTCCTCCATCTTCCGTTGAAGCTCCTTCTTGATCTGCTCATGTCCACCCCCAAGGAATGCGCTTATCTCCTGTGTGATCTGTTCGTAAGCAGACGGTGGAACCTCCTTCTCACAAGGTGCCAGGCATTGGCCCATATGATAATACAAGCAGACTTCCTTCGGCATAACCCCACATTTACGTAGTGGATACATACGATCAAGTAGCTTCTTCGTCTCTTGAGCCGCATATGCATTGGGATAGGGTCCGAAATACTTTGCCTTATCCTTCAATACACGCCGAGTGACTTCTAATTTAGGATGAGTTTCATTGGTTATTTTGATATAAGGAAAGGTCTTATCATCTTTAAGCAACACGTTATACCGCGGTTGATATTGTTTGATCAAATTACATTCTAAGATGAGAGCTTCCATGTTACTACCTGTCACAATATATTCGAAATCCCGAATTTCAGATACAAGTAGCTGTGTCTTCCCATTATGACTTCCAGTAAAATAGGAACGGACACGGTTCTTTAGAACCTTTGCCTTACCGACATAAATAATGGTACCTTCGCTATTCTTCATTAAATAACATCCCGATTGATCGGGTAATAAGGCCAGCTTATGCCGAATATTCTCCAGGGCTTTATCACGGTCATGATCAGTCATCGTTAACTTATCCATCGTTATATACTGCACCTCCCTTCTTGGAGATTGTACTGCTATTTAATAAAGCGCCCCCGAAAATTCGGAGGCGCTGTGGTATAACATACACCTTATTGGTGTTTAGAGATCATGTTCTTCAATGCTTCTTTAGAATTCAATCCAACCACTTTATCTACCGGTTGACCGTCTTTAAAGAAGATCAATGTTGGGATACTCATTACACCGAAGCGAGAAGCTGTTTCAGGATTTTCGTCGACGTTCAACTTTGCAATCTTCACATCGTCACCTAATTCAGTAGCTAGTTCATCCAAGATTGGAGCAATCATCTTACAAGGACCACACCAAGGCGCCCAAAAATCAACCAAAACCGTTCCTTGACCTCCTACTTCTGTGCTGAAGGACTGATCGGATACATTAACAATTGCCATGATATTACTCCTCCTTATAGGAAAGTTATAGAATTTCAAACTGATACGTCTTTGTGGACAGTTATAAGTATATCACATTATTATAGTCAATGTGAAATCTGTTTTTTCAAAGTTTATAGATATTCTTTACAAAATCTTGGGAAATTGGTTATACTTATTGCAACTCTGGTCTCCTTTGTCTATGATACTTATCATGTACAAAAGAAAGGACCTTTATGAGGGGGAATTGTTCATGGATACTAACGTACATTTCAACGATGCACGAGACCATGTGAATGAAGAGCCACGAAATGATCTATTCGATTTAATAGCTGGTGTTGGTGGAATGGCTGGTTTTATGACTGTTATTTTCGCCGCAATGGTTATTATCAAGTTCATCATCTCAGGTTAACATGCATCAAGCAAGAAATATAAGTCATTATATTTCGAAAAAGGTCTGATCTCCTTCATGTAAGAGAGAGCAGGCCTTTTTTTTACATTTAAATGAAGATGCAACACCTAAATCAGTACTTTCAAAAGAATGATGAATAGCCGCTTTGCGCATGGATCGTCCAATTTGAATCGCTGTTTCCTTCGCTACGCCTACCCTAGACGAAGAGATTTAGACTTAACTCTTTCCACGTTGGTTCTCTCCATGCAGATACACTACATCTACGAATGGAGAAATACGATCCATTAATCTTTGACCCTTATTGCCCTCTTCTCCATCCTTATTGGTGAAACTTAAATGCTTCTCCAGACCCTCAAGCGTATAATTGGATGTATAAAAGGTGGGCTTCCGATTCATTCTATAATTCAAAATTGAGCCCATGATATGATCTCTTGCCCATGGATTCAAATTCTCTGCTCCAATGTCATCAAAGATCAGAAGATCACAGTTCTTCATGATTTCTGTGCTTTCCTTTAGCTTCTGATTATCTGTCATCATCGACTTCAAATCTTCCACGAATTCAGGCATATATACAATCACGCCGGTATGTCCAGCAATAGCAAGCTCATGTAGTAAATAACTCATCAGAAAGGTCTTTCCCGTTCCAAAAGAACCGTAAAGATACAACCCACGCGTGGAAAGACCCTTTTCTTTCGTATCTTCAATATACCGGAACACTTGATTCACGGCCGGGGCACGAAGCCGATCTTTACTCATTATTTCAACTTCATTATAACCCTCATTCAAGGCGCGTTCATCAACATAAAAGCTACGAATTCTCTTCTTCACCTGATCCTCATGTTGCTTAGTTCTATGCAGAGCACAAGGAACCTTACGTTCATATATCTCCGATGCACCATTCACAATCTGCACTTCTAACTTACTATAATGTCCCTGAAAATCGTTAGGACAACGTTCAAGTCCTTGACAGTTATCACAATTACGCTTGTCACCAATATATTGATATAACCGACTCATATTTAATTTTAACGTCGAATCATCCAGTTCAGGGTGTTGCTCCCGAAGTTCCTTCACAAGTGGATTGTTCATGACTTCATTAGTAATTTCTTGTGATTGTTTGCGAAACGACGGATTCTTCATTTGTCGAAGAAGATCACCTATTGATTCCATTGACAAGTCCTCCTTCCCACATAAGTTAAGATTGATATCTTTTACGCGCCGCCCTTTTTCTTATTCGCTTGCATCTCAGCTGCCATCTTCATCATCTGTTCAAATTCTTCCTCAGATACCGTGTTATCCTCCCCATTGTCCTGAACAATAGGAATCTCGGGCTTCATCTTCACGGCCTTACCATACGATCTGGCCCGTCCACCTCCAGATGCCGCGGCGGCAGCTTGCTTACCTTTTACTTTCGATTGATCCTTAATATACTGTACAGCTTTCTCGTACGAATGAACCTGCTTAAGGAGCATGTTAGAAGCAATAGCCTCCACGAAATTACGGTTAATGCGCTGATCACCATCAGCAGACATGAGAGACATCAGATAATGAATTAACACATTGATGACTTCTCCAGGCAATTTATAGCTAAGATCAATTTTTTCAAATATATCAATTAAATTATCAGGCACTGAGCCTGGAAAGAATGTCTTGAGTAATTTCGTATAGGGTTCATTCCGAAGCATCATATTATATTGATGAATGTCACACTTCGTCTTGAACTGCATAGGAACTTCAACATAGTACTCCATTTGCACAGCGTGCTCCAGCTGAAGTGCACCCTCTGAATTCTCCTCATTCTGACGAATGGCAACAATCTTGCCGCTTAACACTTCACGTTGCTCTTGGCGTTTCTTCCCTTGACGGAAATGTAGATTCGCTTGGTGTTGAAGTTCATCGACCTTAATGTCCCCCTCAGGAGTGAATATACCATCCTCATCCAATAATCGGCATAAATCCTGCACACTAAGATCGTATTTATTCACGACATAATTGATTGTACCCATCTGCTCGAAGTTGAAGCGAAGTTTCTCTACGAAATGTCGATTGGCAGAGCCACGTGGGAAGCGAAGAATAATTTCGGCATAGTTCAGACCGCCGCCTTCTTCTCCAAATTGTATTCCGGGCTGTCTCGTGGTAGAGACTTCAGTTAAAGCCTGCTCCAACTCATAATCGATAACATGCGTATTGAGTTCAAAAATATCATAGAAAGGTACCGAAATATTTTCTTTATTCCGCGAAGTACCTGTCCATTCCTCAGGTTCCTTTGCCCAAAGTTCTTCCCGCAAGGAGAGAACAGCAAATTTACCAATTTTGTCACGCAGCAGAAGTGTTAAATGCTGTGTATTAAAAAATTCCGTAGGTGACAAAGGCGCCTGCAATTCATATTCGTACATATAATCATCGCTCTCAGGAACATAAATACGACTGGTTTGCAAAAGACCTACCGCTTCCAATTTAGAAGTCTGCTCGACAAGAAATTTCCGACCTGTTTCACTTGGCTCGAGCCCTAATGTTAGGAAAAGACCTCGCTGTTGTTCTGTATGCGAATAACCTATTTTCTCAATGGGAACCTGTTGAAATAGTAATTGATACAAGCTAATAGCGAACGCTCCGACCATGGGCTGGTATGTGTTGCTCAACATTCTGTTATCCAGACTGCTAAGACAGAAATCACGATAAACGCAGTATCTATGATTCTCTGTATAATGTAATAGACTCTTCATGCGCATCGGTTAACCCCCCATCATTTATATAGACTTCTTCCATTCTAACATAAATCCTCAGCAACGTTCGACGTAATTCGTGTTAAATACTGACAACAAAGCAGCCCTTCCTAAGGAAGAGCTGCCTCTCAATGTTTATATCCTTTAGTACATCTTGTATCCGGCGTTGCGCAGTTTCTTAATTGCCCATCCACTCAGTAAAGCCCCTACTAATCCAGCAATACCCGTGAAATAATCGACCATTTGGAATGAGCCTAGGTGACTCCATAACGTGTTGTTTCGATCCCACAAGGAATACACAACGATGGGTAAGATCACAATAATAAATAAATAGGACGGAAACCATGTTGTCTTCATTAACATATTAAGAATGAATCCAATGCCGAACATCATAACAAAGAACAATACCATCAGCACAAGCACAGGAATAAATTGCATTCTGACCAGTTCACCTCATCTTTATTGAGCCTGTTCTATTAACTATGTCACAGACAATACAAGCTAGTAGATAGTTTACTAAAAAAATTATAACGAAGCAACGAACATTTCATGAAGCGCGTGTTCAAAAAGACAGATTTGTAGCACTAAAAGCAAATGCTTACGATGCTGCGTTTATTCAAAACGCTTCAGATGGTGTCATCGTTTGCTCTAATCATTCTTAATGGGATACAATAGTAAGCAAAGTTAAAGGAAGCTACATACCCTTAGGAGTGATAAATCATATGTCAGAGGTTGCCTTAACATTAGAAGGTTGGTACGCACTACATGATTTCCGTTCTATTAATTGGACAGCTTGGAAGTCTGCTGATGATGAAGATCGAGCGATGGCGCTTGATGAACTTCAAGCATTTATTCAGGATTGGTCTGAGATTGAGGCCAGCAAACTAGGGAGCAGCACAGTGTACACGATTGTTGGTCAAAAAGCCGACTTTGTATTCATGCACCTTCGTGAAACGTTAGAGGAGTTAAATGCTGTCGAGACTGCTTTTAACAAAACAACATTTGCTCAATATACAACCAAAGCTTATTCATATGTAAGTGTTGTTGAACTGAGTAACTATATGGGTGGTGCAAGCGGTGGAGATCCGATGGAGAATCCAGATGTCATCGCTCGCTTGAAACCAACCTTACCTAAGAATAAATATATTTGTTTCTATCCAATGAACAAGAAACGTGATCTAGACGATAACTGGTACATGCGTAGCATGGAAGATCGTAAATCAATGATGCGTAGCCACGGTATGATTGGACGCAGTTATGCAGGTAAAGTGAAGCAGATTATCACAGGTTCCGTAGGTCTTGATGATTGGGAATGGGGCGTAACCCTATTCTCCGATGATGCGCTTCAGTTCAAGAAACTTGTATATGAAATGCGTTTCGACGAAGTTAGTGCTCGATATGGTGAATTTGGTGCATTTTACGTGGGTAGCCTGTTAAATGAACAATCTTTTGAAGAATTACTTAAATTGTAATTAGATAATACATGAATAGCTTTAATACAAACGATGCCTTATCCAGCTTCAGAACTGGAGAAGGCATTTTTGTATAAACACCTTATACAAGAAGGGTTTGCCATCGCTCAATTGGAGGCAAACCCTTCTTGTATTTCGTTATTCCTCTTCTTCATCCTTTAAAGAGTTTAGGAATTCCACTGTCGCTGCGTCCCTAGCTCTGCCCTTATCCTTCAACCTTTCAATAGCAGGAAGAATAAGAATATCCACCTCTTTTTGAATGGTATAAGCTAGGTCGTAGGACTCCTGCGACTCTAGATAAGAGCCAACTTCCATTAATGCATTGTACCGATCCAGTTCATCTCTCGTAAGCAGTCCGCGGACTTGAACGCTGCAATGGCGCATATTATAGGAATCTTCCCTTTCTTAGCATCAACGGAATACCCCCAATAGTAATGAGATATCTCATATCAACCACTTTTTTCAGTTGCGCGGCACTCCAACCTTTTAACAATTTATCACCGATAACAGCAATACCTTCGCCTTTACCAAGCGATGCAACGGTACCTTTATTACTGAATTCAAATTTCTTAAGTGGTTTATTACGAATCGTAGATACGACATTCTTTGCCGTACACACACCTTGTTGCATAGCAATTTGTGCCGTAGGTGGATATGGACGGCCTTCTGGATTCATCACAAGTGAATTATCGCCGATAATGAACACATTGTCATATCCTGGTGCACGTAAATGCTCATCCACTTTGACACGGCCTCTCATCGTTTCGAAACCAGCAGCTTCGATCATATGATTCCCGCGAATCCCTCCAGTCCATATTACAGTAGCTGCCTTGATCTCTTCACCTGTTGCTAGTAATACGCCTTCTGGTGTACATTCTTTGATCGCAATACCAATCTTGAATGTAACGCCTTTTTTTCTAAGCACATCCATCGCATACTCAACAAGTTCAGGCGCAAATCCAGGTAAGGCCGTCGGAGCTGCTTCACAGTTATAAATATTCACAAGATGTGGATCAACATCATACTCCTTACATAGTTCAGGAATACGGTCTGCTAGCTCAGCTACGAATTCAATCCCACTAAATCCAGCTCCACCTACAACAAAATTAATGCGTTCTTGTGGACTCTTCTCATTCTTATATAGTGCAAATTGATATTCGATATGTTTGCGGATCAAGCGTACCGAGTTAATGCTGCGGATGGTCATCGCATACTCATCAAGTCCTGGAATACCAAAACTTTCAGGTTCCCCACCTAGAGCAATAATTAAATGATCATATGAAAGAGTTCCATCTACCAATATTACCTTTTTCTCTTGCGGACGAATTTCTTTTACCGAGGACTTTACTAGGTCAATCTTAAATTCGTCAATCAACTTAGAAATAAAGACACGTGTATTTTCAATGCTGTCTGTACCTGCAGCAGGCATATGCAAATGGGTTGTAATATAATGGTAATCATGACGATTAACTAACGTCACGTCGGCTTCATTGTAATTCAATTCTTTTTGAAGACGTTGTGCCGTTAGAATTCCTCCATATCCAGCACCAAGAATTACTATTTTAGGTATGTTACTCATGATCTGATTTTACTCCTTCCAAATATCTATCTTTTTTCTCTCTCTATATATAGAAGGAACTAATTATGTAATCGAGCTAGTTCAATCTATATAGCATACTGTCTTTCTCGCTTAGTGAAAATATACACATTAATAGCGTGAGATACTCCATCATTCGGAGAAATGAGGCATTTCTCACATCCATTTTAAATGCTGACTCAGATTTCATCAAAAAATAATAAATGAGCCTGATCATGAATGATTATTTGTTCGAAGATAGACGAATTGCAACTTAACATACTATAGAAATACTAGCTATTTTGGGCCAAAAGATCAAGTGTTATTTCATGTTAAACCTCATTTATTGGTCTATTCTAGCTTAGTTTCATGTAAAGAATTACAAAATCCATTATTTTTATTTGTGTTTTGACAAATCTGAACTTTGCAGATATGCCTGGCCAGATTATAATGAATAAGATGATATGAACTACAACACTTTTCCTTGGAGGTGCTTTACCTAATGATATTCCCACAAACTGGTGATGAAATATCCGACTTGATCATTATTGGAGGCGGTCCAGCAGGTATGTTTGCTGCATTTTATGGTGGAATGCGACAAGCGTCCGTAACTATAATTGAAAGTATGCCACAATTGGGTGGACAACTTGCTGCGCTATATCCCGAGAAATACATCTACGATGTCGCTGGATTCCCTAAAGTGACTGCACAAGAGCTTGTAAATAATTTGTCCAAGCAAATGGAGCATTTCAATCCCACTTTGCGACTTGAAGAAAAGGTCGCCTCTGTTGAGAAGATCGAGGAACGTCACTTTGTCGTAACCACGGATAAAGGTAAATACGCTTCTAAAGCTGTTATCATTACTGCAGGTGTTGGTGCATTCGAGCCACGCAGACTTGAATTAGAAGGTGCAGATCGCTTTGAGAAGAAGAACCTCCATTACTTCGTGAATGACCTCAACGCTTTTAAAGGTAAAAAAGTACTTATTAGTGGCGGTGGTGACTCCGCTGTAGATTGGGCGCTTATGCTAGAACCTATAGCCGAACAAGTAACACTCATTCATCGTCGTGATAAGTTCCGCGCCCATGAACATAGTGTTGAGAACTTAATGGCCTCTAAGGTGAACATTATAACACCTTCAGAGATTGTAGAGCTTCACGGCGAAGAAACGATCACCAAAGTAACTCTTTCCCATATCAAGACTAAAGAAACACAAGAGATCGAAGTGGATGATGTTATTGTTAATTTCGGGTTTATATCTTCATTAGGACCTATTGCAGAGTGGGGCATTTCTATTGAGAGTAATTCAATCGTGGTGGATACACGTATGGAGACTAATATCCCAGGGATTTTCGCTGCTGGAGATATTACAACGTACCCGGGTAAACTGAAACTCATCGCTGTTGGTTTTGGCGAGGCTCCGACAGCTGTTAATAATGCTAAGGTGTACCTTGATCCTGATGCACGTCTTTCACCAGGTCACAGTAGTAATATGAAACTGTAAAAACAACTATATCATTTGTATAACGATAGAAATAGGGTATCCTACTTGACGATCTGTGCTACAGCCGTCTTTAGGATACCCTTGTTATTTGTGTTATGTCATGTAAGTAATTAATGTATGGACACCTCCGTAAGTCTAATAAAGATACGAAAACGTTCCATTAACGTGAGCTATGCTATAACTACACCATGATAAGTTCTTGAGATTGTAATTTGCGTTTGTGTATTTCAGCTAGCAATAACGTTATGAAATCATGCTCAAGCTTTAAATCTATTGCTAGATAATAGGATTCCAACAGCATTTCATCACTTAGTATAGCCATTTTCCTCACAACCTTTCCTCTTATTTCCTGAATCTATCATATCAAAGAATTGATAACGGAACAAGCGTTCGCTTTATCCACAAGCAGCTGTGGAGATCCTGTGTATAATTTGTTGGTAAGTCCATTAAGGCTAGTTAAACAGCAGTGGATATTGTGGATAATTGTTATACACAGGCTATCCAAACCTCAAAAAATGTCAAAAATTATTTTCTTTTTTTGGAATATATATACTATTTAACCCAATTACACATTATCAAACTATTAAACTTCAAATATATTATTAGGATAATATCAGCTTTTGAGGAATGCATGGAACAACTCTAGGATCAGTCAGCAGCGCTTGGTCTCTATCTATTTGCTCACTAATTGTCTTCCCACCACTCTTAGCACCTCCTCCTTGGCCGATAACACTTAACATAGTCGCAAACCTAGCATATTTCTTGTATGATTGTCTATGAACATGACCCTAATTCGGAAATGTCTGTACCAAATCATTCCAATAGAAATATTGGCTTACATCTATAAATCAGATATACTATGGAATAAATAATAAAGGGGGTTGGAATCAAGTTGGCACAGTTATTCGAAATATTGTACTGGATCGCCATCGTCGGCATGTCTGCTACACTTGCTTTAACGACCGCTATGATCTTTGCCATCGGCTTTAAGTTTATAAAGAACAAACGAAGTATTCTCGGCATGAGCTGTATTGCCTTTTCAATAGTAACAGCTTCTATGATCGTCCTGATGATCAATCACACATTTATAGCCCCTGTGTCCTAGCTATTTTTCAAACACCCACCTTATTCCTTATTTATCGGAATATAAGCGGGTTTTTTTTACCTTTTTCACACAATATTTATAATTGATACCTATTTTTTACTATTTAAAGGCTTTTCTCCAGCATTTAATAGGCCTATGGTAGGAACTTTTCATGATTTTATCCAGTAAAACAACAAAAATAACCTCCAAGAAACGTAAGTGTATTCACACTACAGTCTTGGAGGTTAACTTCATAACCAACATTACCAACTTAAAATGAATAAACACTTGGTACGTGTACAGTTTAAACCCTTCCTAACACTCACCCTCAGCAGCTGGTTTACCCGCATCCAGCGCCGTACGGAAGCTTGATCCACACCCACACGTGGCGGATGCATTCGGGTTGTTGATGGTAAAGCCTCCAGACATGCCGGATTCCTCGAAGTCGATTTCTAACCCATCCAAATACTTAATACTTTCTTTATCCACGACAATCTTCATATCGTTCACATTCATATATAGATCATTCTCTGTCTCATCATCATCAAATCCCATTGCGTATGAGAAACCGCTACATCCACCTGGCTGTACGCCAAGACGAAGAAACATATTGGGAAGTTCTTGTTCAGAGAGCATTACTTTTAATTGATCTGTTGCTGTTTCGCTAATATTAATCATGGTTCAACCTCCTTCTTTATATCCTACCTACTTATTATACTTACCAGAAACAAGTGTTGTTCAAGGTAACAAATCCTAAATTATTTCTATATGTTCCTATCTCAAGTATACCCTACAACCTCATTGCTCTCAAGTGAATCAGTGAAGTTCATATTAGTCAACCCCCTCTTTTCCTCTTCATCATATTGCGAAGCTTACAAACAGAGGTCTATAATGAGAAGGAATGTAATTAGGATAATTGTCATTATTTATTCACATATAGACTAGGGTCTATTGAACAGGAGGAATGAACACGATGTCTACACTTATAACGCCTTTTACAGATAACAAAATGACCGCGATCATAGAGAAGGTTCAGAACGGAGAGCGTCTTTCCATTGAAGATGGTGTCTTTCTTTATGAAAGTGATGATATTTTGACATTAGGGCAGTTAGCTAACCAAGTTAACTTACGTAAAAATGGTAAGAAAGTATATTTCATTGAAAACATGAGCCTTTATTTCACAAACGTATGTGAATCTTATTGTGCTTTCTGTAATTTCCGTAAAGACCAAGGGGAAGAAGGATCCTACACCCTTTCAGGTGAAGAGATGGTTAAATACGTGGATCAACATATTCATCCAGGTATTCGCGAATTCCATATTGTTGGGGGTCATAATACACATGTTCCTTTCCAATACTATGTAGACTCGCTACAAACTTTAACTGATCACTACCCCAATGTAACTTTAAAAGCTTACACTGCAGCTGAGATTGAATTCTTCACACGTATAAGCGGCCTCAGTACTACGGAAGTATTAAAAAGTCTTCAGAAGGCTGGGTTACAATCCTTAACGGGTGGTGGAGCTGAAATTTTGTCAGATCAATACCGGCAAAAAATGAAGGTTGATAAAGCGAATGTAGAACAATACTTAGACGTGCATCGTTCCGCTCACCAATTAGGAATGAAGACACACACAACCATGTTATACGGTTCCATCGAAAGTAAAGAAGATCGCATTCGGCATATGGTTCAAATTCGTGAGCTTCAAGACGAAACTAATGGATTCATGGTATTCATTCCATTGTCAATGCAACCTAAGAATAAAAATGCGGGTATTATGCGTCGTAACTCTGCTTACGAAGATCTTAAGACCATCGCTATTAGCCGCCTCATGTTAGACAATATTGACCATATCAAAGCCTATTTCATTAACATCGGTGCTCAGTTAACTCAAGTAGCCTTAAGCTTTGGCGCTTCTGACGTACATGGTACCATCATTAATGAACGAATTAGCCATGCAGCAGGTGCTTTAACTCCCGATGGTCTAACACGTAAGGAATTAATTTGGCTCATCAAAGGTGCTGGACGTATTCCTGTTGAACGTGACACATTCTATAATGAGATCGAGGTATTCGAATAACAAGCCAATATCAGCAATGTATAGATAAAGAGGGGTCTTATTATGAGGAAATTGGTGGTGCTTGGCGGAGGTTATGGAGGGCTTGCTATCATTCAAGAGCTGCTGAATAACCATCTTCCTGCAGATGTGGAATTAATATTAGTCGATCGTATGCCTTTTCAAGGGCTCAAGACAGAATATTATGCTTTAGCCGCTGGAACAGCATCTGATTACGATTTACGTGTTTCCTTTCCAGTACACCCTAAACTCAGCATCAAATATGGTGAAATCACTTCGATTGATCTTGAAGGTAAAAGAGTGCTCTTATCGCAATCAGAAGATATTATAGAATATGATTACTTAGTTATCGCTTTAGGTTGTACTGATAGTTACCATGGTATTGAAGGTGCTGAGGACTTCACTAGAAGTATTCAGACGTTCTCAAATACTCGTCACACCTATCAACAATTGAACAATGTGAAGCCTTATGGGATCGTGAATATCGTTGGGGGAGGCCTCAGCGGTGTCGAGCTGGCAGCAGAGCTCCGTGAGAGTCGACCTGATCTTAATATCGCCATTCTTGACCGTGGCAGTCGAGTATTATCCGCCTTTCCATCTAAATTATCAGTCTATGTGGAACATTGGTTTCAGTCACATGATGTCGATACTCGATCTCAAATTTCAATATCGCGTGTAGAAGATGGTGCTCTGTATAACGGGGATGAAACCATTCTCAGTGATGAGACGATATGGACCGCAGGTATTCAACCTGTCAAGGTCGTACAGAATCTCCTTATTGCTAAAGATCGGGGTGGACGTGTAATACTGAATCCCTTTTCTCAAATACCGGAATATCCAGATGTTTATGTCATTGGTGACTGTGCAAGTCTTCCCTTCGCTCCAAGTGCACAAGCTGCTGGCGCTCAAGCAGAGCAAGTAGCTCATGTCATTCACGCTTTGTGGCGAGGAGAAACACCTAAACTGAATGCTCTCCACCTCAAAGGTACATTAGGAGCCCTAGGCAAAAAGGCTGGATTCGGACTTATGGGTAAAACATCCGTTATGGGAAGAGTGCCACGTATCCTTAAAAGTGGTGTACTCTGGTTATCTAAACGTCATTTCGGTTAGTCTATCTCTAAGTTATCCCAGGCTTCCGCTTCCTTGATTTTTTCTATAATGGCAATATATAATTCATCGGAGCTGTTCGCTGACACAATCTCACCATCAACCATAGCATAGGGCATCATGTAGCATTGACCACAGTTGCTCAGACAGCCATACTCAATGACATCATAATCAGGATTGGCCTCCAACTTACTCATCACTTCATCCGTACCAAAATGCATATTATTGGTGCAAAATTCTATTATAGGTCTCATATTCTTATCACCTGCTCAGTTAGCCATTTTATTTTGTGTTCATTTATACTATAATAACACTTAGGAAGGAGTTGAACAAAATGAGCGAAAATGCACAAAGTACCATGTATGATGAGGTATTAGAAGTGTTGGATAAACTTCGTCCGTTCCTACAACGCGATGGCGGTGACGTAGAATTGGTTGATGTAGAAGACGGCATCATAAAACTCAGATTAATGGGTGCCTGCGGCAGTTGCCCAAGCTCCACCATTACTTTGAAAGCTGGGATTGAACGTGCACTTCTTGAAGAAGTTGAAGGTATACAAGAAGTTGTCCAAGTATTCTAAATCCTACATCTATAGAAATATAGAACAATATATGGTTAAAAATGAAGTCTTGGTGTTCTCGAAAGAGTCTACCAAGACTTTTTTTTATTATTTGATTTTTATGGCTCAAAGCAAAAATCAGCGGTTGACCGTAGAATATAGTGAAAACAGCGTTCCGTTTTGGGGGATGTTAACCTACAAAGAATACGTCGTCATTTATCCTTGATTACTTATCCAGGGCCTGATAGGATCTAGACCTCCAGAAATGTCCATGATGTTTCCTGTAATAAAGTCGGAATTCTGGTGACATAAGTATTGGATAACCCGTGCAATATCTTCCCCACTTCCAGGTCTCCCACGCGGAGTCTCCAAGTCCTCTATATGTTCAACCTCAGCAATTGTTTTTTCTTTGTTCAATCCCCTGATGTCTCCAGGACACACCATATTGACCGTAATACCATAGGGTGCCTCTTCCACAGCTAATGTCTTCGTAAATGAGACAAGGCCGGTCTTAGCTGCTGCATAAACAGCACGATGTGGCCAAGCTCTTGCCTCCCCTGCATGTCCGAATCCGAAATGAATAATCCGGCCCCAGTTCTTTTTGCGCATAGAGGGAATAACCAAATGGTCAAGTAACATGGCTCCAATCAAATTACCTTGGATAAGGGACATGATCTCAGTCTGTGTATACTCAAGAAATAATCTCCGTTCACGAATAAATGGACCCGCGTTGTTAACAACAATGTCTGGACTTTCAAGTTGTTTAGTCACTTTATCCACCAGCATTTCAAGCTGCTTCGGGTCAGATATATCTGCACGAACTGCAATACACTTCACACCTTTAGCTTGAATGGCAGCACGTAATTGTTCAGCCTCTGCGGCACTATGCACATAATTAAGAGCAATATGATAACCTTGATCGGCTAAGGCGAGCGCAGTTGTCTTGCCTAACCCCTTTGCACTCCCAGTAATAAGAGCTACTCTACCATTCAAGCCTTCTCCTCCTCCAAACAACCATGATACATTAAGTATAGAAGATTTAGGTCTACGCTACAAATAGAAATCCCGTAGAACCGAATCGGCTCTACGGGATTTGATTGGTAAATCGTATAATCGTTATATCAACCTTTTAAAGGGACTGTTCAAAAAGTCGACCTTTTACATTAAAATGCTGGGATAACCGCGCCTTTATACTGATCTTCTATAAATTTTCTCACATCTTCAGATGTAAGTGCCTTCGCCAACTTTTGAATGGCTTCGGAATCTTTATTATCTGGACGAGCTACTAGAATATTTGCATAAGGATTGTCTTTAACTTCAATGATAAGTGCATCGTTCACGGGATCTAGACCCGCATCAAGCACAAAGTTTGTATTAATAACAGCTAGATCTACTTCCTCTAATTGACGTGGCAAGATCGCTGCGTCGTTCTCTGTAATGACAAAATTTCTTGGGTTCTCCGTAATATCACTTAGTTTAGATTCAACTTTATTCTCATCCTGAAGCTTAATTAAACCATTTTTAGCTAGTAAACTAAGCGCTCGGCCACCATTGGTTGCATCATTAGGGATAGCGATTTTGGCACCATCAGGAAGCTCATCTATCGATTTGTACTTTTTGGAGTAGGCTCCAAGCGGCTCTACATGAACAGCAATAACAGAGACAAGATCCATACTGCGCTGCTTATTCTCTACATCAAGATAGGGTTGATGTTGAAAGAAATTAGCATCCAATTGTTTCTCAAATAACTGTGTATTGGGTTGAACATAATCTGTGAATTCTATAATCTCCAGATTGATGCCTTCCTTTTCTAGTACAGGCTTAATGTGCTTTAGAATCTCTGCGTGAGGTACTGCTGTAGCGCCTACCTTCAATGTTGCTTCATCACTCTTACCACATGCGGATAAAGCTACCACCAGTGCAAGACTTACTAAACCAAGTGTCCATTTCTTCATTTGTCAATTCCCCTTTTCTTCGATATGAATAATATGAATTATATGCGACCGAATTTCCATTCGGGTATTACCTTAATCACATAACGCTTATTTTCTTATAAAATGACGCACAACTCGATCGCCAACTACTTGAAGTAATTGTACTAATACGACCATCAGTGCTACGGATATCAACATGACTTCTGTCTCATAACGATAATAGCCGTAACGTATTGCTAAGTCACCTAATCCACCTCCGCCTACTTGACCCGCCATTGCGGTGTAGGACACAAGCATAACTATTGTAACCGTCATAGCTGCTAAGAGACCCGGTCTAGATTCTGGAAGTAGAACACGTAAAACAATCTGACTAGTAGAAGCTCCCATCCCCTCTGCAGCTTCAATAACACCACGATCTACCTCTGCTAATGCTGTCTCCACAAGCCGTGCGAAGAAGGGTGCTGCACCTACAACTAGCGGTGGAATGGTTCCTAGTACGCCCATAGATACCCCAACAATCCCTCTCGTAACAGGAATCATAGCCACAATTAGAATAATAAAAGGTACAGAACGCAATATATTTACAATGAAAGACAGGAGGGTATAAGTAACGCGTACTTTACGTGAAGCCGAACGTGAAGCAAGGTAAAGTATTACCCCGAGTGGAAGTCCTATAATAAAAGTAAATACAGCAGAGGCTCCCAACATACTCAATGTAGCTATTATGGCAGTTCCAATTTCATTCCATACAATTTCAGAAAAGTCTACCGCAAGAATCATGCCATCACCTCCACATCAAGACCTTGCTGAACAAGTTTATCAATTGTTCTGATAATACCTTCTTGTTCTCCCTCAAAACGTACAATCAATTGACCGTATGGCGTATCCTTGATCGTAGATATCGTTCCCTGTAGGATGGCAAAATCAACCCCCGTCTCTCGAACCGTCCTCGACAGTATCGAGCCATACGTGGTCTCACCTAGGAAGGTAATCTTAACAGCTTGTGAAAATGCAAGATGCGTCGCATGAATAGCTTGCTGTAACAGCTCATTACCACTAGCTTCGCCTCGAATAAATTCTCGTGTAACCACATGTTTCGGTTTAAGAAACACTTCGGTTACCGGTCCATACTCAACAATCCCACCCGCATGTATAACCGCAACGCGATCACAAATACTTTGAATAACATGCATCTCATGAGTGATGAGAACAATTGTTAGATTGAAGCGTTTATTTATGTCTAGCAATAGCTTCAGAATAGAATCTGTAGTCTGTGGGTCAAGCGCTGAAGTTGCTTCATCACACAGCAGTACTTCGGGATCACTTGCAAGTGCACGCGCAATCCCTACCCGTTGTTTCTGCCCACCTGAGAGCTGCGCTGGGTACTTATCACTATGCTCATCTAGCCCTACAAGAGCTAACAATTCATTCACCTTAGCTGCAATGGTTTCTTTAGAGGTATGAGCTATGCGCAATGGAAAGGCAATATTGTCATACACTGTTGCAGAGGATAGCAGATTGAAGTGTTGAAAAATCATCCCTATTCTTCGCCGTTCTTTCTGTAACTGCTGGGTATTCAGCGAAGTTAAATTGACGCCATCTACCCATACTTCGCCTGATGTGGGTCGCTCTAATAAGTTAATACATCGAATGAGTGTACTTTTACCAGCACCAGAGTGTCCGATAACTCCAAATATTTCACCCTTCTCAATTGAAAGATTCAAATTAGATAGTGCGGTAGTCACTCGATCGCCTTTACCGTACTCTTTCGTCAATTGCTTTAATTCAATCAATCAAGGTCTCTCCTTCGTAAATCTTACTGTTATTGACATATATTTCAAAGGGATTCAGGTAAAAAAATATAGAAAAAGCCCCTTTCACAGTATGAAAAAGGGCTCTCTTTGCGTAAAGACAATGCCATCTCATCTGCCAGACACGCTTGTTGTGCGATCTGTAGGAATTAGCACCATGACATCAAGGGAGAACATTCACTCTCCTTAATCGGTTGCCGGGCTTCATCGGGCCTATCCCTCCGCCTCTCTCGATAAGAAAAAATCCATATGAAATTATTATTGTTAGTATAGAATTTTTCAAGAAGATTGTCAAAAAGAAAAATCCACCTGTTATGTTAAATTAGCATCCGTATTTATGCTCCTGTTGTGCCATTGATCATAGATATAATGATAAGCGGCAGAAAGAGATTGGCAAATCATATCGATACCTAGCTTTAACTCCAACAAATGTTGATCCACATCTTCCAGCACGATTTTGTCGTGAAGCCCTTGGTGTCGTTGCCAGAGATCATCTTCCATCTCCGTATTCATATAATGAATTTCTGCATTCCTTCGTTTCCTCAGGATGTTAATAGGCTCACGATAATTATCCCTGATCGTTGATAACTGCCCACTTAAGGAATCGTGTTGCTTGTAGAGGGTCAGTTGACGTAGTACTGAAAAATACGAATATTGTGCTTTAACCTTTGCTGTCTGTAGATCATACTGCTCATTCAAGACCGTACCAAGCTTATCTAGCACAGAAAGGACACGAATAAATCCATTCTTATAGAAATATACATATCTTGAGTAATCCGTTTGCTCCGATTCTGTCATGTCATCCATAAATCCCATTTTTATAGATTTTCTAAAGAAGGAGGCCGCAGCGTAACTTTGCTCCAACTCCGAGAGTGAGAAAATAAGTCCCCGTGTCCAGATCTCTATCTTACGTAGATCATGCGTAGGGTCTTCGCTATCACTCATTTCCTTCTGTAATAGCTGGATCGTCTGTAGCATAGCTTGGTTAGCATCTTCCAGTAACGGATTGTTGTCCCCATGGGACAAATCTACAAGTAACTTACGCAGCATGGCAAGCGCTCCCTGATTATATTTGTGGAGAAGTCTACTGGAACTATCGCAACATTACGATGCCTCCTAGGGTTCACTTATATTACAGGGAAACCATGGATTAATGAGTTTGGTTCTTGATCATAGGTTTACTTAATTGCCACACTCTTACACTAAGATAACAAAGAACACCGAATAAGGAGGATACTAACAAGTTATGCAATAAGGCTGCAAACACATAAAGTTCAGGATTTCCTAGAGCGTAAATGATAAAAGCACCGCTGAATACCTGCATTAAGCATAAGGAAACCGCTGCAACACCTAACATTTGAAGTTCACGATTACCGTGATGTCTACGATATGCGAAGTGAGCCATGATAGCTATTAATATAAATAGCAATAGCGCAGCAAGTCTGTGAATGAAGGCAACTCTAACTCCACCTACCATTTCCGGAATCACTTCACCATTACAAAGTGGCCAACCGGAACAGCCCCCTGATGAATCTGTATGGCTAACATAAGCGCCAATATAGACTACTATGTAGCAGTAAATATTTGTTACCCATGTGAGATTACGGAAAGATATACTTACTCGTGGTAATATTACAAGTTCTACATCTACTATGGATTTAGATTTACTAACTCTCCTTATCCCTAATGCGAGCATAAGTGCACTGGCAAAAGCGATGAGTGAAAACCCAAAATGAAGGGCCTTAATGGCAGATGATTGATCCATGACCACCGCGAGAGCGCCCATGGTAGCTTGAACTAGAACGAACACTAAAGTCATTGCAGCATATACTCTTAAATCACGACGTTTGTTATACAGCCAGAATGCAATGACAGAAGCGAGCGCCAATAATCCTGCCATTCCGCTGACTAACCGATGTGAATATTCAATGAGCGACTCCACCGTGTGTGCTGGGATAAACTTACCATGGCACAACGGAAATTCATGACCACACCCAAGGCCCGATCCGGTCTTAGATACAAAAGTTCCTCCTACCGTAGCAAAAAACATGACAAAAAAAGTTAAATAACTCAACCATTTCAATTGCTTAACATTCAAATATCTCACCTGCTGATCAAATTGATAAACACATATATCATACTACCCAATTATACCTGATAAGTATAAGTCCCACATAGCCCTTATGTGACAAAATGTTCACAGAAAATCACGCCACTCATCTGAGCGACGTGATTTTCTTACTTGTGAATCGTACCATACACATCAACAGCCGTTTGTAGAAATTGCTCGATTTCCTCTTGAGACTTCCGAAGCTTGTTCACATACCGAACTAATTCTCTTCCGTCTGTATACGCTACAAAACTCGGAATTCCCAGTATGTTCTGTTCTTGACTTACAGTACCCACCTGATCTACATCTACTTCAACAAGCGTTAATTCGTGTGTAAATTTCTTCTCCACCTCAGGCATAAATGGATGAATATATTTGCAATCAGAACACCAATCTGCCGTAAATACTGCAACTGTTAATCTTGGAGATTGAATAGATACATCAAACTCTTCCTTCGAAGTTATCTTTTCCATTAATATCAGTCCTCTCAGTGTCGCTTTTATTTTATATAAGTGAATCAAAATAGAGAGTGGAAGTCAAACTTTTGACACATACTGTGGATAATACTCTAATCGGCTATACCAAATTATTTAGAAAGGAACATCATGATGCCTGATATCCATTCAATAAAACCCAACCGATTTACTGAGATTATAAGTCTTGTAAGCACGTATCCTAAAAATGCAACAGAAGTTGTCAAAGGTAAATACACCTGCTGGAGATTATCTCGTCGATTTCACAAACAACGCCGACCCTTACGATGGAATGAACAAACAGCCCAGATCATTCGCATGCAAGTGCTGAGGGTAAACGAAGATATTAATCGCTCATATGACAATTCTTTATACAAGCAAGACAGTAGTCAGCAATCGTTAACAGAGCAGGATTTCTCTATTTTACAACAAATTCGAGATGCCACCACTCAGGCCAATCGAAGTAATTTAACACGGACCAAAGCTTATTTAGCATGCTATGAAGCATATCCAGAGCTCCACTGGGCACTATTAGCCCATCTTGTATCTCGGAATGGTGGCTGGAATATGAGCGATCTCAAGGGCGGGTTAATGAACGACTTGATGACATCTCCTTTACGAGATGATATTTACCGAATGCTGGAACGTTGTAATGCACTTATTTTTCAAGATGCTTATCCACAGCTACAGCTCTACATGCATAGTAAACGTATCGGGAGCAGTTGTTTTCACCTCTTACCAAGCTTTCATACTTCAGCTTTCATGACTCCTTTTTGGAACAATTTCTGGATTGATCGGAACAGTGCGCTTTTAGCTGTCGGCCTCATTATTAATGAGCAACATTATATTGAAGAGCGCGTAGTTAAGCATAACTACTTCCAGAAAAATATTTTCCAAAGACCAGAGTATCGAATACAACATCTCGCTCATATCAATCAGATTTTATTTCCTTTAGGCAGAAGCAGCCTTACCGAATCCCCTCTCGATCGTACTACAGATCATGAACCTACTTGCGGATTAGTAGGCCTAGTACTTGAGAATTTCGCTGATTTAGATGAACGAATCAACCTTGGCAAAGCTCTATACGGTCTTCTATTTGGCTACAAAGAAGTGCTAGAACGAGTAACAATTTACGCCTTGCACACCGAACACCACGGTTCCCGCAGTGAGTACTGGCCTCAATTGTTCACCACTGACAAAGAAATAGCCCTGAACTCCCTACACGAGAGCTCAGAGCTATTAAAGCATGAATGGTTACCGCTTAAGAAGAGAATTTATAGCCCTATCCTAAATGATGTATGGTACGACATGCCGTATGATCCTATTCCTCGTTACGATTGGCTTCGGGATAAAAAAGAACTGACTTTATATATCTCTCAACCGCCAAGACCACTCTTCATTGAAATGAGTCATGCTCATCGGAATGCGATACACAAGACAAGCTTAGCCCATGATGTCATGGGCATGATGAACTGACTGCCTTTCATTACGATTCATCATCATGTTGTCGTGTTCTTAGCCGCGAAGATTGTAGTTTCATGAGGGGTGTAAATACTTTTCTAAGTATACGTGGATAACTCGCTAATTCTTGCTCCCTCAATACACCAAGTACAATAAGCAATACCAAATATACAACAACTACTACTCCTCCAACGATAAGACAGGTCAATAGAAACGCTAATCTACTCGGCATGATATGTACGAGCTGAATACCCGCTTGATTGAGTCCAAGTCCAACTCCTCCTGACACGGCCACGGTGATAAGGAAGCTCACCCAACGCGATCCAAGAATAGAGAAAGATACAATCTTCTTGAGGGCTCTCAAATTAAGTAAAGTGATGACTAAGAAACAGAGACCCGTTGCTGCGATAATCCCGTATATCCCAAAGAATGGAGCTAATAAATAACTGGCGCCAAACTTCACCACAATCCCTATCATGACATTTACCATGGATATTTTTGCTTTACCGATCCCTAGTAGAATAGCGTTGGATGTCATCATCGTAATTTGAAAGATCGTCCCAAACGTGAGCAACATAATAATTCCACTACTATCGAGGCTACTAAATAAAAGACCATTTACAGAATAAGATGCTGCACAAAGTGCGATAACAATAGGCATTCCCGTTAGAATAGCAATCCGCATCGCTAACGTAACCTGATGTTTTAGATGATCCTCATCACGCCGAGCAAACGCAGCAGAGATAATCGGTATAAGCGATGTACTCAGTGCAATGGCCAGAATAGGCGGAATACCAGCCACACTCTGAGCCCGGCTAGTCAGAATCCCTAGCAAATATGTTGCTTGGGCTTCACCCGTTTGAGGAATAAGCAAGCCTTTGATAATGGAAGAGTCAATAAAATTGACTACTGGAACGGCCAATGAAGACAACACGATCGGAATAGATAGTGTAAAAATATCCTTGTATATCCTCATCAAGGGTATGGTTGTATCGGGTCCATCTTGGAGGAGAGCAGCCTTGTCCTGCTTACGCAATTTGACCGTAAAGTACAGCATAACTCCAAATGCACCGATACTTCCTAACACCCCACCAAATGAGGCTCCAGCCGCAACCCAGCTATCACTATAATCCAAATTTAATAACACGAATGCCAGTATAATGGCTGTACCCACACGCGCAAACTGTTCAACGATCTGGGAAATTCCGCCGGCTGCCATGTTGTTGCGACCTTGGAAATAACCTCGCATCATAGCAATAGCAGGGAATAATAGTAAGGCTGGAGCAAGCGCACGGATCGCTAGTGCGGATTCCGGTACCTTTGCAACGTAGGTTGCATAATAAGGCGCACCGAAATACACCAACAGTGTCATAATAACCCCGATCACAGCAGCAAACAGTAAAGCTGCATGATAGACCCGCTGAGCCTCACCCGGTCTATCCAATGCATAACGCTCCGAGACCATTTTACTGAGTGTACTTGGAATCCCAGCCGTCGCCACCGTTAATAACATCAAATACACGGTATTAGCAATACCGAATGAAGCATTCCCGACACTTCCAAGCATATGCTCCAAAGGAACACGCTGTACAAGTCCGAGTACACGAGCAACTAAAGCCGCCGCTGCAAGAATAAGTGTACCTTTAATAAAAGATTCTTTTTTCGCCAAACCTTGTCCCTTCTTTCTATACTAAGCACCCATCCAAATAAAGAAAATAATGATCATACCAATCTGTAAAATCACCTTGACGACCATACTGCTAAATAAGCCCACCAAAGAACCCCAGCCTACTTTTACCGACTTCGATAACGAGGAACCCGATATCAATTCACCGACCAAGGCTCCAATAAACGGTCCAATAATAAGACCGAAGGCTGGAATGACAAAAGGACCAATAATAACACCGATCGTACTTAGAATAACCGATAGACGAGAACCTCCAAATTTCTTAGTTCCCCAGGCACCTACAATATAATCAGCTACAATAAGAACGACGACAATTAACGTCTGTATAATCCAGAACCATACTCCAAAGGCATCAAAGCCAAAAAACCAACCATATACAAAAAAGGCTGCATAGATAGCTAGTGCTCCTGGAAGAACTGGGAACACCGCACCCGCCAGTCCTATGCCAAACAAAGCAATAATGAGAATCCATCCGAGTATAGTCATTCTACTCCCAACTCCTATCCAAAGATATACTTCTGGATAACCTCTACAATTCCATCTTCGTTATTCGTTGCTACTACCACATCAGCTTCATCCTTCACAACCTGTTGCGCATTTCCCATAGCCACACCAAGACCCGCTTGCTGGATAACCGCTAGATCATTCATGCTATCCCCCACAGCGATGACTTCAGACATTTCGATCCCAAGTAACCGACATACTTCCAGAATCCCAGTTGCCTTGTTCACTCCTTGTGGGTTAATCTCCAAGTTAAACGGTGAAGAATTGGTAATTTCAAGCCCACCCATGTTCTGTAACTCCATCAGTATTTCATGACGGACGTCATGGTCCTCCGTGTGATAACCGAACTTAAGCCACTGCTCATTCTCAATCGGCTTCTGGATCCAATGCTCCTTGTTATAGACCGTATCCACTGAATAAGCCCAGAACCACGAATTCTTCCTTATCCCAATATCGTACATATCCTTAACTAATTGGACATCCATGTAAGAACGTCGATACAGATCGTGTGGTGCCTTCCATACCTCACTTCCATTCACAGTAACCATAGGCGTAGAAAGCCCTAGTTGCTCACCGTAAGGCAAAGCGCTAGCGAAACCTCGCCCTGTAGACAAACAGACGTGTATGCCATGTTCAACAGCTTTCTTAATCCATATTACTGTCTCTGGGGATATCTCATGATCATCTCTAAGTAATGTGCCATCCATATCTAGTGCCAACAATTTGTATTTATTACTCACAGTAATCCCCCTAATTCTCTCTGCAATTCTACCCTTTAAATGCGTAGTTGACTTTTAGACAACATATTTTAGCGGATGTTTATGCTTATTCTTCTGTGTCTACGTCCACTATCCCATCTGTCTTAGGGTGAGGTGTTCCATCCAATCCATAAACCTCGTCATACGCTTCGAACATTTTGAGTGCCACAGGTCCAGCACTGTTGGAACCAAATCCCCCTTCGGGAATCATCACAGCTACAGCCAATACCGGATTATCACGGGGAGCGAAGGATATGAACACACCGTTATCGACATCTTTTCCCCCTACCAACTGGGTCGAGGTTCCTGTTTTGCGGGCAACATCGTATTTGTAACCGTTGAAGGCTGTTACGCTACTATTCATACCCTTTTTAATTTCATTCCAATATGATTTATCGAAATCAACGGTATTCAGCACCTCTGGCTCGAATGTCTTCACTACATTCCCATTACTATCTTTAATCTCACTTACAAGCTGGGGCTTCATACGTTTACCTTCATTAGCAAGCATTGCCGTGTATTGGGCAAGTTGAAGTGTCGTATATTTTCCTTGTTGACCGAAAGATGCATATGCCATTCTAGACTGCGTACTTTCATCATCGTTCTCATACTCACGTATTCCTTTTTGCTCACCAGGGAGACCACTGCCTGTAACAACCCCGAGACCGAAATCCGTCATATACTTATCCCATACACCAATCACTTTAGAACCATATTTATTGTTGAGAGGTACCCCAACTTTATCCACCATAAATGCATTAGAAGAATGCAAGATCGCTTTAGCAGGGTCCATCATCCCATAAACATGCCCACCTGAGTTACGAACCCTTGCCTGATGACCTTCCTTACCAAAGTAAGCTGCACCCGTGTCATTATACCAAGTATCCGTTGTGAAAAGTCCTTCCTTCAATCCAACCAGCACACTAAGTGGTTTAATCGTAGAACCTAGAAGAACCACGGACTCCGGGTGTGCCCCTGTTTTACCTGGATTGAAGGAACGAATGGTCCCGTTCTGATAAATAAATTCAACTTTGTTAGTCCAATCCTTCGAGGCTATCGTCCCCGAACTCCAAAGGTTCGTATCGTAATCAGGCATACTCGCCATGGCAACAATCTTTCCAGTCTTCACTTCCATCGCTACAGCAAAGCCCGTTGTTGCATCAGGATGAAGCTTTCCAGAGACAGGGTTTCTATGCAGCCAGTCTAATTGATCCATAATGGCCTCTTCGGTTTTCACCTGAATCTCTTTGTTAATGGTCGAATAGATATCGTTCCCCTTCTCCGGTGCAACAATTTCATCTACACCTTCGGGCATATTCCTTGGATCGACAGGGACCTTTCTATATCCATTCTTGCCACGCAACTCATCTTGGAACATCAACTCTAAACCATCAAACCCTACAAACTCAGGTTCAGTGTAGATTAAGCCTGGATCTAGCTGCCTTCCACTTGAGATATCTTCACTAATGGTACTATATTTCGTCAATGTCTTGGATCTTTTGAAATCCTTAATATATCCAATAGTCTGTACAGCGACTGTATCTGGATCATAATGACGAATATTCTCCTCAACAACTTCTATACCAGGGAAATCCGTCTTATGCTCCATAAAGTATGCAACTTCATTTTCTGTAAGATCCATCTTAATACGCCGAGGGACGTATCCTTGATATTTTCTATAATTATTATCCATAGCATCCAGAACATCTTCTTTGGTTAATGGCGTACTGTTAGGATCGGCATATTTATCAAATACAACTACGATATCTTCCGCTATTTTCTCTAACTCAGGGTAATTTTTATCTCTTACCTTTTCACCATTATCATCCAGTTTATCGCTATAATTTTTCTGTAACGTGATATATAAGGACTGCGTCGGGGTGGAATAAGCTAATTTCACCGATCCCGTCGCGTCGAATATGGTTCCTCTTATTGGATTAAGCGGTACATTCTTAACATCTCTTCTTGTTTCTTCCCCCGCGAGTGTTGGTCCTTCTACGAACTGTAGAATTGCCAACCTTACGATAATGACACAAAATATGAGGAATGTACTAAAGAAAAACAGATTGATTCGCAAGTTAAAGCTATTCTTGTCTTTCGAAGATTCCTGCTGCGATCGATCTGGCACGTAATCACTCACCGATTCTCCTCCTTGTATTGTTAGTTTTTTCATGATGATATTCTCCATGAGAGCGTCCTTACTATTCTAGCACAAAAAAAAGCTACCTACATTAAATGGACTCCCCGTTTATTTCCAGATAAGAAGAAACGGATGCCGTCCTTTCAAGGGACGGCATCCGTTTCTCGTACAAATATAAGGACCATTTATTATGTACAGCATATAAATTCTTATATTTCAAAAAAAGCCAAAATCCCTTGTAGATTTTAGCTGAAGTACCCTTCGTTTGGTTGTTTATTGTCAATGCCCAATAGAACTTGTTCGACTCCCTCATCATGAGAGTCCTAGATCATCTAATTGTTGAACTAATTCGGCCCTATCACTCCTGTACTTGTAATCGGCAGCCATCACTTTCTCATAGGCACTTTGAAATTCAACCGGAAGTAAAGGTACGATCAGCTCCATCACTGTATTCAGTTGCGAGAAGGCATGCATCTCTTCATCCGTCCAATCTAACGGATATAGAGCAAAGTTACCTATGAATGCATACCCCTTTCCATATCCCTGGTGTATCACAGGGATATGCATTGCACTAAGGGCAACCATATCCCTATAAATCGTACGTTCTGTAGTTCCACAACGCTCCGCAAGTTCCCTAGTAAGAATACCAGGTCTCGCTTGAATTAACGTAATGATACGCATTAAGCGGATTAGCCTGTCAGTCATATAAACTCCCCTAGCAATTGTAGTAAAACAGACTCGAGAATATCTTATAACTAGTCCATTCGACCCTCTAGGTATATTTTCCTTCAATACTCTTATATTATTTAGAACTATTTAACTATTTATTTATATAGTAACCCAAAAAAATGATATTATAGTCCTAATTTTAGTTAATCTAGTGAAATTCCTTGGTATGCATCAACATATTGTTTGCTTAAACGATACAGCGTCTCTGCTTCTTCAATAAACTTGGGATCTCCCGAATGAATTGCAAACAATAGCAATTCATCTCCCTTTCTCCTTAATATGAATTCAGCGTGATCTGCCTCTCCTAAATTAAACCATTTATCTGCCTCCTTTATCACTGTAGGAGTTTTCAGTAGTTTAATATGCTTCTCTACATTGATATCTCCTGAATTCCGAAGGCGCCCCAGGTCATAGCTGTAATGGATATAAATTTCCTCAACAGAGCGTTGCCTAGCTCTCCCTCTACTCCCCTCCTTGTATCTCCATTGAGCTGAGAGTACATGCTTCTCACCTGGTGTTTGAGATAGTAGTGTGCACTCGATAACTAGACTCTGCCTTATTCCATTATAAAGATGCCCTAGCTGGACAATTAATAACTGCTGCTGAGATCTTTTCATTCCTTCACATCCATAGATATTTCCAACTAATATATAGGGTTCAAGCCATAAGTATAATTCAACGTCACGTGCTAGTAATTTCGGCGTGGATTTTCTTCTCGTTGTTGGCGTCATACATGCACTCCATTGAACTAATAAGTATATTTTGTTGGTACTTCCAGCAAATATGTACTCATGGTCCCAAAAATAACTGGCTTCAATCTCCATATCCATACGCTTCCCCTCTTCCTATACCTAATGTACCAATATAGATTGACAACTAGTTGTCACGGAACGTACGTTCGTATTATGTTTCTTGTAAAATATAGCAAAAAGCCGGTTGCATATGAGCAAACCGGCTCTTTTGAAGAATATGATTACATAGATGATAGATTTGTATGAAGGATTTATACAACAACCTGCAGTAGAAGTAATATAATTAAAGCATAAATACTAACTGCAATAGCAGATAATTTCAATTGTTGGCTACCTTGAACCCCATATATTTGAGATACTATCGTATTCGTACATACTAGAGCCAATAATAGACTGATCACCATTAACAATATAGAAAATTTAAAAGTAATAAAGGCTAACAATGCACTTAAGATAAATACAACTCCAAAAACGAGTTGGAATGCGCCTACCTTCGTAATAAAATCTAGCTGAGCCATCTTCTTCTTCGATACTGCATTCCCAACCAACCAATAGGTTGCCAGTAGAGCAACCGCAGATACTAATCCAATCCATAGAGCATTCCATCCCAAAGACAATTGACTAGCTATTCCTCCACTAAAACTATTCCCTATGCTCCCAGCTCCATCAAAAAAACCAGACAACTCACCAAATACGCTTGATATCATGTTGATCATCACTTGCTTGAGCGCTAGTGCATATAACAAAAACCCAATCAAACTTACGCCTAATCCTATTAACCCATACACCAGTCCTCCTTCAGAAGCATTCAACTTCAGAGCATTCATAGGATTCTTCAAGATCCCTAACAGCACGTGAAGATCAACTTTAACAGATTGAGGTTTACCCGCTGATGATACCATGGGGATAGCGTTATTTGCCGCACATTGATGAGAAGTACCTTCTTCTAAACTTTGACCACATTGAATACAGAATGACATATTATTGTCTCCTCTTCTAAGCTTACTTTTTTTTGTGGATCCACTCGAATATTCACTAATTTTATGTAATAGAGTCGAAGCGCTAACTATGTTATTTTAGTATAAAGGAACTGATAGAAATCCGCTGTCGAAGTTTGTCGCCTGACTATCAATTTTTTCAACAAAAAAGCCCTACTCACGTAGGACTGTATTCTATATTGATTCACGGTGAATTTGTTGTCTTAGTGGAATGAATTGAGGGTTCATCTTGCATCTTTATAGGTGCATAAGTGATTGTATCTATTAAGATGCCATTTCCTACGGGCTCACCATTAACAGTAATAATAATTTTTTTAACATTTTTTTCAGAATTTTGCATCCTTTTCATACTCCTTTAAGTAGTGTAATGATAGATATATAACCCCAATCAATCCTTTCCAAACTTTTAATTCAGTTTATATCGTTAACAACAACCTTATCAGGCGGTGATTATATTGAGAAATTATCGAAAACGTATCATCCATTGCACCCTTTTACTCTTGAGTGGCTTTCTTCTAATGTTGTCACCCACAGCTCATGCTAATTATTTCACAGATTTCTATAATGGGGTTGAACAGTTCTCAGAACTTCCGAGCGAAGTAAATAAACTGAAGGAGAGCTACCAACAAACGCTTAGTGAACTAGCGGAAGCACGAGCAAGCATCAAGAATTATCAGCTACAACAAGAGAGTCTGATGGATCAGAATCGTCAACTTACAGAGACCATTACGTTATTACAAGATGCTGAAAGTTCAAAACAAAGTCGTATGGATCAGATCAAAGTCGTTGTGATCTGGGCAGTTGCCCTCCTCATTGGTTATTTCATTCTTATACGTACCCTCAGATTCCTAATGCAAAGATCTAATAAAAGATAATTCCAAAGGGAGCGATATGAATGAAGATCCAGGCAAATAATCACGACAACGGCGGGATCGGACAAGCTGTAACCTTCTCTCTTAAAGATCAAGAACAGCTTCATATGCTCCATCCTGAACAGATTGTATCTTATCGGGGGCATTCAGAAGGCCGTAGTGACCGCCTGATGAACGTGAAGGGGATCTTTCGTAAACGAAGACTTATCCAAGCAGACATGACAGGACCTTGCCAATTTGTTGCTGCCTTACCTCCTGGATTTGCTGTGAAATCGGTGGAATTGAAAGATGGAAGTGATCTACTTTATAATTTCCGCAGTCTTTTTTTCTATAGTTATGGCATCACGATGCAGACTAGGCTTTTACGAATCAAAAATATGTTTATCACACGTGATGCTGTCAAAGTAAAATTCACAGGTACAGGAACTGTTGGAATTCTAACACAAGGTCCCGTATGTGAAGCTGAACTCCATCCTACAGAACCTCTGTATGTAGATGCTGGTAGTCTAGTCGCTTATCCTGAGAATGCGAAGCTTGAGCTTACAGTCTATGGAAACACCCTGGCCAGCCAACATATGAGTTATCATTGGAAGATGACTGGGCGTGGCACTGTTCTATATCAAGCTGGAAGGCAGAATCATAAGCTGGAGAAGGAAATGAAGAATGATGGCCTCCTCAAACGTATTCTGAGAGAAGTAATTCCCTTCGGAGGTGTGTTTATTAAATAGGTTCATGTTATAATAAATCTCGTCAAACACCCCTTAAATGAGTGTGAGACAATTGAAGATGATCCATGCATACGTGCATGGGAGAGGTTCGCGAACTCCCTCTATAAAAAACTATTCTCCTTATTGCATCATGGGTAAGGGTTGTTTTTGAGTTGGAAACTAGTTCATGAATCTTTCTCTCTTCTATAAATCTAAGAAGATGGAGAGGTTTTTTTATGTTTACAAACGAAAAAGCAGTCGTCGTATTTAGCGGTGGGCAAGACAGCACCACATGTCTATTCTGGGCCAAACAACACTTTACTGAGGTAGAGGTCGTGACGTTCGATTATGGCCAACGTCATAAACTAGAAATTGAATGTGCAACAAGTATAGCCGCGGATCTGGGTGTTAAACAGACGATTCTCGATATGAGCCTTCTGAATCAACTCGCTCCCAATGCACTTACCCGTAGTGACCAAGAAATATCCCATGAAGAAGGGAAGCTGCCTAGCACCTTCGTAGAGGGTCGTAATTTACTGTTCCTTAGTTTCGCCGCTGTTCTCGCGAAACAAATAGGTGCCAGACATCTTATTACAGGTGTATGTGAAACTGACTTTAGTGGCTACCCTGATTGCCGAGATGTATTCATCAAGTCGATGAATGTTACGCTTAACCTATCCATGGATTATCATTTTGTCATCCATACCCCTCTAATGTGGCTAAATAAGGCTGAGACTTGGAGCATGGCTGATGAGTTAGGCGCCTTTGATTATGTACAGGAACGAACACTAACTTGCTATAATGGCATCATTGGCGACGGATGTGGAGAATGCCCTGCATGCAAGCTTCGGAAGGCAGGTCTAGACCAATATTCTGCCGAGCGCAACCTTTCCTCTAGTCAAGCTGAGGTGCAATCATGATGCGAACTCCTGGGGAATTCCGCATTGTTGACCAACTTCAGCGTTTAGGTGAAGATATAGGTCATCAAGAACTACGTTATCATCGCAAAAGAGTACTCGTCTGCAAAGAATTCACCTTCGATGCTGCTCATCATCTCCATGCGTATGAAGGTAAATGTAAAAACTTACACGGACACACCTACAAAGTTGTCTTCGGGATCAGCGGTGTCCCCGATGAAGTGGGAATCACCTTAGATTTCGGAGATATCAAAACGATCTGGAAAGAACGCATTGAACCCTTTGTAGATCACCGTTATTTGAATGAGACTTTGCCAAAGATGAACACAACAGCTGAAAATATGGTTGTATGGCTATTCGAACAAATAGAGCTAGCCCTGAACACTAGAACACACCCGTCCTCGGAGAATGTAACACGTACAGAATTTGTGAGGTTATATGAGACACCAACCAGCTATGCTGAGGCTAGACGGGAGTGGATGCTTGATGAGTAAGATCAAATCCTCTCCTCCTATTCCGGTTATGGAAATTTTCGGCCCTACTGTTCAGGGGGAGGGTATGGTCATCGGGACGAAGACCATGTTCATTCGTACAGCGGGCTGTGAGTATCGCTGCTCATGGTGTGACTCTGCCTTCACTTGGGATGGTAGTGGTGCTGACCAGATCACACCCATGCAACCTGAAGACATATGGACTGAATTATCCGATATTGGTGGTCAGCGATTCTCTCATGTAACTCTGTCAGGCGGTAATCCCGCCTTACTTCCGCAGTTAGGACCGCTAATTGAATTACTTCATGCACACCATATTAAAGTCGCGGTTGAGACACAAGGCTCCAAATGGCAAGATTGGTTATTGGATATTGATGAGGTCACTTTATCTCCTAAGCCCCCAAGCTCTGCAATGAACACGGATTGGGAGAAGCTTGATTATATATTGGAACGCCTAAAGCAACGTACCACCCCTTATTCACATAGTCTGAAAGTCGTTATCTTTGATGCCATTGATCTAGACTATGCTGAAAAGATCCATGTACGTTATTCTTCGGTTCCTTTATTCCTGCAGATTGGAAATCCAGACGTGCATACGATGGACATAACAGAGCACACTTCATTTCTATTGCAGCGTTATGAATGGTTAATTGAACAAGTTATGGAATCGTCTATTCTTAATAACGTTCGAGTGCTTCCTCAGCTTCATACGTTAGTATGGGGAAATAAACGAGGTGTATAAAAAAATTTGGCTATGAGCATAGCAACTAAGGAGAATATATATGCCAGGAAGACAACAACATGAATTGAAAGATATTACCTTACTCGGCAATCAAGGAACACAGTACTCTTTGGAATATGATCCTGATATTCTAGAAAGCTTCGAGAACAAACATCCCTACCGGGATTACTTCGTCAAGTTCAATTGCCCTGAATTTACTAGCCTTTGTCCGATCACAGGTCAGCCAGATTTCGCTACAATTTATATCAGTTATATCCCGAATATTCATATGGTTGAGAGTAAATCACTGAAGTTATACCTATTTAGTTTCCGTAACCATGGAGATTTCCACGAAGATTGTATGAATATTATCATGAATGACCTGATTAAGCTAATGGACCCTAAATATATTGAAGTATGGGGTAAATTCACACCGCGTGGAGGCATATCGATTGATCCCTATTGTAACTATGGTCAAGAAGGTACGAAATATGAAGCGATGGCGCAACATAGACTGATGAATCATGACATGTATCCTGAAAACGTAGATAATAGATAGAAAGAACTGAAAAATGAACCCTCATATTCTTGATTATCAAGAAATATCAGGAAATTGCAGCCCTAGGAGGTCACCTATCTGAGCCTGTCTATTCCCAAAGCAGGTGTGAAGTTACAGCCACGCCCTGAAAAAAATAACCAGCCGACGATATTTTGGATATTAATTGCCATTAGTTTAGTGCATTTATTTAATGATTCCATTCAATCCGTTATTCCAGCTATCTTTCCAATTCTGAAGCAATCCATGAATCTTAGCTTTGCTCAGATCGGCATGATTTCGTTCGCCATTAATTTCACAGCGTCTATTATGCAACCTGTTGTGGGATGGTTCTCAGATAAAAGACCCACACCCGCCATACTTCCTATCGGGATGGGATTTACGTTCACAGGAATGCTATTGCTTGCGTACGCTGCAGACTATTCTTCTGTTCTTATCGCGGTCATTTTCGTAGGACTCGGTTCAGCTGCTTTTCACCCCGAAGGTTCACGCGTGTCCCATATGGCTGCTGGCTCACGCCGTGGTCTTGCACAATCTATCTTTCAAGTTGGGGGTAATGCCGGTCAATCGCTTGCACCTATGCTGACGATGTGGATCTTTATTCCGCTCGGACAATTCGGGGCGATATGGTTTACAGGTGTAGCTGCGGCAGGGATCGCTTTACAGATGGTAATCGCAAGATGGTATGGACGCACATTAATAAGAAATCAACATCAGAAGAAAACAAACACTCGAACAATGAACCCTGACGTAAGGCAAAAAGTGATGTATGCCCTTATTGTCCTGATCCTTCTTGTGTTTGTTCGTTCGTGGTATGCTTCCTCCGTAAGTAACTATTATTCATTTTATTTAATGGAGGTATTCCATCTTTCAGTTCATGATTCGCAGATTTATATCTTTATGTTTCTAGCCGCTGGCGCTGTGGGTACCTTCTTAGGAGGACCACTCTCAGACCGTTTTGGCAAAAGAAATATGATATTCGCCTCGATGATTTGTGCAGCCCCATTAGCACTATTACTGCCCTATGCTAATCTATTCTGGACAGGAGTTCTACTCGCTTTCATCGGCCTTGTCATATTCTCTAGCTTCTCTGTAACGGTTGTATATGCACAAATGCTTATTCCAGGCAAAATAGGTACCGTATCGGGACTTATTACAGGTCTTGCCTTCGGAATGGGTGGGCTAGGTTCACTTATTCTGGGTAACTGGATGGACTCCATCGGTATCACGTCCGTGATGCAAATGTGTAGTTTTCTACCGTTACTAGGAATTCTGACATATTTGCTTCCTTCAGATCAAAAGTTAAAGCAGTGGTCATCACCCGTCTAAACCCTTTACAATTTAAATACATGCACACCGTTTGGATCATGGGTAATCATGTTATCCAAGCGGTGTATTTGCGTTATGTGCCTTCATCTCTTCTAATCGCTGCACAATTCTACGCTTCCTGTAGAGCATTTTACCCGCTTCGCCGACCCCTTCCATCATCCCCTTATTACTCATAGATCCAAATACAATTCCAGCGATCGGAACGAGCTGCAATAACTTCTTCCATCCAAAGCTATCTACATAAGTCTGGACAACCTCACGCCATCCCTGCAATTGAGAGAACACTTGAGCATCGTGATTTTTCTGGTCGAAATGGGCTGTAAGCTCCTCTAGAATAGCCTTCCTTCCCACTACATCTGCTGAAGAGAATTGCAGACATTTCACAATAAATATACGTTCCTGCTTCTCTTTAGGATCATAACCGTAACAAATCGCGAGTTCTTGTAGCACTTTAAGCGATGTGCCCAGAACGACAGGAATATCTATGGCTACAGTGAATATCCCCCCGATTCCAGTTGTTGCTCCTTGAGCCGCTGCGAACTTCACCCTACTAGCAATTAACTCATCTGCCACCTCATCCATCGTGCATAAGGGCAGTAGACTGACATTCGCAATCGAGGAAGGTTGATCTTGCTCGTCTCCCTTTACCCCCTTACGGCTATCCTCAGCTACAGAAACATCCTGAAATGATTTAGCTTTTCTTAGCTGGTCAGCCTTAACCAGACGTTTCAACATGGACTTCTCTTGCACTAAATATTGTCCACCCGTCTGAATAAATCCTCCAATTTCATTAAGTGCAACACCTAACTTCTCGCGTACTACCTTCGGAGTGAGCTTATCTAAGAGCATAAAAGGTATCCGACCTATTTTCTCCCAGATCCAAACCTTCTTCTGCGTCTTTTCCCACTTATTAATTTGGTTTAGTTGTTCTTGCAACTGTTCTTGCGTCTCTATCTGATTCTCCATATAAGCCATTCACTCCAACCCCTTCATTTTATTCACATTTACCTATACGTACAACGAAGTTAATGGATTCAAATAAGGCTCTATATCCACCTTAATTACCACCATTCTAGTGGTATTGATCTTATAACACCAACATAGCTATTCTTCATCTGCTGGCATTTCTGTTACTTTCTCTGTAGATGGCTGTATATCTTTCATATAAGTAACTGGTAGAATCGGTGAGGTCAGAATAGTCTTTAATTGCTTACGCTTAGCCTTCGGACTTAGAATATACAGGGTATCACCTGCTTCAATGGTTGTGTTGCCTCGTGGAGTAATAATTTGCTCATTACGAATCAACGCTGTGAAGAGAATATCGTCTGGTAGATCTAATTCTATAATTTCCTTGCCCGCTATAGCCATTGAGCTATTCACCTCAATATGGTTAATCTCCGATTTAGTTTTACCTAGAGCAGTCAATTCTAGAAGTGAAGGGTTAGAAGGCTTCACTTCTCCTGCTAGTCCAAGCCTCTCAGCCAGGGGAGATATCGTAGCCCCTTGAATAATAGCTGAAGTCAGAACTACGAAGAATACGACATTAAAGAATAAATGACCATGCTCCAGTTGCGCCATCAAAGGATATGTCGCTAGAACGATCGGAACTGCACCTCTCAGTCCAGCCCAAGAAATTAATAATTTCTCCTTAAATGAATATTTGGTAAATAGAGTACTTAAATATACACCCATTGGCCTTGCAACAACCATTAGAATGAAAGACAACATTAAAGACTTCCATATTATACCAGGCAACTGTTGTGGGAATACTAGCAGACCAAGCAGAACAAACATCATAATCTGCATCATCCATGCGAAGCCTTGGTTAAAATGCATAATAGAACGCCCATATGTCAGATCTGAGTTTCCCATCACGATCGCGGTTACATATACTGCCAGTAATCCACTACCCTGTAGTAACGAGGTCGCACCATACGATAGTACGGCAAAACTCAGAGCCATGACAGGATATAATCCTGAAGAGTCAAAGTTTATTTGATTAATCATATAGACAGCAAGTCGCCCAATTAGAATACCTAAGATTAGGCCGATTCCCATTTCCCAAAGGAATGACAAAATCATACTAACTATAGAGTGATCAGGTTTCTGTATCCATTCGATCAAGGAGATAGTGAGAAATACTGCCATGGGATCGTTGCTACCAGACTCTGCTTCGAGTGTCGTAGTGATTCGTTTTCTAATATTTTTCCCTCCGAGTACAGTAAATACAGCTGCAGCATCTGTTGACCCTACAATCGCGCCGAACAGAAATCCCTCCACCCAGTCTACGCCTAGAATATATCGTGCACAGACACCTACAATAAAGGTCGTCACTAACACACCAATCGTTGCTAAGGATAGTGCAGACCCTATTACAGGCTTAATATCCTCAAATTTCGTCTGCATACCACCATCAAACAAAATAACAATCAGTGCAAATATCCCAACGATTTGCGTAAGAAAAGCATTATCATAATAAATAAATCTGCTCAAAACCATACCCACCACAATAAATAGAACCAATGCTGGCATTCCAAATCTAGAGGAGAACTTGGTCGTTAGAACACCAACTAATAATAATCCAGCCACAAGTAGTGTTAAAGAATTAACAAGCATCGTAGAATCCATATTATTCTCATTCTCGCCTCTGTTCAATAAATTAAAATACACTGTATCCAAGACTCTGTCACCTAAGGTGTTACATCACATTCTCATTCTGTATAAGAAATATAACCACCGATCTATCGCTTACAAACCATTACAATAAATTTAATCACAACTTTATATCATTCTTCACTTTGATTACTCTCTTTAAAATATCCAGATGCAAGCTCATGTATTCTCGAACACAAATAACCCCTTCGCTTTATGCTTAAGGGGTATTTCTATTTCTATTTCTATTTCTATTTCTATTTCTATTTCTATTTCTATTTCATTTATATGATTCAATTCAAAAGTAATACCAAGTAGAGCATTTAGGAGTGGTCTTCATAATCTAAAAACTTATACGAACATTATATTTATTATAAATATCCGTTTAATTGAAGTTGTTACTACAACCTGTCTATTCCTCTACCTTCAGCTGCAGTCGCTGGAAATGTTATGATCGCTTCCGTGCCGATTCCTTTCTCACTCTTAAACTTAATATTGCCCTTCATTGCTTCAATAATGCGATATGTGACCATAAGACCGAGCCCTGTTCCTTTCGTTTTATTAGAATAGTAGGGCTCCCCAAGCCTCATGATCTCTGCTTCCCCCATCCCTTCACCGTTATCTTGGATATGGATGATGATCTGATCCTTTTCTTGATAGGCCCAAATATGGATGAACCCATGATCTTCAAGAGCCTCGATGCTATTCTTAATCATATTTATAAAAGCTTGCTTGAACTTAGAAGAGTTACCTTCGATTGTTAATCCTGGAGGAATGCTAGTATGTAGACTACCTCCTTGTAAATTAGCTAACGGTATAAGAATTCCTTCGATATGTTTGAATTCACCCGAGATGTCTAGTGTAGCCACTTGTTCAATCTCCGGTTTAGCAAAAGTTAGGAAGTCCGTAATAATATTTGAGGCCCGTTCTAATTCTTCAAGAGCTAACTTAAGGTACCCTTTTTCCTTCCCATTGGATTTCTCCTCTAGTAGTTGTAAGAACCCTCTTGTCACTTGCAATGGATTCCTGACCTCATGCGCAACGGATGCTGCTAACTCACTAATAATGTCCATCTTCTCTGATCTTTGTAGCTCATTGTTGAATAATGCTAATTCCTTGGAATATTCCACTACGCGCTGATGATTCAGAGCGAACTTTCGGCCCAACAGAACGATTAAGGACATAACAAATCCCATCACGCCCCATTTCCACATAAATAAATTATAGTCACCATCTTTGATATAGAACCATATCATTTCAGATATTCCACACAAGGAAAACACGGCAAAGCCTGCGGATATAATAATCGCATCCTTGTTTCTTTTAGATGCGTAATATCCTGCACTCGTCACAAGTAGAATTCCTTGTATAATGATCAGTATTCCTAGAATCGTAACAGAAAAAACATAGTACAAATCAAACAGTGCATTATGAGCCAATAGATTAACAAACATAAATGCTAGGCCAAACAATGAATATGCTACTTGAAATTTCCTATATTTCCGAATAATTGAGCGGTATCCCTTCCCGATCATCGTCTCAAATATATAGGTGAGTCCTGGAAAACATACGTACAGAGATATATCGAATAAGCTGACAAATACTTTCCCGTATTCACCATAATAAGTATATAGAAATGGAGAATACGTCAAAATTAATGTTCCTATCGATATTAATACAATACTAAGAGATAACCAGTTAGGCATTTGGACTTTTTTTAGAAACAAAGTACAAATCAGCATAATTAACGCTATAAAAATAACCGAGCTTCCCAAAATAACATCGATTAAGTTCTCTCTCACAAATACATTTATCATCGTTGAGTAATCACCTATTCTCAGTTCTTCTAACAGACCTATTTCGCTACTTTTTATATTCGTTTGTACGTGTATATATATGTCCTTGCCCCCATCTTTTTGATGCAGTGGTAACAAAATCTTATTTAAATCATATCCATAATCCCGGTTAACTTCATAGATTAGAGTTGTATTTATATATACAGATACTTTTTGAGCATATATGGGATTAATCAAAAGAGCTGGATAGGGTAACTCTAATGGTGGCAATTGAAGCTTAATCCATGCAGCATCACTTTTAGATCTATCAGCGGGTAGAGCCTGATTCGCTTTTAACCAAGTCCATTTACCAGAAGAAGGTATGTCGCTGACCTCAGATCTAGGTTTACTTGTATGCTCCCACATGAATTGCCATTGAGTAACATTACTTGATGATTCCTCTAACTTAGAATGTTCTTTAGATGTATCCACGAACAGCACGATCATCAACACAACTATTATGTATACAAACCATTTTAAACCGAACTTCATACCAGCACCTCAAGCTTAAGTTATAAACATAACACCTAGACTACAAATTCTATAATTCGACAAAGTTCCCTAACTTCCCTTTAAAAAAATATGTAATAGCTAAAATAAATATACAATTATTCATTAGAATTTCAAGATTAATAATGGGTTATTTTGTAAGACTATGATAATATAGCTATGACATAATTTCATGACTCTAAAGGAAAATGAAATCTTAATAATTAGGGTGATGATATGGATTGGTTAGAAGAATTTGATAATGAACTATCGCAGGTTTTTGTAGAAGCGCAAGCTATGGTTGCACTATTTCCTCCTCCCCTTGATCAAAAGGGACTCTCTTACTTAAACAAGTTTAATGTCCATAGTGAGGATAGTAGCAAAAATTATATATGCTATCTCTTACCTTTTTGGATGAAGGAAATTTCAACCCTTCCCGAAGAAGATTACCGTAAGCTTTCCTTAGGCAATGTGTTCGCTATGCTGTACTTTTTCATTCAGGATGACCTCATGGATGAACCTTCAAGAGACAGATCACAACTCATCCTAAGTAATTTATTCTACCTACATTTCCTTGACATCTATAGATCTTATTTCCCCTCGAATTCACCATTTTGGACTTACTTCAACCAATACATAAGAGAATGGTCAGACAGTCTTACGAATGAGAACCATCTAGATTACTTTCAGTCAAATCCAAGTATGATTGCCAAAAAGTCTGGTCCTCTCAAACTATCAAGCACGGGTATTCTGCTGTTGTCTGGACAAGAAGAGCTTATTCCTCCCGTATCTGATCTCATTGACCGTGTCTTAATTACACTGCAAATGTCCGATGACTGGATGGATTGGCACGAAGATCTTGCAGACGCTAACTATAACAGCTTATTATCTATGATCAAGAATGAACACTATCCAAGCCAAATATTAACTGTAGAGAATGTCAAGATATCAATCTATGTCCGCAGTATCATGAATCGCTATGTGGACATTGCTGCTGCTAATCATCAATATATTCTAAGCTTGGGTATCCCACTTAAACACTTGCTCTCCTTTCATGAAACGATAATACACGATCTATCCCGAGATGCTCAAGAAATTGAACATTTAAGAGTCTCACAACAGCACGGTGGTCTTCATTACTGGTTGATAGAAAATACTAAAAAGTAATAGATTTAAACTTATGTCCATGTTATACTTTTATGGAAATATTAACAAATTTGAAAGGGTGATTCTATTGACAACTCAAGCTCTCCTTCAAACACAAATTATTAACAGAGCATGGGAGGATCCAAGTTTTAAGGCACGCCTCTTAACAGATCCGAAAGCAGCAATAAAAGAAGTACTTGGGGTTATTATCCCTGAACACATCAAACTTAAAGCTGTCGAGGAATCCTCTGATGAACTTTACTTAGTTATTCCTTCCAGCCCATCTGAAATGACTCTTTATAATATGCAAAAAAGAGCCATGTGGTAATCAGGTACTATACATCATAGATCTTTAATAAAGGAGTAGGAACAAGAGCTCTTCCAATTTCTATCTCTCCTAGGATTTGTTCTAGAAGGATGGAAATTTGATTACAGCCTCCGTTCCTACTCCCTTTTCACTTGTAAAGGTCATACTCCCATTCATTACTTCAACAATGCGATAGCTCACCATTAACCCAAGCCCAGTCCCCTTCGTCTTATTAGAGAAATAAGGCTCTCCTAATCTAGATAGCTCCATTGGATCCATGCCTTCACCGTTATCCTTAATATGAATTACGACTTCATTCTCTGCTTCATACGCCCATACTCTAATCTCACCACTGTCATTTAGGGATTCTATACTATTCTTCATCATATTAATGAAGGCTTGCTTAAATTTCGAAGAACTACCTGCGACGTAGAGATCCCCGGGTACATCGATTGTTATAATTCCTTTCTGAAAATTAGCTAAGGGTGAAATGATTCCCTCAATATGTCTTAGTTCTTCACTGATACTCAATCTCGTTACCTGATCAAATTCAGATTCTCCAAAGGTTAGGAAGTCTGTAATAATACTAGAGGCTCTATCTAACTCCTCAAGTGCCATTAATAAATATTGCCGCTGTTGTTCTTCCTGCTCTTCAATAATAAGCTGAATGAATCCACGGGTTACTTGGAGCGGATTTCTCACTTCATGCGCAACTGATGCTGCCAACTCCGTAATAATCTCCATCTTTTCAGACCGTTGCAATTCAATATTAAATAACTCCTGTTCTTTGGAGTATTTCACAATTTGCTCGTGACTATCAGCAAATTTCCTTCCTATGATAATGATGAGGACACTAATAGAGCCCACGATTCCCCATTTCCACAGAAAGAATTCGTAATCACCCGATTTAAGATAGAATAATATTAGATCCATTAATGAAGATCCAGTAAATAATCCCAGACCGATCGAGAAGATAACCGCATCCTTATTTCCATTAACGGCATAAATCATTGACATAATCAGCAACATTAAACACTGAATGATCATCGTATAACCTATTACCGTGACTGATATAAAGTAACTGAGCTCATGGGAATTAGGTAGATTAAGGAAGCTTAAGATCGCAACAATAAAACAAAGACATGAATAGACAACTTGAAATTTTCTATATTTAGAAATAATGCCACGATAGCCATCCCCAAATATTTTTTCAAAGAAATAAGTTATCGTAGGTAAAAGAATAAATAAAGCACAATCGAATAGAAGTGTATACAGCCTTCCATAATTCCCATAAAGATCATACAAGTACGGAGAATACATTAACGCCAGAACTCCAGTCGATATAATAATAATACATAAAGCAACCCAGCTAGATACAAAACTTCTAGTAATAAAAATGGTGCAAATGATCATAACAGCAGCTATAAAAATAAAAGAACTTCCGAGAATGACATCGATGATGTCTTGCTTTATAAACTGTGAGAACAACTCCGTATATTCTCCTAAGATTAGATTACTATGTATTCCTATCTTTGCATTCTCTGCAACTATTCCTAGATATAGTGATTTATTAGCATCACTTGGCTTGAGTGATACGATAATCTTGTGCGCATCATAGTTATAATCTCGTTTAGACTCATATATCAGCTTATTATCTACACTCATTACGATATGTTGACCGTAAATTCTACTTATTAGAATAGCAGGATTGTTCCAATTCATATCAGGAATAGTTACTTTGATCCATGCTATATTCGTATTTGTGGGTCTACTTGGTAAAGACTCACTAAGTCTATACGTAGTCCAATCCTCAACCTGATCTAAAGCTGTATTATTTATGTTCAATACAGCTTCTGATCCCCACTTGAGCTGCCATTCCGTGATCACTTTTGTTTTCTTCTGCACTCCATCACCATAGGTCAGAACTATAGCCAAGGTGAGCGCGAATGAGCATGATATCAACGCAATGAGAATGACCGTCAGTTTGGGAACACGCTTCATAGATGCAGCACCTCAAATATTATATTTGGTAATAATTATGTTGTATATATTCTATGTATTTATACAAAGTACCTTCTAAAGTTTACAACTTTTATCATTTTCCAATAAATATTCTCCTTTTCTACTATATAATATTGAAAATATTAAGGGTAAAAATAACTAACAGCCCGAAATATAAAAAGTTCGGACTGTTAGTTATTCTTCTGCTATTTAATTAGCCACCGATGTGAGACATCTCAACCTTCTCGCCATCGTGACCGTCCTTACCTCTATCTAGTGAATACCGATCATGACGGTTATGCCATATGTTAACCAGATATGTGGTTATTTCTTCCGTACTAGCCCCTGAACGAAGAAGCGTCCGGAGATCATATCCCTTGCTTGCAAATAGACAAGTATATAATGAACCATCTGCTGACAACCTAGCTCTTGTACAAGAAGAGCAGAATGCCTCACTGACAGAAGATATAATGCCAATCTCGCCTTTCCCATCTAAAAATTGATATCGCGAAGCAACCTCGCCTGGATAATTAGGCTCCACGGATTTTAATGGCCATTCGGTATGAATAGTTTCTAATAGTTCCTTCTTACTCAGTACCTGATTCCAGTTCCAACCATTGGTATTTCCGACATCCATATATTCAATTAATCGAAGAATATGACCCTTAGAGCGAAAATACTCGACCATAGGCAAGACTGCCTCATCATTCTTTCCCTTCTGTACGACCATATTCACTTTCACTTTCAGTCCCGCGTCTGCTGCTGCTTCAATACCGTCTAGAACAGGTTGTACATGTGAACGCCCCCCATTCATTTGCATAAAGGTATCATCATCTAATGCGTCTAAGCTTATAGCTACCCGTAATAAACCTGCCTTCTTTAATACTTGTGCCTGCTTAGCCAATAAACTGCCATTCGTTGTAAGGGCAATATCCTCAATTTCGGGAATTTGAGCCACGCGTTTAATAATATCAGCTAGATCTTTACGTAATAATGGTTCTCCCCCCGTAATGCGGAGCTTCTGTACACCAAGATTCGTGAATATAGAGGCTAGCCGTACGATTTCATCTACAGTTAGAATACGATCTTTAGATAAAAAGGCATAATCCTTACCGAATATTTCTTCCGGCATACAATATCTACAGCGAAAATTACAACGATCAGTCACGGAAATCCGTAAGTCCCTCAAAGTACGTCTGTATTGATCCCTGATCTCCATGTGTATCACTCCATAATTTCAGCATAGAATTCTATTCTCAGCAAACACTAATATGAATTAGAGCTTTAATTCATTCTATATATCTACTTATGAAATATTATAACATATCAAGCAGAAACGGCTTCGCCGTACTTAACGCAGCAAAGGTTTCTCATAAAAAATAGACCTGAGCAGCGGACTCAGGTCTATTCTAAATCTATATATATATCTAAAGGGGATATATATATTATAGTTGGACTATATTAAAGTAAGATGAAAATTTCCTGTAATTCAGATTAAAATTATCCTAATATCACTTCTACTTGATGCGTTTTACCATCTCCGATAGCCGGAAGTACGTTGCCTTCAATTCCCTTACCATCAATAGTAACAGAAGCCACACCTTTGGATACATGATTTGGATTCTTAATCTGAATTACAAAAGTATCACCACGGTAAACCCGAGTAATTGTAAAACCATCCCAATCTGTTGGAATACATGGGTTCACTCTAAGTCCATCATATTCGGGTTGAATTCCAAGAATCGATTGAGTGATCGCTACAAAATTCCATGCTGCTGTACCTGTTAACCAAGAGTTCTTCGCCTCGCCATGACGTACAGCATCTTTACCTGCAATCATTTGTGAATACACATAAGGCTCTGTACGGTGAATATCACTAATCTCTTCTAAATAAGCTGGAGCAATCTTAGTATATAAATCAAATGCACGGTCCCCGCGTCCAATTTCCGTCTCAGCCATCATAATCCAAGGATTGTTATGGCAGAATATGCCGGCATTCTCCTTGTATCCTGGTGGATATGAAGAAATTTCACCTAGGTTAATATAGTATTTAGAGTAGGGTGGATTCTGTAGAACGATACCGTACTTCGTATCCAATCTTTCCTGTACTGAATCGAGTGCCTTCTTCGCTAGACCTTCTTCTACACCAATACCAGCCATAACACAGAAACCTTGTGGTTCAATGAAAATTTGTCCTTCTTCACATTCCTTACTACCCACTTTATTACCATAGTGATCATAAGCTCGAAGGAACCACTCACCATCAAATCCATGTTCTAATGTTGCTGTAGTCATATCATCAATATGTGTTTGAGCAACAGAAGCCTCTTCCACAAGCCCTCTACGCTTACATAGCTCCACAAATTCTGGACCAGCGTAGACGAATAGGCCGGCAATAAACACAGATTCTGCTGTTCTTCCTTCTAAGTTCTGCGTTGTCTGATAAGATTCATCAGGGACATTAGAGAAACAATTCAGGTTCAAGCAATCATTCCAGTCTGCACGTCCAATAAGTGGAAGGCCATGTGGACCTAGGTTCTCAATCACGTGATAGAAGGAACGTTTCAAATGTTCGAATAACGTTGCTGTGTTGTTTGGATTACTATCGAAAGGAACCTGTTCATCCAGAATACTGAAATCTCCAGTTTCTTTAATATAAGCAGCGGTTCCAACAATCAGCCATAATGGATCATCGTTAAATCCACCACCGACCTCATTATTTCCTTGTTTCGTTAGAGGTTGGTACTGATGGTATGCTCCACCGTTCTCAAATTGCGTCGATGCGATATCAATAATCCGTTCCTTCGCACGCTCTGGAATTTGGTGTACGAATCCTAGTAGATCCTGATTAGAATCACGGAAGCCCATACCACGTCCGATACCCGATTCGAAATAAGATGCTGAACGCGACATATTAAATGTAACCATACATTGATATGGATTCCAGATGTTTACCATCCGGTTCAATTTGTCATCGCCACTTTGAATTGTATATTTAGACAAGAGATTATTCCAATAAGCTTGAAGTTCATCCATCGCTCTGTCCACATCTGATTCGTTCGCGAATTGTGCAATCATGGCTTCAGCGCGTGTCTTGTTGATGACATCTAATGCTTCCCATTTCTCTTCCTCTGGGTTCTCTACATAACCTAATACAAAGTTGTAACTGATTTCTTCACCTGGAGCTAGCTCAATCTCCATACAATGTGAACCGATCGGAGACCAACCACTAGCAACCGAATTTGAAGATTGTCCAGCAGCCACTACTTGTGGGTTCTCAAGACCATTATATAGACCTAGGAAAGATTCACGATCTGTATCGAATCCATCCATTGGACGGTTAGCAGAGAAGAATGCGAAGTGATTCCGACGTTCACGATATTCTGTCTTATGATAGATAACTGAATCTTTCACTTCAACCTCACCTGTATTTAGGTTACGTTGGAAGTTAGTCATATCGTCATAAGCATTCCACAAACAGAATTCTACGAAGGAGAATAGTTTCACTTTTTTGGTAGCAGCTGATGTATTGGTTACTGTTACTTTATGCACTTCACCATTATAGTTCAGAGGTACAAGTGCCAACTGATTAACCCGTATACCATTTCTTTCGCCTGTGATCGAAGTATAACCAAGCCCATGACGACATTCATAGAAATCAAGGTCTCTCTTCACTGGCATCCAGCCTGGTGTCCAGAAATCGCCTTCATCATAAAGATAGAAGTAACGCCCCCCATTATCGACAGGGATATTATTGTAGCGATAGCGAGTCAATCTCCGTAAGCGAGCATCACGATAGAATGAATAACCTCCCGAAGTATTGGACATCAATCCGAAAAATTTATCATTACCTAAGTAGTTAATCCATGGATATGGGGTTTTGGGCGTGTTGATTACATACTCTCTATTCTCATCATCAAAAAAACCGTACTTCATCTTAACAAAACTCCTCTCAGAATTAAAAAAATAATTTATGAACGCGCGTTTATTTCGCGTTGGATGAACCCCTAACTCGGGGGCATCTTCGATAGTTATACTTCATTGTTGTGTGGAACTAATCTTTAACTAATCTTTGACAAGACTCTCTAACCATCAGTTGTGTTGGAAAACTAAGCATACTGAAGGATTCGCTACCCTTCTCACACATATCGATAATACTATGTGCCGCTGCCTTAGCCATCTCAAAGATCGGAAGACGCACAGAGCTCAGACTTGGATTTAATTGAGCTGCTACTTGAATATCATCAAATCCGATTAGAGATAATTCATTTGGAATAGAGACCCCTAGTTCTTTACAAGCCTCTATGGCTCCAAGAGCCATCTCATCATTAGCTGAGAAAATCGCAGTAGGCCGTACACCATCAGCCATCATTAACATTCGTTTTACTTCTTCATACGCATTCATTTTTAAGAATTCACCCTGCAAAATGTAATCCTTGTTTACTTCAAGTCCATTGCTTTCCATAGATGATATATAAGCTTCATATCTTTGCCTACCAGAATAAGTATTCTGTCTACCACTAATAAAAGCAATACGCTGATGTCCAAGACCAATCAAATGCTCTACAGCCTTCGCTGCGCCTTCATAATCCTTAGAATTAATCACGGCTAAATTGTTACGATCCAGACGATTCTCAAGTAACTCCCTCATGTCGTAGTCAATTAGAATAAAAGGAACTTGCAAATCAGCGATAATTCTCGCCATCTCCATATTATTCTCCGTACCTACGATAATGCCACCGTCTATTCTTCCCTGCTGGAATGCCTGTCTAACCTTCTGGAAATCATCCTCAGAGTACACCGTATGAATCAGCACATAATAACCCATTGCGTTAGCTGAATCCAGCAATGCATCTACGAATGGAGCAAAATAATTATTCTGGTATATGCGATTTGGATTATGCTTCTCAGTAATACTGACAACGAATAATCCAATCGTATTGGTCTTCTTACCAGCTAAAGCTCTTGCAGAAGTGTTAGGCTCATAATGATGCTCTTCAATAATCTTCATGACCTTCTTGCGTGTCTTGTCTGGTACATTGGAGTAATTGTTAATCACGCGGGAAACCGTGCTTCTGGACACCCCCGCAAGTTTGGCAATATCTTCGCTGCGCATAAGCTCCCTCTTCACTGTGAACACGTGTTTATTATTTAATAATAACTGTAGAAACAACATAACACAATCAAAAAATTTGTGAACAACAACAAACATTTCCTAAAGCTACTGCGTTAAGACTCTTTAAGCATAATTGATACATTCACTCGAATTATAATCATAATAATTTCACGATAGCTAAGATAACTAAGTGAAGTGGATAGAAAGAACGCCATATCCATTTACGAACTCGTATAGATTCTAACTTACGCCACAACTCTGGACCATATACGATGACCATTGTTGGTAGAATACTAAGAATTTGCAAAAGCCACCCTGAGTAGAACAAATAAACAATATTTAATAGGAAGTGCCCCGCGACTAATCTATACCCGGATAGATACCTAAACATTAAGACTAGTAACAACCCATATGCCCCATAATCAAATGGGAAAATATCCATGACTATACAGCATAGAAAGATAAGCCCCCCTGATAACACTTTGGAAGAGCATCTATCGAGAATATTCAGAATACCTGCGGCCATAAATAATGTCACAACGACATTAAGACCCTTAGGATTAAGTGCTAATTGATATGGAATCTGAGATATCAGAGCAATAAAAAACAATCGAGAGACATACCGAATTCTGTTCGATGTATGTACATGACCTTGTACCAAGGCATATGCGTAGATGGGAAAAGCAATCCTCCCCAACATTCTCCAGGTCATATCATCAGCAAAAAAAATGTACCCAATATGATCAATGAGCATCGTCAACATAGCGATCCATTGCATTTAAATAGGCTCCTTTCGTGAAAAATAAGACTACACCTCTATAATCATCCTCGCGAGTATAACCTTCGCTTTCTTCCCTTCAGAATAACATAGTGTGGATGTATTTCTCATACCTATTATCTCAACTGCAGTGAGCCGCATACATATATAATAATCAACCATTTAGGAGGGACCCTCGGTGTTAAAAAGTCCATTTCACACAAAGATATCTCTTCAAGAGCGCCTATCCCAATTGACAGGTCATCTTGTTGAGATTAATGCAGCACGCTTGGGACTGGAACCCGGTCGTCTGCAAAAAGTTTATAAGAGAAACTTTATTCAGGTACAGCAAGAGTTATTCGTAGCTACCAGTCTGAATTCAATTCGTGTATTCGATATCTCCGAACCTCGGAGGAGCCTTCTTATTGGGATACGAACCACTTTCCCCTCCGGCAATGCTTTTAATCAGATGAAACTAGTACAAATCGGTCTTAATTTCATTGAAGTACAAGCAAAAGGGAAGAAATACCCTTCCAGAATCCTCTTCCCTCTTAACAAAATCGAAGGAATATTCCGTATTACTCCGGCTTAGCTATAACCAATAAGCAAGTACTGTCGGGTAAATCTACTTCATTCCCTTGTTCATCCATGATCTTTATTCGTTTGCTAAGCTCCTCTGTATATCCCGCTTGGAGAATATGCTGACTGATAAGAACTTGAGCCTCTTCTCCTAATGTTTCTACAATGAAAGCAGTAAATTGTGAGGGTGTAAAGTATCCAAACTGTTCTTGGACTTCATGAACATATGCTTCTTCACCCCACGTATACGTATACAGGAACTCCATTGCATCATTCACTAGCATGATTACTTCGTTATCGCTCAATACCTCAAACTCAATTTCTCTGCCAGCAAAATCCTTAGCATAACGACGTAGCCAATCCACACCATCGGGTTCATAAAAAACAATTCTGCGTTTCTGATCGAAAGGTTCGGTCATTATCCCATCACGTATAATGATTCGCCCTCCCGGTGACAGTACCGCATAAGCACTTGTCAATGCTGCTGCGACGGTATCATGGTTAAATTTACGCCCATTGTATGGAATATAAGAGTAAAGCTCATGCAAAATAGATGAGAAAATAACCGTATCGATTGTCCCCTTCTCTACATACTCTTGTAAGGCAAGCGCATCCCCCTTCATTACTTCCCATGTATGTCCTTCAAGCTGCTTCTTACGCTCCAGAGCTTCGATAACATTCGAAGATATATCGATTCCAATAGGCTTCACATGTGGAAGTTCCTGTTCAATAAGATCCAACATTACCCCACCGCCTGGACCAATATCCAACACTTGCTGACCTACAATGTGTTGAAGCATCACTTTTTTATAGTCTGCGGTCTGGTTCATATCAGCCAAATATTCTTCTTCATTATTGAAGCGATCATAAGCGTCTCTACGCAAATCAAATAGATCGAACAAGAGTAATACTGCTTTCTCATAGAGAGGTGATTTCTCCGCTTCTATACAAAATTCAATTAATTTTTCGGCCGCTGCTGAGAACTCAAAGGAAAAGAATAGTGTGTCGGGAAGATCTCTTTTACCCAATATTGAATGTTTAAGATGTTGATTATTAATGGTGGCCCCACTACGGATCATTTCCCATGAGAATTCCTGCAAATATTTCTCAATAATCCGTTTTTTATAAACATTCATTTTCTTAACACCTTTATAATCATAATACATCGTATTCATGAGTGGCTCGAAGCTGATATGTCTAATGTTCTGGATCTTCTCACTATGAAGCACTAACATGAAGACCTTAATAAATTCTTCTAATGTGAAATCTTGCAACGCCGCTTCGACATACCACAAGGTGTAGTGTTCCATGGGCGCCAAATCTAGTTCTACTTGGATGCTCTGATCAAGTTTGTTAAGCTCGATTTCGAATGATTCTCCCCGTTTAATTGTAGCTGTTCTCAATTTGCGAATTCGATCCTTCACAGCAGAAGTGTCGGAAATATGCCCATGTACAATTTGCTGAATGCTGTGTTCAATTTCGGACTGAATACTAAGACTCAATTCAGGTGAAACCGCGCCAATAATACATTCATTCAGGGGAATTAACACATCTGTTAGTTCTTGTGCCGATAACAGCCCTTGCGTAACGAGTTCTGTTAAAGGTCTATTTTCCGCAAAAATAACTTCACCACGCAAATACTGCCCGACCAATCCATGGGTTGCAATTAACGTCTGGATCACATTCATTCTCTCGCTTACTCCAGCATTTCCATATCTACTGAATAGCTCAGCTGACCCTACATTATGTACGAACAAATTCACGCCTTCCTTTTGCCAAGCTATTCTTTCTTTAAGCGTCCCCCCCTTAGCCACTTCTGACCAGATTAATACTTTTTCTAGAATCTCCTTAACCCAAAATGAAAGCGCCAGCTCATCCAAAATTACAAGGGTCTTCTCTACATAATCAAGTACAGGATTTCCTATCGAGAGTTCCTTGATGGAGTCAATTCTTTCGATGTTTACGATAACCTCTTCGGCAGAAGTTATCATTTGTAGCCAAGGCTCCTGTCTCAGAATACTTAAATCACCTTCATGATACGATGTAATGGCTGCTAAGGATTTGAGCATATTTATGAATCACCATCTCTTTCCGATTGTCTGAATCTATTCCTTCATTCGATGTTATAATAATATCTTACTTATCATTATGACACGTATATCATCTAGGGGGATAAATCATGGATTTCAATCGTAAAATTAACCGTCAGAATACAGCTTCAGAGAAATGGGACGGTCTCGAAAAAGTATTTGGAGTAGCGGATGTACTACCCATGTGGGTCGCCGATATGGATTTCGCTGCACCTCTTGCTGTACGCCAAGCACTACAACAAATTGTGGAACATGGTGTATTTGGCTATACGATGCAGACTGAATCGTACTATCAAGCTATTGTATATTGGATGAAAAAACGCCATCAGTGGGATATTAATAAAGATTGGATTGTCTTTAGTCCAGGCGTCGTTCCCGCATTGAGCATCATTGTACAGGCCTTTACTGAACCTAACGATAAAGTGATTATACAGACACCCGTATATCCACCATTCTATAGTGTGGTAGAATCTCATGGAAGACAACTTGTTCAGAATCCTCTTCGCTTAGAGGATGGCAAATATGTCATGGATTACGATGGATTAGAGAAGCTCATCGACAAGGATGTCAAGGATGTCAAGCTACTCATTCTATGCAGTCCCCATAATCCCAATGGACGAGTCTGGTCACAAGTTGAACTCAGTCGTTTAGCGGCTATTTGTGCCCGTCATCAGATCCTTGTCGTGTCCGACGAGATTCATGCTGATCTACTTTTCGAAAAGGGATCACATACACCCTATGCACTTCTCTCTAAGGAGACTGAGCAGCATTCAATCGTCTGCACATCACCAAGCAAAACGTTTAACATTGCTGGACTGAACACTTCTAATATTATTATACCTAATCCGGAACTACGGAATATCTTTGAGCAAGCTATGCAGAAGTATGCATTAGGCTCTATCACCCCCTTCGGATTAGCTGCAGCCCAAGCTGCATATCAAGAAGGAGAGGAATGGCTTGATGAGTGTCTATCCTATATTCAGGATAATATGAGCTATGTTATAGACTACATAGAGACACATATTCCAGAACTTAAGGTTACAATGCCAGAGGCTACCTACTTATTATGGATCGACTTTCGAGAACTCGGAATATCTTCAGAGGAACTCGCTACTCTTATGTTGAATAAAGCTAAGATAGCTTTCAATAATGGAACTTTTTTTGGAGAACAGGGAGAAGGGTTTATGCGGATGAATGTGGCCTGTCCACGTGAAATTATCGAAGAGGTGATGATAAAGTTGGAAACCACGATTCAAGAGTTACGTACAACCGTATAAGTGTATAAGAAGGAGGAATATCAATATGCCAAAAGGAAAAGGTTGTCTGATTCCCATCGTAGTTGTAGGTGCCATTATCGTTATTCTAATCATCATGCTGGTGAGCAGCTACAATAAATTTGTTAGCGCAGAAGAAACGGTAGATCAGCAATGGGGCAAAATTGAGGTTGATTTACAGCGTAGGTTCGATCTCATCCCCAATCTTGTAAATACCGTTAAAGGATTCGCTAAGCAAGAAAAAGATGTCATTAAACAAGTCACAGATGCTCGTGCTGCACTAGGGGGAGCTAGAAATCCAGATGAAAAAGCTATCGCTGATGAAGAACTTTCAGGAGCCCTAAGTCGATTACTCGTTATTGTAGAAAACTACCCGAACTTGAAATCTGATGCACAATTCACACAGCTAATGGATGAACTTGCTGGCACTGAGAATCGAATTGCCGTATCCAGACGTGATTATAATGAAGCAGTGGCCAACTACAATAGATCCATTAAGCGATTTCCGAGCAATCTCCTAGCTGGATTACTTGGATTTGATCAAAAAGGATATTTCTCAACAACCCCAGAATCTAGAACGAATCCTGAAGTTGACTTCAGCAACGATGATACCTCATTTCATTTGAAACAACATGACAATTATGTCGGTATCGTTGGTATAAGTACATGAAGAGGACGCATAAACAGCTTGCGAATAAGGGGGCCCGTGGATTGTCCTTCAATTACTTCCGAAAATTAACAATATGTTCAACGGTAATGGTACTCCTTATGATATTCAGCATGCTGTCATCGACTGTAGCATTGTCAGCTACAGAAATCCCTGCTCCTACAGGGGATATATATGTGCAAGACTTCGAGGATCTACTCTCACAAGAACAGGAGAATGAACTTAGAAGTTTAGGCCGAGCACTAGAAGATACTACAAAGGCCCAGATTACGGTACTCACCGTACCCACTTTAGGCGATTTAACGATTGAAGAATATGCTAACAAGGCATTCCGGAAATACAAACTTGGGGATAAAAAACTAAATAATGGTGTACTTTTACTTCTCTCTATGGGACAACGAGAGGTTCGAATTGAAGTCGGTTATGGACTTGAAGGTGCTCTTCCTGACGGTAAGGTTGGAAGAATGATAGATAACGTAACCATCCCTTATATTGTAGAAGAACAACCTGATCAAGCGATTATGGAGACCTATAAATCTTTGTATAATGAAGTGGCGATTGAATATGGTGTTCAAGATAGCTTATCCCCTGAATCTATTCAATTACCTGTGGGACAGGAAGAAGCGAGCAATGATGTTGATGGCTCCTTCCTATGGATTATTATTATTGTTATATTCTTAGTGTTAGACTTCACTTTATTCAAAGGCGCTATCACGTTCGCACTTCTATCCATACTAGGAAATAGTGGTGGTAGTCGAGGTGGCCGAGGCGGCGGTGGTAGCGGTGGAGGTGGCTTCCGTGGTGGCGGTGGTGGATCTTCTGGAGGTGGCGGTGCCAGCCGCAAGTTCTAGCTTCAACACAGACAAAGGAGTGGACCCGTCATGACAAGTTTAACTTATAAACCAAGCCGAGTCGTCATTATCGGAGCAGGAGCCGTCGGCACAACGACTGCTTATACATTGCTCTTGAGACATCGCGCAACAGAACTGGTACTCATTGATGTCAATCATAAAAAAGCTATGGGAGAAGCACTCGACATGAACCATGGTCTCCCTTTCGTAGGGGGTGTAAAGATATGGGCAGGCGACTATGAAGATTGTGCCGGTGCCGATATCATCATTGTTACCGCAGGCGCTTCTCAGAAACCCGGAGAAACCCGTATTGATCTACTCAAGCGCAATGTCGGGATCTTTCAAGATATCATCCAGAAAATAACAAAGTATAACCGTGATGGTATTCTGCTTATTGCAACTAATCCGGTGGATATATTGTCTTATGTGACATGGAAGATTAGCGGCTGGGACGCTCGCCGAGTTATCGGTTCAGGAACGCTTCTCGACAGTGCAAGATTCCGTTATCTTATCGGTTCACACAAAGAAATTGATCCTCGAAGCATTCACGGTCATATCATTGGAGAGCACGGTGACTCTGAATTACCCGTATGGAGCTTAGCTAATATTGCAGGGACTAGCCTTGATTTTGACGAAACAGAGCGCAATGAAATATTCGCTGATACGAAGAATGCAGCTAGTGAAATTATTAACTCTAAAGGCTCCACTTCCTATGCTATTGCCTTGGCCCTTGATCGTATCGTAGCCGCTATTCTGCTAAATGAGAGTGCCGTCCTCAGTGTTTCTACCCTACTTCAGGATACCAACGGTGTGTCCGATATATACCTTGGTGTGCCAAGCATTGTAGATCGAAGAGGGGTTCGGGAGATCTTGGATCTTCCTCTTAATGATGAAGAGAAGTCCTTATTCAAGCGCTCTGCCGACCTATTGAAATCTGAAATCAGCAAACTAGATTTATAAATTCTCATTAGATAAAAAAAATAACCACATGAGGTAGCCTCTCATGTGGTTATTTGGCATCCGTTCAGAAGTCACGCTGCTCTTAATACTACTAGTGAAATATAAATTAGGGGTGCTATAATAGACATCGTATTCTCTTCATCTAAGACAATCTTCACTTAAAGGAAGCTGAACCCATGATTGCAGACATCATCTTGGAAGTCGTATTGCCCGTATTCGTGCTCATCGGAATTGGCTCTTGGATGCAGCGGGTGTTTAAGCTCGATCTATACACACTCGCCAAAATAAATTTTTACTGTATTACACCCGCAGCTGTATTCATGAGTATGTATCATTCGGATATCTCTGGGGAACTTTTAGGAACAATTACGTTGTTCTATGCCCTGTATGTATTTGTACTCTACATCATTGGTTCTATAATTGCGCGTTCAATGAAATTAAGCTCAGGAATGAAAGCTGCTTTTAACAACAGCATTATGCTAGACAATTCTGGAAACTACGGAATGCCTATAAATGCACTTGTATTCAAGGGTGATCCTCTCGCCGCCTCCATCCAAGCACTTATTATGTCATTACAGAGCCTCCTCACCTTTACATACGGTGTTATTTCCATCCAAGGTGTGAAGCTTAAGGGCAATTACCGAAGTGTAATTATTGGCTTTTTAAAAATGCCTGTCCCCTACGCATTAGTTCTTGGTTTGCTATTACATGCTTTAGACGTACCGTTACCTACTTTTGTATCACAGCCATTAACGTACGCGCAACAATCTATGGTTGCCATTGCATTATTGACTCTGGGTGCGCAAATTGTGAAATACCCGTTACAACTTTATCGAATAGATGTTTATGTGAGCGTGTTTCTTCGTCTCCTTCTTGGTCCTGTAATAGGTTGTATTCTCGTATTTGTATTGGATATTAAGGGCATACCAGGTCAAGCTCTACTGATTGCTTCCGGAATGCCCACCGGGGTTAATACATCCATTCTAGCTGAGGAATATGATAATGAGCCTGACTTTGCAGCTCAAACCGTTCTTATATCCACTTTATTTAACGTGATTACTATTACCGGTTTAATTACTCTTGCCAAGACTTTGTAATATCAGATATTTATATATACTTGAAACAAAGAGGTTGTGCAGAATTCATATTCTGCTCAGCCTCTTTTGTATCTCCGTTGCACTTCACACTTTTCCAAATAAAAAAATGTCATTACAACTTCCCAATTACTACATAAGGATCACATAAATATTTCAGACTTATTTCATCAATACTAACTTAACTGACCTAGAAAGGTGATTCATCTAAAAAAACGCGATTCTAATTGTGACAATTCAAGTAACAATCGTCAACATATGAACAAATGTTGAACTCCTTGTAAACATTGATTTAATCAGTGATTTTCATCACATACTCCAGTACTTGTAACACATTGTACACAGTTTATTACGAAATTAGACATGAATACACCATAAAATGTTAATGTTCCTTCCTTTTGGGTTTTGCAAAGTTCTCAAGTACTTTCTAATATAAGAGTTAGGAAATTAAAGCGTACTACCAATTAAAAAAGGGATAGCTTTATAAAGGAAGGAGTTCATCATGAAAAAAAGAGGATCATTATTAGTTCTATTCATGAGCGTTGTTTTGCTCTTGTCTGGATGTAGTTCAATCGCGGTATTCGATCCTAAAGGTCCTGCTGCTAGAACCTTATCTAGCACAATACTTTTCTCGATCGCCATGATGGCCGGGATATTAATCGTTGTATATGTCCTATATATCGTAATATTGATGAAGTACAGAGCAAAGAAATCGGCGGAAGACTATATGCCTCCACACGAGGAAGGAAATAAATGGCTTGAGGTTCTGTGGATCGCTATTCCTATTATTATTGTGACTGTTCTCTCTGTAGTAACCGTGAAGTCTACAATATCGGTGGAGAATGTTCCAGAAGGATATGAGAATCAAAAACCATTAGTAGTGTATGCAGCATCCTCTAACTGGAAGTGGCATTTCAGCTATCCAGAAGAAGGGATTGAAACTGTCAATTACTTAAACATCCCAACTCATCGTCCAATTGAATTACGCTTGTACTCATTCGGTCCTATTACAAGCTTCTGGGTTCCTCAGTTAGCTGGACAGAAATATGCGATGAGTGACATGGTCAATACGTTGAATTTAGTTGCTGATGTACCCGGATCTTATTTAGGTAAAAACACCAATTTCAGCGGTCAGGGCTCTTCTCAAATGGAATTTGAAACACTGGCTATGTCAGCGAGCCAATTTGATGAATGGGTTGAAGAGGTCAAATCAAGCGCTCCAGCCTTAGAAGAAGGAAAATTCACAACCCTATTAGCTACATCTTACGTAGGACGCGAAACCTTCTCTACAACACATCTTTCCTTTAGTCCGGCACCTGGTGATCACTCGGATCATATGAATCACACAGATATGGAGAATGGAAATAAAGAGCACCAAGAGAACAAAGAAGTGCACCCAGCACCTGCTACTAGCCCTGAAGAAACAGAGTTCGATTCTGTTCCCAATGTGGATCCAAATGAACCAGTACCTCCAACTCCAGCTGAGGAAAGTCCTCATGATATCGAACATACAGATCACGAAGGCCAGTAACTATTGCTATAATTACAATCTGAAAGGAGTCAAATCCTAATGAAATGGGACGAATTTTTCGTTACCGGTGAGCCGATGATTTACGGTGCAATGGCGAGTATTGTTCTTGCTACAATTGCAATTATCGTTGGGCTGACCTACTTTAAGAAATGGGGCTACCTGTGGCGTGAATGGTTAACCACCGTTGATCATAAACGTATCGGGGTTATGTACATCCTCTCCGCGTTGATCATGTTGTTCCGTGGGGGCGTCGATGCCATCATGATGCGGTTTCAGACCGCTGTTCCAGAGAATAAATTTCTAGATGCACAACATTACAATGAGATCTTTACAACTCATGGTCTAATTATGATTCTATTCATGGCAATGCCATTTATTATCGGAATTATGAACGTCGTTGTACCGCTTCAGATTGGTGCAAGAGACGTAGCATTCCCTCGATTAAATGCCATTAGCTTCTGGCTATTCTTCGCTGGAGCTATGCTACTAAACCTTTCATTCGTCATTGGGGGATCTCCTGATGCTGGTTGGACAGCTTACTTCCCATTAGCAAGCATAGAGTTTAGCCCTACGGTAGGGAATAACTATTACTCGCTCGCCTTACAGATCTCTGGTATCGGTACATTGTTAACAGGGATTAACTTCATTGTCACCATTCTTAAGATGCGTGCACCAGGCATGAAGCTTATGCGTATGCCAATGTTTACATGGTCTTCCCTTATTACGAGTATCATCATTACTTTTGCTTTCCCGATCTTGACGGTAGCACTTGCTCTAATGATGTTTGACCGAATATTTGGGTCGCAATTCTTCACCATGTCAAATGGCGGGATGGATATGTTATGGGCTAACCTATTCTGGGTATGGGGGCATCCTGAAGTATATATCGTTATTCTTCCTGCATTTGGGATATACAGTGAAATTATCGCGACCTTCTCGAAGAAAAACTTGTACGGATATTCATCCATGGTCTGGAGTATGGTCATTATTTCACTCTTATCCTTCTTAGTATGGGCACATCACTTCTATACGATGGGTCAAGGGGCTATGGTTAACGGATTCTTCTCTATTACAACCATGGCGATCTCTGTTCCTACAGGCGTCAAAATATTCAACTGGCTATTCACCCTCCGAAAGGGAAAGATCAGCTTTACAACACCCATGTTGTATTCACTAGCCTTTATTCCAATCTTTACTATTGGTGGTGTTACAGGTGTCATGCTGGCAATGGCCAGTGCCGATTATCAATACCATAATACGATGTTCTTAGTAGCACATTTCCACTATGTTCTAATTCCAGGTACAGTCTTTGCCGTTATTGCTGGCTTCCATTATTGGTTCCCGAAGGTATTCGGCTTCAAGCTGAACGACCGTCTTGGAAAACACGCATTCTGGTGGATTGCTGTTTCCTTTAACGTAACATTCTTCCCATTGTTCTTCCTAGGTCTAAAAGGAATGACTCGTCGGATGTACACGTATTCGGAAGAAACGGGCTTTAGTGGTCTGAACATGCTATCATTCGTTGGTGCATTAGGCCTTGCCATCGGATTCGTTATCCTTGTATATAACATCTATTATAGTATTCGTTACAGTCCTCGTGAAACGAATGGAGATCCTTGGGATGCGCGTACGTTGGAATGGGCAACAAGTAGTCCAATTCCTGCATACAACTTCGCTGTCACTCCAAATGTGAAATCGAGAGATGCATTATGGGCTGCTAAGCACGATAACCTTCCTATTTTCGAAGACAAGATAGAACCGATCCACTTACCAAGTAATTCGGGTAAACCTATTATTCTTGCAGGTATCTTCTTCGCCTTTGGGTTCTCATTGGTATTTAGCTGGTTTATTCCAGCCATTATCGCGGGAATTGGAATTATTATCGTCATGGCTACCATGTCCTTCGATAGAGATCATGGTATAACCATATCTGTTGAAGAAATTATGGAAACTGAAAAGAAATTGCGGGGTGAAACACTATGAATATAGATGCTACTAAACCGCTTGAGTATGGATCTGAAGAAAATAAGAATAAAATCTTTGGTTTTTGGATATTTCTAGGGGCAGAAATCGCACTATTCGCCACCCTATTCACCGTCTATTTCGTTTTAGTAAATCGTTATGCCAGTGGCCCAAACGGTGCTGAAATATTTGAACTTTCAGGCGTATTGATTGAGACCTTCTTGCTACTCACAAGTAGCTTTACCATTGGTCTTGCAGTTCACAGTATGCGACTTGGTTTAAAGAAACCGATGATGATTTTCTTTGGTATTACTTTACTCTTGGGATTAGGCTTCCTAGGTATTGAAATCTCGGAATTCTTCACTTATGTAGAAGAAGGAGCGAAATTATCGACTAGTGCCTTCGTATCCGCCTTGTTCGTTTTATTAGGAACTCATGGTGCTCACGTTGGTTTTGGTCTACTGTGGGGAGCGTCTATCTTACTCCAAGTTAAGAGACAGGGCTTTACACTGGCTACTGCCAATAAATCCTTTATATTCTCTCTTTACTGGCATTTCCTAGACGTTATATGGGTCTTTATCTTTAGCTTTGTTTACCTGAAAGGACTGATGTGACATGATGAAACAGCTATTTCCAATTCGCCATGTAATGGGCTATCTATCCTCCCTGGTCCTTTCTGCTATTGCATTAACTGCCTTGCTCGATATCCCCTTTGCTTCTAAAATAGGGATCTTGACAGTAACGGCTATCATTCAGGCTTCTGTTCAGCTGTTTGTGTTCATGCACATTAATGAAATGGCTAGTACAAAGAAAGAACTATACATCAATATCGCTTATGCCCTTTTCGTTGGTCTGGTCACGATCTTCGGATCGTTATTCATCTTCGTATGGGGTTGGTATAGTTAATTAGCAATGTATAACAATAAAAAAAGCAGCTTCCCTACCCTGTAGGAGAAGCTGCTTTTTTAATATCTATTAGGATGGAAACGAGTTCCTATATCCACGATTTATTAAGCATTAAACGTGACATGTTGATGGGCACCTTAGAATCGCGAATTCTTCTGGTATAGGATCTAATATTGAGTATTGCCAGATTACTGGTTTTACCTGATGCAAAGCTTGATATCATGTCTAATGAATAGCCTAAAATTTTAATTAGACAAACAGTCATTTAATCATATATATGTGATAAAAAACTATTATTTTACACATTAATTCACATCCACTAGCTCTTCTCTATACCATTTCTATAAATATTCCGCTCCCAATGTTCCAACATCATAGTATACAGTTGTTCTAAGGGTAGTTTCATACCCGGTTGAGCAATATTGATCGGAGACTTAACCATTCGAGCATTTATCTTCATCAGAACTCGCTTAAAGCTACTTTTTTGTGATAAAAATGCTTCTAGATCATATAGTTGAATTCCGATGAACTTTTGTCCCATAAATTGATATACTTTTATTTCTTGAATCTCAGACCATTTCAGTTCTCCTGCACTAATTAAAGATGAGGTATCCATTATCCCCTCTTCATTAATAATTAGCATAGGTTTTAAATTAAATAATCGATAAATAAAATAGACCATACAAGGTCCAAATACGACAATACTCAATCCTCCAACCAACGTAACTTTAATGCCCCCAAAATCTTCTGTCCCACCATATTTCATTAATACCATTCCAATAACAACAAACATCATTGCACCCAAAGTTAATCCTAGCATCTTTAGAATGCTAGGATATTCTACATGCTCATTCATATTCTTGTCCCCCTTGGATCCCATGTTGTCTATCTAGCTATATTTCAACAGGGATACGGGTAATGAATCATGATGCATAACTTTACTCTTCATTGTCCTTGTTAGCATATATACTTGTACGATTCCTACCCCTCCCCTTAGATTGATAAAGAGCATGATCGGCCATCTCTAATATCTCTTTAGGACTTCTCATTTGATCGGTAGGCTTAGCAATTCCTATTGACACTGTAATCGGCTCTCCTGATGGACTTATAGTGGTAGCAATACTTTTTCTTAGACGCTCTGCTGTCACGAATGCCTCAGAGGGTTCTAGGAATTTCACTAGAATACCAAACTCTTCTCCTCCATATCGGAAGCAAAGGTCCTCTGGACGTGCCACTTCTTGAATCTGACTCGCTAAATAAATTAAGACTTCATCTCCTACAGCATGACCATAATGGTCATTAACCAACTTAAAATGATCAATATCCATCAGAATGAAAGAAAATGGTATTCCATCATCTAGCCATTCGTGGATCGTCGAATTAAATGTTTTACGATTAGATAGTCCTGTTAAACCATCAATTTGGATCTCATCACTCAATAAGTTCAAATAATTGCCCATACTATAATGCAGCTGCTTGACTTCATATATCATGGAAACAATTCTAGGAATTGTCGGCGGAATTGCTCTCTTGGAAAGAAAAGCTTCCTCAGAAAACTTAGCCAATATATGTAGAGGGTTGGAAATATTCCGAGATACGATCCATGCTATAGCCAGAATAATGAGTAGTATCGGAAGAGCCTGCAATATCATGCTCCATAATAGTTTCTCTAAGGGTTTGTCTAGAACAGAGGTCGGCGTCTGTGATACGATCCCCCATCCACTATGAGGCTCATAAGCATAACCTGCAAAAAAGGACTTGCCTTTAGAGTTAGTAACTCTGTTGGAACCACTTTGACCCATAACTGCTTTATTAATAACTTCATTTCCTATTATAATTTCATTAACTCTACCTGGTTCTGGATGAAAGATAAGATGTCCCATCTTATCTGCTACATAGACATAAGAGCCATTCCCATAGAAATGATCATTTAATAACCTACTTAGTACATTATCTTCTTCTAAGTAAATCGTCCCACCCACAAAACCAAGATAATCTCCTTGATCATTAAATATGGGAGCCGAGATCATCACAATAAGACGACCTGTAATACTTACATAGGGCTCTGAAATTAATGGTTTATTGAGCTCAACAGCTTGTAAGGATGCTGTCGACGTTAGCTTAGTGCCAATAGCAACACCAACGGTATTCGGGCTAAGTACCTGTACCCTCCGGTTCGTGTCAACGATAACAATCGAATTATAATACTGTTCGTTTGCATAATACCAAATATCCAATTCCTTCTGAGAGATGGCATTCTCCCCTGCACCCTTGGCGATAGAATTCATATTGGCCTGCATTACATTCAATAAATTAGCCGTACTAGAAGATAATTTCTTTGCGTATTGATAATTGCTTTCTAAATAGTTAGAAGATAGAGATGTCAAATTAGCTGTAAATGCCACATAACCTCCGACAATACCTGCAATTAGTACAGAAGCTGTGACTAATATACCTAGAATAAGACGTAGTTTGATACCTTTACTTTTTCCCACTTTCTTACCTCTCTCGTTGTAAAGTACATACAGACTCTATATTATCCCATTAGTATAGTATAGTAAAACATAGTGACTTTCTATATCTCACGTAGTTATTGAAAGCACAAAGATACCCTTCTCTATATAGTACATAAGAGGGTATCTCTCTTGCACAGAGCATCCTGAGGTAATCCTTAAAGTTATTTAGAATTTCACTAAGCTATCAATGCTAACCGGAAGTCCTGTACGTATCGCCTTGTTCGCTGCAATTCCAGTTAGAATCGATCTGGCTCCATCTATATGATTTGCTGCGCGGTTGAATTTATCGGGTTTTGGCGTACCAAAGATATCATTTAGTAATACCGGGTCTCCTCCCCCATGCCCTCCTTCTGCGTCCTCTACATGAACCTCATATGGAGCAGCAAACATAGGGAATACGTTAATAGACTTTCCTTTTAGTGCTCCCTCCAAAGCCTTATCCCCGCCAGAGTTAACATAAGATTGTTCCGTAACATTCACCTCAATGCGTCCTTTTGTCCCATTAAAGGCAATTCGGTAGCCCTCCCAAGGCTGATAAGCTACTAATGAGTAGGTCAAGATGGCTTTATTCTTATAGCGTACTAGGACACCCATTGTATCTTCAATATTAATCCCATCTCCAAAAACGCTTTGATCCCGACGATATCCATCCTCATGCTCCGCGTCCAGATACATGGATTTCAAATGCTCATTGGAGTCTAACATCAATGCGAATGGATCCTCTTTCGCGATGGGGTTCCCTGTAGCCCGTTCATAAAAAGCGGTTACACCACGTTCCTCAGCATTCTCCTTGCCGTAGAACATTAGATCCCCAAAAGCAAATACCGTTTCCGGTTGAGATCCGATCCAGAAATTAACCAGATCGAAGTGATGTGTAGACTTGTGAACAAGTAATCCGCCACTATTACGTTTATCACGATGCCATCTACGGAAATAATCAGCACCATGTTGTGTATTAAGTAACCATTCGAAGTGGACGGATTTAACCTCGCCGATTACACCATCCATTATCAATTCACGTAACTTCGTATGATGTGGAGCATAGCGGTAATTAAAGGTTACACGTACATTCCTCCCTGTCCGTTGTACTGTATCCAATATTTCTTGACACTTCTCTTCATCTACTGTCATTGGTTTCTCTGTCACAACATCACAACCCAGTTCCATAGCACGAATAATATATTTATGGTGTGTTCGGTCAACACTTGTTACGATGACTGAATCTGGCTTCTCAGTTTCAATCATCTGATCGAACTGATCTGCTCCATAGGTATTTACCTCAGGGTGATCATATTTATCTTTCAACAGTTGATTGGCATAAGCCATACGGGTATGGTTAATATCACAAAAGGCTAGTAATTCAGATGTCTCTCTAAATTTTTCAGTCAATGCACCGTAGAAAAATTCTGCTCTTCCTCCTGCACCTACCAATACATAACGTTTCTTTGAACTCAATGTGAACGCCTCCTCTTTGTGTTATTCTTACAATAGAACAAATAAAAACTATAATCTCCGCAAATGATGCCTATATATTCTTAAATGCCGCTTTTCTTGCTACAACTCGCTAAAGAGGTGATAGAATTGCTAGAAATTCCCCCATCCCATATCATGACATTTCATGATCGCTTAGGGCTGCTTGAAATTGAATACGCACGAAGAACGGGATACTTCACCATGGAGAGTGATCACTTCCATGAACATTTTGAGCTATATTATCTAATCTCCGGCGAACGATTCTATTTCATTAAAGAACGAGCTTATAGAATTGTCCCTGGAGACCTTGTTCTAATAAACCGCAATGCTGTCCATAAAACATCGGATGCGGGCATTCCAGATCATGAACGAATCGTTATTTATTTGCATCGTAAACTCTTAGAAACCCTATATCCTGAATGGTTGAAGGTTCTAGAGAAGCCGTTCACATGGGATGACCCAATCCTTAGGCTATCCCCGCACGATAGTATGTATATAGTAAACTTAATGGCAGAGATGAAACGTGAGTTAGAACTCACACAAACCGAAAGTGCATTACTACTGCAGCATCGGGTCATTGATCTACTGCTGTATGCCCATAGACAACAACAGAACCGAATAAGCCTTTCACTTCAAATGGATACTCCGATAGGACGTAAAATTACAGATGTTGTTCGTTATCTTAATGAACATTTCTCCGAATCGCTTCCGTTGTCAGAAATCGCAAGTCTTTTCTATATTAGTCCATTCTATTTAAGTCGTATCTTTAAGGAGACTACTGGATTTAGTTACACCTATTATTTAAACTTAACTAGAATTAAGGAAGCCCAGCGCCTCCTACGTGAGACGGATCTGTCTATATCAGAAATCGCCTGGAGATCTGGGTTTGAGAACTTCTCTCATTTCGGTAAAATGTTCAAGAAGACTTCCCATCTGTCTCCACGAGATTATCGTAGACAGCATCGGCTGAGTGAACCTATATAACTTTAATCAAGTTTTTTCACTAAATAAAACAGGCTGTTATTAGATAAGATCTGCTGAGATCTTATCTAATAACAGCCTGAGCTTGGAATTCATATCTAAAGAACGATCCATACCTAACTTATCGAAGTCTTCATTGACATCTCAAGCGATAAAGTCACTCAATTGACGGTAGATCTCGACTATTTCATCCATAGGCATGCGAACAAGACCGCTAGATGAAGGGGCCACGAATTCGTGGAGCCCTTCAACCACTGATTCTTCTTGAAATCCCCATTTCACCTTGGACCTCTGGCTATATTGTGTGTAGACACCTTTGCCTACAAAGCAAGCAATATCCGGACGATATTCCTTCAATTTACCACGAAGAATTTCCCGTCCATTCGCATATTCCTCACGAGTAATGTCATCAATCCCACGCGTGGGCCGTTCCACGATATTTGTAAAACCATACCCTAACTTAAGCAGATCATGGTCCTCAGAAGCCTTATATACCCGAGGCGTTATTTGAGCCTTATGAAGAATTCTCCAAAAGTTATTACGTGGATTAGCATAATGGTGTCCAAGTTCCCCAGAACGAACACTAGGATTAAAACCAATAAAAATGACGGAAAGTCCATAGTCTAAATGATCAGGTATCGCCTGTATAATAACCTCTCCTCACTGCAATGATGTAGTATTGATCACGCAGTATACTAATCCCGTCTCATATTTTTCCCATAATATATTTCGTCCATCTCTTCGATAATTCTTTCGGTAATTTCCTCCTGCTCTTGCTCGTTTAATGTCTCCTTCGTATACCCGAATAAATAGTTGTCTAGGTCAAATTCTTTAAGCTTACATTTCGTATGAAAAATATTTTCTTGATACACGTTAACATCAATCATGTCAAATTGCCCCTGAACTTCCTCAGGAATATAATTCTGAATAGAATTAATATCATGATCAATAAACAACTTGTGCCCACTCATATCTCGCGTGAAGCCCCGAACACGATAATCAATCGTCATAATATCTGTATCAAATGAATGAATTAAATAATTAAGGGCTTTGAGTGGTGAAATCTCTCCGCATGTCGAGACATCAATATCCGCTCTAAAAGTGCTAATTCCCTCATCCGGATGGTACTCTGGATAGGTATGAACTGTAATGTGGCTCTTATCTAATTGCATGACAACCGTACTTGGAAGCGGTCCGGGCGATTCGTCGAAGGATGCAGTTGGAACTTCTACTACAGCTCCCTCTGACACTAGAATTGTTACGCTTGCTCCTTGGGGCACAAAGTCCTGTTTAGCAATATTTAATACATGCGCACCGATAATTTCGGTGACCGTCTGTAGGATAGTCGTTAATCGATCCGAGTTATACTGTTCATCAATATACTCTAAATAAGCTTCACGTTCTTCTTTTGTTTTGGTGTAGCAAATATCATACATATTGAAACTCAGCGATTTAGTAAGATTGTTAAACCCATGTAATTGGATACGTTGTTCTGGAGTTAGCTTCATCTTCATGTATCATTTCCCCTTATTAGTCCAATATAATTAACCCTTATCCCTTTAAGTAATAGCCTATTCTTACACAATCTATTCTTCCTGCATGCCATTGTGTATAAATATGTTTATACCCATTCTACCGGTTTTTGAACAACCTCTCCAAGTACAAAAAAACTGCCAAATGCGTATTCGCGGCAGTTTTTTTGTATCCTTCGTATTCATTGTAACATGACATACTTATTCAATTTGATTCTACTTTGTTTAAAAAAGACTTTGTCCGTGTCAGTTGTGGATTGCCGAAAATTTGCTCAGGTGTACCTTCTTCGGCAATTTCCCCTTTATCCATAAAAATGACCCGATCCGCAACATCTCTAGCGAAGTTCATTTCATGCGTAACAATGATCATCGTCATATGCTCCTCCGCTAGTTGTTTGATCACTCTTAGCACTTCACCCGTTAATTCAGGATCAAGCGCAGAGGTCGGTTCGTCAAACAACAATATATCTGGATTCATCATCAAAGCCCGTGCGATGGCCACACGCTGCTTCTGCCCTCCAGATAACTTAGCTGGGTAGACTTTAGCCTTATCCTCTAAACCCACCTTAGCGAGTAATTCTGTGCTTCTACGGCGGAGTTCACCGGAGGACTCCTTCTTCACAAACTTAGGAGCAAGCTCTAAATTATCTTGTACGTTCAGATGTGGAAATAGATTGAAATGCTGAAATACCATTCCCATCCGAGAGGTTATGCTTTTTATCTTAGCCCCACTTGAATACTTGCCGTCTTCTACTAAAGCCTCACTCTGGATATGAATACTTCCACCCGTCACTTCTTCGAGATGAACAAGACTACGTAACATGGTGCTCTTTCCTGAACCAGAGGGTCCAATGACAGCTACTACCTCGCCTGGATGAACAGTGAAACTCACATTGGTTAGTACTTCTAGATCTCCAAACGATTTCTTCAATTTATTAACTTCAATTATGCTCGTCATATTCCGACAGTCCTTTTATTCGAATTTGAATCTTTTCTCCAGCATCTTGAATAAGAGTGTAAGCACTAACGTCATTAGTAGATAGATGACCCCTGCCACGAAAAAGGGAGTTATCGTAAAATCACGATTAACTGCTGTTTGGGCATAATGCAGTAACTCTGGTATAGCCACAGCGTAGAGAAGCGCAGTATCTTTTACAAGTGTAATGGATTCATTAGCCATAGAAGGCAACGCCACACGAATCATCTGCGGCAGCGTTACTCTCGATAACGTATGCCACTTACTTAGACCTAAAACCTGTGCCGCTTCGTTCTGCCCTTTATCGATGGAAAGTAATCCTCCCCTAAAAATCTCCGCATAATAAGCAGCATAATTAAGAACGAATCCGAGACAGGCTGCAACGAATCGATCCATAACCAAATACTCCCCAATGACCGGTAGAAGCGGTAGACCGAAGCAAAAGAATAACAGCTGTAATAACAATGGTGTCCCTCGCATCACATAGATATAAGTATGTGCAATCCAAGCGATTACCTTCATTTGGCTCTTGGCCATTAAGGTAATGATAAACCCAAGGGGAACGGCTAATATGATGGCAATCAGGAACAGAATAATCGTCGTCTGTGCTCCTTCTAACATCGGCTTTGCTATTTGTACGATATAATCCAAACTCATCTCTCTTGTCGACTCCTAAGTAAAGAAACCGGATAGGGTATCCGGTTTCTATCCTATAATTTGATATCTAATTATTTCAGTACTTTATCTTCCCCGAACCACTTCTTGGAAATCTCTGCCGCTGTACCCTCTTTCTCTAACTCGTCAAGTGCCGTTTGCAACTCTTTCAACAAATCCTCATTCCCCTTCTTTACCCCGATCCCGTACTCCTCAGGTGCTAGAGATTCATCCAGTAGCTTAAAGGTTCCTGCTTGTTGAGACATATAATAGTTCGCAACCACTTCATCAATAACAACCGCATCAATACGACCTGTCTTTAAATCGCTTAATGCAAGTACGTTATCTGGGAACTCAGAGACGTTCTTCACCTTATCCTTAATTGTACTAGCCTCTAATGCATCTGCTGCAGAGGAAAGCTTCTGTAGTCCAATCTGCTTATCTGTGAGATCATCGAGCTTCGTTATCTCTGAATCTGTCAACACTACGACGCCCTGGCTATTCTTCAGATAAGGCTTCGTGAATAATACCTTTTCTTTCCGTTCATCCGTAATGGTATACCCGTTCCAGATCAGATCAATCCGACCACTATTTAACTCTGATTCTTTGGCTGACCAGTCAATCGGCTGAAAAGTGACTTTCTTACCCATCTTCTCCGTTGTCGCCTTAGCATAATCAATATCAAAACCAACAAGTTCATTAGAGTCATCTCTAAAACCCATTGGTGGAAACTTATCATCAATTCCGATGACAATGGTATCATCATTCTTATTACTGGAACACCCTGACAAGGCTAAAATAAGCACGCCTAATAGCACAATAAAAACTACATTCTTCTTCATTCTTACCCCTCCACAGATGGTTAATTCTAACATTACTTTAGTTCGTTAATACGTTATCAGAGTATTATGATACCACAGCATCATAGTGTAGTCGAGCGTTCTAACCATGATTATCTAACAAATATATGACAAAAATAGAACACATAGTGTGCGTTCAAAAGTCGACTATTCAGCACCTAGAAGCTGACATCAGGGCTGCTGAAGGAGTATTGGGATGTAGGTGAAGCACAAATAAATGAGTACATGCGCACTTACAAAAAAGGTAAGTTATGGTATTGTATATAGACCTAATATATCAGTCCTCTTAGAGCATCTCCACAAAAGTATATGTTGTTTAATCTTGTTTAATCTGAGAGGAGAGAAGACTGTATTGAATACGAACCAAACTTCAAAGCATCATGTCAAAAAAGTGATCGTTACCATGGCAGCACTACTCATCTTGCTTCAACAGCCTGCATGGGCAGCTGATAGTAAAGTAGCAAGCATTACTACTCAGGCGACCCTAGAGGAGTCCGAGAGCAGTGGTGAGGATCTCAAAGTAACAAGTAACGATATTCCCAAAGGAGCATCTATTTCTTCTGAGCAAGCATGGCAAAAACTGATTTCCGCTTTTCCAATGCTATCCGATGCCACTGTGAGTTCAGCCGAATATGGCAAAACCAATAGTTATCCTCCTGACTATACTCAAGTATGGACTTTTAATATAAGTTATTCATTCGGAAATTCTTCATTCGGCTTCTCTGCTACTATCGATGCTGTGAGTGGAGAAGCACTTTCGGTGCATTTGCCTTCAAACATTCTTGAGCGACTAAGCACAGCCAAAGATAAGATTGTCACTGATAAAGAAGCTGAAGTAATTGCCAAACAGTGGTTATCCAAAAATTTAAAAAATGCTGACTACGCAGGACTTCATGATCATTCTGAAATTTACATGAACTCCGAAACCCCATCCTTATTTGCACCAACAAGTTATAACTACTACTATACGATCTGGGTTAACGGCCTACCTTCTGATGTTGAATCTATCAATATCTCCGTTAGTCGAAGTGGAGACGTTGTATCCTACAATCGACATAAGACCACAGCAGCGTATCCTTCAGCAACGCCTACCCTATCTCAGTCAGCAATGGATACAAAGTATCGAGACTCTTTTGACGTCGAACTTGCTTATATTCCAGAATCTATCTACTCGAACTCGATTCAAAAGCAGAAATATTTCTTAGGTTATAAGCCATTAGATAGTCATGTTTACAGCTTCGATGCTCATACGGGCAAACCATTAGACAGCTTGAATGGCAATATCGAACAATTAGGTCTACTTGATAAGAAGATTGATCTTCCTCAGTCTGGAGACCCGTTTGTCTCCTCCTCTAAATCCATAAGTGCCGATGATGCAGCAGCATTATTAGCAACCAAGATTGGAGTACCTCAAGAGTATATACTCGAGAACAAACAAGCTCAAAGTAAATGGGATGATCCATCAACTAAAACATGGAATCTACATTGGAGAAGCGCCAATGATTCAATGAACTCTGATATTTCAGCCGAGGTTAATGTGAAGACTGGTCAGGTCTATAGTTATAATAGTTTCATTAGTTATAGCTCTCAAGGTGAGATCACCTACCCTACCCAAGGTCCAGCTCTAACCGATACTCAATTACAGCAGAAAGCGATTAAGCTTGTCACGAATCTAGTCCCTAATGCCAGCAATGAATATAAGCTAGCTTATATCAGTACCCCTAAAGCTAAAGCGAAACAACCTACTTATAATTATCATTTCCAACGCTACTTCAATGGTATTCCTGTATCCAATAATCAAGTTCAGCTCGCCTTAAGTGCAGATGGGACTGTACAATCCTTCTATCTTGGAGGTAATGTTGATCTAACTAAACTACCTCAGAATAGTAAAACATCGGTTAGTAAGGAAGAAGCCCGTAATGTGTATCTCTCCAAGTTGAACCTTCAATTGAAGTATGGTAATTATGGAGGAATGTGGTCTGGAAGCGTTGAAAGTCCAGCCATTACTAAGCTAGTGTATGCACCACAGTGGAGTGAATCCACCTCAGGTACAGTTTGGCTAGATGCTCAGAGTGGGAAATGGCGTAACACTTATTATGGAGCGGTTAGTACAACATCTGTCGAAGCCAAAGATATTAAAGATCATCCTTCTGAGAAATCACTTCTAGAGATAATAAAACATGGCATATTAATACCAGATGAGCAAGGAAATGTTCACCCTGATGCTACCCTAAAAGCAGGAGATTGGTTGAATATGTCCGCGCGTGCATTGTACCCAACCATAGACTCCATGAATCGTGGAGGAACAGAAACTCTCTACGGTGGAATAACTTCTGAGAGTCCTTATTATAATTCCCTCCAGTCCTTTATAGAACTTGGATGGTTGAATTACAATGTAAATACCGTATTAAACTTAGATAAAGTACTTACGCGCGATGAGCTCGCGGTAAGCCTTGTCTCGATGTTGCAGTATGAGAAGTTATCCCACTTCTATAACGAAAACTCAGATGTAGCAGGGATATCCGATGCTTCATCCATCCCCCATAAGGGAGCCGTTGGAATTACAATGAAACTCGGTCTTCTACCTGCGCTAGACGGCAAATTCCTTCCGGATCGTGCTGTAACACGCGCGGAGGCATCTGAAGTTCTGCTTCGGCTAGCCGATCTTATAGGGAAAACAGATCGGTTCATGAGCGAGAATTACCGTTATTAATTAACGTACTTAAGAGGCTACCCTGTACGCCATAATCATTGGCTACAGGGTAGCCTCTTTGTTGTTCTCCGCCTTATATTTCCCCATTCGATCCAGCTATAGTACAATTCTTCTCCGTTCCTTTGCCGAGCGTAAGCACGCTTCAAGTAACCTTGCATTACAAACAGCATCTTCAGGTAGAAAACGCTGCGGTATCTCTCCGAATATACTACGAGCAAAGCTCTCCACTTGATGAACATAGGCATTAGTTTCTTTCTCTCTATATTGCCTAAGCTGACGTCCCGAATATAAATAATATCCCGACTGTTCCTTGCCTGAGAAGATATGTGGAATTTCAAAACGTCCACGTGTCCCTACAATCTCGATGGATCTTCGTTCCTCTGCCCACAATCCGCAATCAAAGGTAAGTGATAATCCGCCCGCAAATTCTACGAGTCCTGAAGCCATCATATCTACCCCATCATGTTCCTCGGAGAAGAATGCATTTACCATCACGGCTTCTGGTTCAAGTCCCGTGAAGAAACGAGCAGCACTAAGGGGATAACTGCCTACATCATATAATGATCCTCCTCCCCAATCTGAACGATAGCGAATGTTACCTATATCATCTGAATTATTCAATGTGAAAGCACCGCGTAAACCGCGAATTTCGCCAATTCCTCCAGCTTTGATTAATCGTCGAACATGTTCAAGCACCGGATGGTAACGATACATTAAAGCTTCAGCCAGCTGCACGCCTGCTTTCGTGCTAGCCTCCACCATCTCCTCCGCCTCACGAGTATTCATTGCCATTGGCTTTTCACACAAGACATGCTTTCCTGCCTCGAGGGCACGAATAGTCCAATCTCTATGCATGTGATTAGGAAGAGGAATATATACGGCATCTATATCGCGATCTTGTAGTAGTTCTTCATAACTACTATATGCTTTAGGAACTTTGAATTGTTTGGCCATGGCTTTACTTTTCTTTAAATCTCGACTGGCCACCGCCATTATAATACCTGTAGATGATTGCTGAATTGCTGGCATCACACATTGCTCTGCAATACTCGCACAGCCAATAATCCCCCACCGAAGTCTCTTCTTCACACTTCTCATCCTCCCATTGTTCGTATATCCTCCAAGCAAAGCTTCACCGTTTAAATCATATTCTATATAACAAGGCATAAACGAAAGAAGCAGTTATGAAACAGAGCAAATTCATAGTCGCTATATACTAAACAGCCTCAGCCCAAAGACAATGTCTTCGAGCTGTGGCTGTTTAGTATTGGTCATTCAAAAAGTTATCTATTTTGAACACACATAAAGTCATCTATGTTGAACACGCATTAATAGTATAACTATTATATAACGTCCTTCTTCACTACCATAAATGGAGCTAAATCATGTCCGATCACGGTTCGTTCTGCGTTAACCACAACATCTTTATCCAAGATCGCATGTTCCACGAGAGCATTCTCATGAATGATGCCATTCTGCATCACAATGCTATTCTTCACATGTGACCCTCTGTGTACTTTGACGCCCCGAAAAAGAATTGAGTTCTCTACCGTCCCCTCAATAATGCATCCATTAGCTACTAATGAATTATTTGTATGGCTAGAGGGTTGATACCGAGTTGGCGGCTCATCCTTAATCTTCGTGTAAATTAGACCTGGCTGGAAGAACAATTGTTTCCAGACGGTAGGATCTAATAGATTCATACTATGTTTATAGTAGCTTTGCAACGTATTAATAATGCCTAAGTACCCTTCATAACGATATCCATATATGTTCAAGTGTTCTATGTTCTTAAGGATAGCGTCTTCTACTAAATGATGCTGATCCTCAGCCAAAGACGTTTCAATGAGGTCGAGAAGCAAGCTCTTTTTGAGAAAAAATATTTCCATCGATACTTTATCTCTGTGACTTGATCCATCTCGCTGCTCAATCGAAATCATTCGATCCTGATCATCTGTAATCAATCTGGTAGATACTGAATCCGATTCTTCCATTTCTTTATACATAAAGGTGATATCAGAACCCTTATCCTCATGATAATCACATAATGCATTAAAATCGATGTTACATACCAAGTATCCACGAGAGATAAGTACATATTCCTGACTACTCCGATTCAAATAGTCCCGGTGAGCATTAAATGCATGCAAATCACCTTGGCAAGCATCCGAGTCTTGCCCCTCGTTCACAGGAGGAAGAATAAAGAGTCCCGAACGTTTACGGTCCAAATCCCATTCCTTCCCTGATCCTAAATGATCCATCATCGCCCGGTATTTCGTCTGCGCGAATATCCCAACATTCGTAATTCCAGAATTAACCATGTTAGATAGAACAAAATCAATCAACCGATATCTGCCAGCAAAAGGTACGGAAGCAATATTGCGATGATTCGTTAATTCTTCTAGATGGTTCGGCTCATCTATCATATTAATAATACCCATGACATTCTTCATCTTGGCATCCCCTCCTTATCAGACAGGAACTCGGACGGTATAGACTCATGGTTCCCCACTAGCGTGACTTCTTCACTATCTGGCGAACCTACGACAATCCCGTCACCGATTTCAGAACCTTCGCCAACGATAGCCTTATAGATCTTAACATTATTTCCAATCTTGGTATTAGGCATAATGACAGAATCTACGATCACACTCCCCTTTCCAATCTCTACGCCATAGAATAGAACGGAGTGCGAAATTTCACCAAATACAATACAACCTTCATTCACGAGTGAGTGCGTAACGCTAGCAGATGGAGCAATATATTGAGGGGGTTGATTCGGATTCAGAGAATAGATACGCCATGTACGATCTTCTAGTTTTAGCCCATTCGGATCATCTAGCATATCCATATTCGCTTCCCAGAGACTTTTAATCGTTCCAACATCCTTCCAATAACCTTCGAAAGGATACGCCATGACTTGAACATTGTCTTCCAACATGGCGGGAATAATATCTTTACCAAAGTCATGACTTGATTTCGAAAGAGATGCATCATGCTCTAAATATTTCTTTAGTGTCTTCCACGTATAAATATATACACCCATAGATGCCAAATTACTATTTGTGTTATCTGGCTTTTCCTTAAAGTCTGTCACCTTGTGATTCTCATCCACGCTCAGAATCCCGAATCGATTCACTTCTTCCCATTTGACACCAATGACCGCAATTGTCGCGTCTGCCTGCTTATTCTTATGAAACTGCAGCATACGTTCATAGTCCATTTTGTAAATATGATCGCCTGATATAACCAGAACGTATTCCGGATTATATTGTTCTATATAATCCATATTTTGATAGATCGCATCTGCAGTACCTTTATACCAATCGCCACCCTTTTGCTTAATAAAAGGGGGTAGAATGGAAACGCCACCTTCTTTACGATCCAAATCCCAAGGTTTACCAATTCCGATATACCGATTTAATACTAATGGATGGTATTGTGTTAATACGCCAACGGTGTCAATCCCGGAATTCGTACAATTGCTTAGCGTAAAATCGATAATTCGGTACTTCCCACCAAAGAACACCGCAGGCTTGGCAATTTTGCGAGTTAACTTTCCTAGTCGCTTACCCTCGCCTCCGGCCAACAGCATTGCGATGCATTCCTTTTGTTTCATCACATGACTCTCCTCCTCAGGCCGGCTCCTATTTCCACCTTATAGTAGAAATATGTGTACAGTTAATCTATGAGATAATGGACAGGAATATGACCTAACGACGAGTTTCCAAGCGTTACATATTCACTATTCTTACACTCATATTTAACCGTATTGAGACCCTGAGAATCAAGTGTAATTTTGGATAAAAATAGAAATAAAATCTCACTATATCCAACATCCTAAGTAACGTTCTAGTCTGAATGCACAATCACTCGATTCTTCATTCTTGCTCTGACAAGTAGTGCCGATCCTATTAGGGCAGCACCATTAATTATAAATATCCATTGGATAGGAATCCACGCACCCAAGAGTCCTCCAATAATAGGCCCAGCCATTGTGGCCATCTGCGAAGCTGATTGATTCAGACCAAAAGCTCTTCCTCGAAAGTTCGAATCTGTCACTTCCACGATCAGCGCATTGATCGTGGGATACACAGCAGCAAAGAATAAACCGTATACGAATCTCAACACTCCGAATCCGATATAGCCCGTCACAAAAAACTGCAAAATATTCCCGACGCCTCCACCTATTAGTCCAATGAACAAAATCTTAACGTAACCTATTTTCCTACCCATTTTCCCCCATTGAGGTGCCATGATAATCGTTGCAACCCCAACAGCTGAGAAAATAATCCCCGAGCTAAGTGATGCACTATCTTTCGATACTCCCATATCCATGACATATACCGTTATTAGAGGCTCCAGAATCATAATGGAGAACGTTGTGATGAATACCAATCCCATCAGGGTCATGAAGACAGGATTGGCCGCTGCCATCTTAAGATCATCACGAACATGAGACCGAACTGCCTTGCGGTCAAAATTATGTTCTTTGGCGAAAAAAGTCGCAATTAATGCAGAAAACAACACAATCACACTGGAGAAGAGAAATGCATTTCTATTCCCATAATAGTGACTGACGATTCCACCAATCAGGGGACCAATAATGCTCCCTGTTGCGCCTGAAGTAGACATAATCCCTAGCGCATAACCTGTTTTGTCCTCTGGTGTGTTCGTAGCTACCATCGCAATCGCAGCCGGAACGAATCCAGCTAGTAACCCTTGAAGGATTCTGACTACCAAGAACCAGTAAGGATCTGTTACAAAATAATTCAAAAAATATAGGGCAGCAAGACTAAATCCCGAACGAATAAGCATCGGCTTTCGCCCATACTTATCAGCAAGTGAACCCCAATAAGGAGAGATTAATGCACTAGCTAGAAACGTAATTCCAAAGGCCAATCCTGACCAAATCTCTATATTACTCTCAACTCCAAGATCGGTGCTCAGAAAAATAGGTAAGAATGGAATGGAAATGGAGTACGCCGTACTACAAAAGAAAACCCCAATCCACAGCACAATTAAGTTCCGCTTCCACGAGTAATTCGTCCTCATCACGTCCTTTCGTTGCATTGCAGAACCTATTCTACGCCTATTCATTGTAAATCTCTAGGTTGATCCGGGTGTTTCATAATTCAGCACCAAAAGGTATTCATAAAATACACATCTATCTACCATTAAAGTCAATTTAGGAGAACTAAACAATGCCAGATTAATAATTTGGAAAACTAGATATTGTGTTTGCTAACGCAGGTATCAATGGCACAATGTCCCCTATTGAAACCAGGAGAATGGACGAATGGGATCAAACGATAAATATTAATCTGCGGGGAACTTTGCCACCGTTAAATATGCCATCCTTCATTTGAAGGAACAGGGTGGTAGCTAAAATAGCAGGTTAAGGTGGTTATCCTTGACCTGCTATTTGGTATGTCGTATTTCCATGTAAACCGAATTTTTTAGTTCTGTTTGTATTATTTTCCCACTGCTATTTAACTAAATTATAGGTATTTAATACCGATATTAATTATAAACAACAAAAGGGAGAACCGATCATGCAAACCATTTTCAATAAAATAAAAAAATTTCAACAGCGTCTAAAAATCACCCAGAAGCTCATCATCATGTTAGTAGTCATTACACTGATAAGTACTGTATCCGGAGTTACCATTATTCTCGTAAACCGTGATGTAGCTAAGCAGATCCAATCTTCACAATATGCAACTGAACAACAAAAGAACTATCTTGTAGTAGCAGATAAAATGCAACGAGATCTACTATGGATGATTGATATACTAGATACAAGAAACAATGAATTTCAGGAAAACCTAAGTTCGGATATTGCAACCCTTCCTAAGGATATAGAGAATCTATCCGTACAATTGAACGATTTCGATGTGCACTTGAATCTAACAGAAGGTAAGTTTGTAAATTATATCAACATTTTGGATTCCGTCTATGCTACCCTGAAGGATGCATTTCCCAAGATGACACGTAATCTAAATGATATAGAGAAGAGTTTATTGAAGCAAAGATTATTTAAGACCTACACATCAGAATTATCTATGGGCAATTCGATGTTGAAGGACAAATTCCAGGCTGTGTTAGATGAAAACCAAAGCAAACTAACCCTTAAGATTGGGCAAGCCAATCAGGCCATCTATATGAGCAGTGTAGCCCTTATCGTTCTTCCATTCCTAATGATCATCTATTTCATTTCCCATATTCGTAAAGGATTAGCAGGAATTATGAAACGAATTGATTCCTACCAGAAAAATGACTTTACCTACGAGGAAACTTTACATCGGAGTGATGAGTTCGGCGTGATTGATCAGACGCTATCGGTCATGGGGGCCAATCTTCGGAATACGATTCAATCCACGCTTGATGTTAGTAGGAATGTACTGGCACTCTCACAACAAATGGATAACATTGCTAGCGACAATAAAAAAGCTTCTATTTCAGTTAAGAAGGAAATTGAGAGTAGCGCGCCCATGCTATCATCTCAACTTGACGAGACCACATCGATCTCTGCTATTACAGAACAAGTATCCGCTAGTAGTCAGCAAATCATGGCATCAAGTGAATATGTTAATGGCAACATGCAACTGATGAAAACTGCCTCACAGCTTGGTGTTGGGCGCATGACGGAAGTGGTTAAATTAGTAGATCGAACGGGAATAGAGTTTGAACAATTAATGAACGTATTCGATACGATGTCTGAACGATACAGCCATATCGAACGCACACTTGCCGGTATCCAAGATATGAATACACAGACGAGTCTACTGTCTCTTAATGCTTCTATCGAAGCAGCTAGAGCAGGTGAACACGGAAGGGGATTTGCTGTTGTTGCTGATGAGGTTCGTAAGCTTTCTGTGAATACGAAATCGCTATCTGAGGAGATCAATAAAGACTTAGTCCTGATCCATTCCAACATGGCTTCCTGTCATCAAAGTCTAACAAGCTTCTCAACTGTCATCCAGGAAACAAAGGATATCTCTAAGGAATCAAGTACTACATTCCATGAATTTGAATCACAAAGTTCGACTCTAGCTGGCCAGGTTAGCGAGATCACCTTAGCCATCACCGAGATCTCTACCAGTATGAGCCATATTGTCACTTCGGTAGAGACGTTATCCACCACTTCCTCTGATGTTAACTCTCGCATGGAGCTTGTAAGTCATATTTCTCAGGGTCAGAATCAAATATCAGACCAATTATATGAGTTGACCCAAACATTAAAAGATACCTCAACCCAATTAAAGGATACTACATCTAAATTTACAGTGTGATGAACAAGAGACCTCATACGCGAGTTACGCGTACGAGGTCTCTTGTTGTTATACTTCTACTTTTCGATCAATGAGTTTCACGGTAACATAGAGGAAGAATGCTGAACAGACCAGTTCAAAGATACTCAAACCTATGAACCCTCCTGAAAGATATAAAGGATTGTAATTTACAATGGTGAATACAATCCCCTCTGCTACAGAGTTAGACTCATACGTGAGCTGTTCAAGAAATCCCCAATCATAATCTTCAAATAATATATTTTCGATCCATATTATAGCATTTACAATGAGAGTGAAAACGATACTCACGATCCTGTCAACACCAACTTAATAATCCCCAAAAGTAGCAGTTGAAAATTCCCTACATCGATCAAAATTATGAATCTTTGTCTTCCATAGAATCTGGTTTGAAAAACCCAGCCTTTTTCTTTTCTTTAATTCTGTAGCTCTCCCCTTTGATATTTATGGTTACGGAATGATGGAGGAGACGG